>NZ_JAEHBK010000016.1:0-104538 GCF_016483685.1 Bacillus cereus group sp. N8 | reverse complement strand
CAGCGTTCATCCTGAGCCAGGATCAAACTCTCCAATAAAGTTAGTTTGTCTAGCATCTAAAAATAAAAATTGACGTTCACGTTGTTTGTTTCGTTCAGTTTTCAAAGAACTACTTGGTCGCTCATTTGCGACTTCCTTATGTTAACATCTTCGTTTTTCGATGTCAACTAAGTTTTTCAATTTCTTTTTTGTCGTTTTCTGCGTTTCCGCATCAGCGACGGTTATTAATATATCATGGCGAAAAATGAAATGCAACACCTTTTATAAACTTTTTTAAAAACCACCCACATTTCTTTTTTAATATCATATACTTAAACGAAATATCTCTTTCATGTATAAGTAATTCCTACATATATTCTATATAAAGTTACTCTATCCCAAAACGTTTCTTTCTATATAAATGTTTTATCCCTATATCATACAAGGAGGAATATATATGGACTACGCCGATTTATTACTCAAACTAGGTCTCTCAGCTATTTTAGGATTCGCCATCGGTTTAGAGCGTGAATTAAAACGGAAACCACTCGGTTTAAAAACCTGTTTAGTTATTTCTATAATTAGTTGCCTCCTGACAATTGTTTCTATTAAAGCAGCTTACAACTTACCTCATACCGATCATATGAATATGGATCCGCTTCGACTCGCCGCTCAAATTGTATCAGGAATCGGTTTTTTAGGTGCCGGCGTTATTTTACGAAGAGGAAATGATAGTATTGCAGGACTAACAACTGCAGCTATGATTTGGGGTGCTTCTGGTATTGGTATTGCCGTTGGAGCTGGTTTCTATATCGAGGCTACTTTCGGAATGTGTTTCCTTATGATAAGTGTAGAACTTATACCATTAACGATGAAATTTATAGGCCCTAGATCATTTCGTCAACGTGATATCGCAGTGAAACTCGTTGTGCGCGAGATGGACAATATCCCCGTTGTAATTGAAGAGATAAAAGAAATGGATATAAAAGTTAAGAATATGAAGCTCAAAACATTAGAAAATGGCGCTCACTATTTACACCTTAAATTATCTATCGATCAAAAAAGACATACTGCTGATGTTTATTATGCTCTTCAGCATCTTGAAAGTGTTCAACAAACTGAAGTTGAAAGTATGTAATATGAAAAAACTCTCTTTTTAATTAGAGAGTTTTTCTTTTTTCTATAATGGTAACAATGAATGTAGTCCTGCAAAGTAAGGAGGAATAGGAAATTGAAATCCCGTCCAAATTTAGTAGATACATTTCGTGATTCCATTATTTTTCGTTTAATTTGTTTTATTATTGTACTTACTGCTTTTTCTGGATTTCTTATACATAAATTAGAGCCAGCACACTTCACCACGTGGTTTGACGGAATTTGGTGGTCAATTGTTACTATTTTCACAGTTGGATACGGAGATTTTGCCCCCCATACAACAATAGGCAAGCTGATTGGTATAGGCATTATTTTATTAGGAACTGGATTTTGTTCTTATTATATGGTTCTATTCGCTACCGACATGATTAATAAACAATATATGAAAATAAAAGGAGAAGAAGCTGCAACAGCTAACGGTCATATGATTATCGTCGGCTGGAATGAGCGTGCAAAACATGTAGTAAAACAAATGCACATATTACAACCAAACCTTGATATCGTTTTAATTGATGAAACACTTTCTTTACTCCCAAAGCCATTTCATCATTTAGAGTTTATAAAAGGTTGTCCACATCACGACCAAACTTTATTAAAAGCTAATATTACAACCGCTCACACTATATTAATAACAGCCGATAAAGAAAAAAACGAAAGCTTAGCGGACACAGAGTCCATTTTAAATATTTTAACTGCAACAGGACTGAATCAAAACATTTACTGCATCGCTGAACTTCTTACTACTGAACAAATCCAAAATGCAATGAGAGCTGGCGCCTCAGAAATTATAGAAGGAAATAAATTAACGAGCTATGTATTTACCGCATCTCTTTTATTCCCTTCCATTTCAGGTGTATTCTTCTCACTTTACGATGAAATCTCTGATAACAAATTACAACTGATGGAGCTTCCCCCATCCTGCACTGGACAATCCTTTGCAAATTGTAGCTACACTCTTTTAAAACAAAACATTCTCTTACTAGGTATAAAGCGTGACGATCAATATATGATTAATCCAGTCCATTCCTTCATTCTTATCGGAGGCGATATACTCATTGTTATTCACCATTAATAAAATGTTTCTCTAGTTCCTGCATGAGCACTTTCCCAATATTAATATACTTTCTTTTTACATTTCCATCTGGATCTTTCGGTTCAGCAAATTGATCCATCCCACTCGTTCCTGCGGTTAAAGTGTTTACATTATCATCTAGTTCGTCTTGATATACGTGCGAAAGAATATACGGCGTTTCAAGACGGACTACTACACCAGGTACATCTAGTTCACCATCTACCGCTGTAAACGGCACTCGTAAAAATTGATACCCATCTTCTTCATCGATTTTGTAATCGAAGCATCCTTTATTATAATCCCAATTACCACCTATACTATATCCAAGTGGTTTCATAACCTCTTCTAACTTATATAACGCATATGTATGTCCTTCTAAATTTGATTGAATCGGAATCAAGCCCATCCCTCCTAGACTTTTCCTTTAGCATACCCATTCTAGTTTGAATATACCGATGGACATTTCAGTAAAATAATAAAAAGCGACCGGAAACCCGGTCGCTTTTTATTATTTTAAACGCTCTTCTAATTCTGCTTTTAATTCTTCAAATCCTGGTTTACCAAGTAAAGCAAACATGTTTTTCTTGTATGCTTCTACTCCTGGTTGGTCAAATGGATTTACGCCTAATAAGTAGCCGCTCATCGCACATGCTTTTTCGAAGAAGTATACAAGGTAACCGAATGTGTACTCATTTAATTCAGGAATATTTACGATTAAGTTTGGTACTCCGCCATCGCTATGTGCAAGTAATGTACCTTCGTATGCTTTTGTGTTTACGAAGTCTACAGTTTCACCAGCAAGGTAGTTTAATCCATCTAAATCGTTGTCTTCTGATTCGATTTTTAGTTCATGTGTAGATTTACCTACTTTAAGAACTGTTTCAAATAAGTCACGACGACCTTCTTGAATGTATTGACCTAATGAGTGTAAGTCAGTTGAGAAGTTTGCTGAAGATGGGAAAATACCTTTTTGATCTTTTCCTTCACTTTCACCAAATAACTGTTTCCACCATTCAGAGAAGTATTGAAGTGCTGGCTCATAGTTAACAAGCATTTCAATTGTTTTTCCTTTATTGTATAAAGCGTTACGAACTACTGCGTATTGGTAAGCTGGGTTTTCTTCTAGTTCTGATGTCCCGAAGTCGTCATGACCAGCAGCTGCACCTTTCATCATCTCTTCAATATTTAAGCCACTTACTGCGATTGGTAATAAACCAACTGGCGTTAATACAGAGAAACGTCCTCCAACATCATCTGGAATTACGAATGTTTCGTAGCCTTCGTTATCAGCTAATGTTTTTAATGCACCACGCGCTTTATCTGTAGTTGCATAAATACGTTTGCGAGCTTCTTCTTTTCCATACTTCTCTTCTAATAACTTACGGAAAATACGGAATGCGAGTGCCGGCTCTGTTGTTGTACCTGATTTAGAAATAACGTTAATAGAGAAGTCTTTACCCTCTAATACATCCATTAAATCTTTCATGTAAGTGGAGCTAATGTTTTGTCCAACAAATAGCACTTGTGGAGTTTTACGTTGTTCTTTAGAAAGCGTGTTGTAGAAAGAATGGTTTAACATTTCGATTGCTGCGCGTGCTCCCAGGTAAGAACCACCGATACCTACAACAAGTAAAATGTCAGAGTCATTTTTAATTTTTTCTGCGCATTTTTGAATGCGAGCAAATTCTTCTTTGTCATATTGAAGCGGAAGCTCTACCCAACCAAGGAAATCGTTCCCAGCCCCAGTTTTTTCGTGGATTGCATGATGTGTTACTTTCACTGCATCACGTAAATAAGTGATTTCATGTTCACCGATGAAGGATAACGCTTTAGAATAGTCGAACGTTACATGTGTACTCATCTTTTTCCCTCCAATTATGGATATGTATTTCTGTATTCACTTTAGCGAAACTGAAGTTGTAAATCAAGCGATTCAACCAGTGTAAACGTAACCAATATATATTTTTTAGAAAAAGTTCATTTTTTGCATAAAAATTCGCATTTTTCGGTATAGATGTATATACATCCTTTTTTCACACATTTTTTATGTATAAAAACAACATAACTGCACCATTCTATAAAAGAGTTGATTAACTCAGCGCTTGCTCATGCTTCACAATTAAGGGGGGCTTTTTCATGAGTACATTGCAACGTATCGCATTAGTCTTTACTGTAATTGGTGCAGTAAACTGGGGACTAATCGGGTTCTTCCAGTTTGACTTAGTAGCAGCCATTTTCGGCGGACAAAACTCAGCTCTCGCACGTATTATTTACGGCATCGTTGGTATATCTGGGCTTATCAATCTTGGTTTACTCTTTAAACCATCTGAAAATCTTGGTACACACCCAGAAACAAACGAAATTCGATAACCAGTATGTCCTCTTCACCTCCGACATACGAATATGATTGCATGCAATCATATTTGCAAATATATATCATAAGATAAAGTAAAAGAGGAACGCTCATATGCGTTCCTCTTTTACTTTGTTAACTCGGACTCTTCAATCCATTCTGTCAGCTTTTCTCGCAACGTATTAAATCCGTCCTTAGATGGATTCGGTATAAGAATCCTTCCTTGTTTTCTTTTCGCCGCTTTTAACGATAAACTCATTTTTCTGTGCTCTTCATCAATCGAAAGTACTTTTACTTCTACTGTATCGCCGACTTTCAAAAAGTCATGAATATCCTTTACATATCCATTTGTAATTTCAGATATATGCACAAGTCCTTGTGTTTCTGCATCTAACGCTACAAATGCACCGTAATCTTGAATTCCAGTCACTTTCCCTGTTACAACCACTCCTGTTGTATATTGTTCTGACATATGAAACACTCCCATACGTTTACCATTTTCTCTACAAATGTAGATTGCAAAACAGATGTACTTATTATTAAATATCCGATTGGTGAATAAGTACCTTAAATAAAATACCGAGGATACTCACACCTTATATTAGTAAATTATACCACTATGATAGAACTCATTCAAAATTCACGAAAAAATTTCCTGCAATACGTATAATTCTCCAATATTGGGATAGAATACTAACACATGGCTTTCTAGTATTCCCCCCCTTTTATGGACAAAACGTATTATGTTTTGTCCTTTTTTTATTCTCTATGAACCGTTCCATTCTCTTCATCGCTTCCATAAGCTGTTCAAGCGATGTTGCATATGAGCAGCGAATAAATCCTTCACCACTCTCACCAAACACACTTCCAGGAACAACAGCCACTTGTTCTTCTAATAATAATTGTTCTGCAAATTCTGCTGAAGATAGTCCGGTTGATGCTATAGAAGGGAAAACATAAAATGCCCCACCTGGTACATGACATGTTAAGCCCATTTCATTGAAAGATGTCGCCATAAAGTTACGACGTTTTTTATAGCTATCTCTCATTCGAATTACTTCATCATTTCCCCCGCGCAATGCTTCAAGTGCAGCAAATTGAGACATCGTTGGTGCACACATCATTGAATATTGATGGATTTTGAGTATTAATTCTGAAAATTGAACAGGGGCTGCAATCATCCCGAGGCGCCATCCTGTCATCGCAAATCCTTTTGAAAATCCTGAAATTAATATCGTATGTTCACGCATGTTTTGAATGCTCGCGAAGCTTGTATACACTTCGTCATATACAAGCTCTGCATAAATTTCATCAGATAACACGATTAAATTATACTTCTCAACAATAACTGCCAGCTTTTCTAATTCGGATTTGTTTAACGTTGCACCTGTTGGATTATTGGGGGAGCAAAGTAATATTGCCTTTGTTTTCGCTGTAATAGCCGCTTCAATTTTTTCTGGTTGTACTTTAAACTCGTTTTCTAAAGTAGTCACTACAGGAACTGGAACTCCTCCAGCCAATGATACAAGCGGTGCATAAGAAACGAAGCTTGGTTCAATAATGAGCACTTCATCATCAGGATTTATAATGGCGCGCATCGCTACATCTAACGCCTGGCTTGCTCCAACCGTAACGATGATTTCATCGTTTGGATCATAAGATACTGCAAATTGTTTTTTTAGATACTTTGCTATTTCTCGGCGGAGCTCCAATAATCCTGCATTTGCTGTATATGACGTATATCCTTGTTCTAAAGAACGAATACATGCTTGCCTTACATTCCAAGGTGTAACAAAGTCTGGCTCTCCTACCCCAAGAGAAATAACACCTTTCATATTTGCTGCTAAATCGAAAAACTTTCGAATACCAGATGGTTGTAAAGATTCTGCCGCTCTAGATAGTTTAAATTGCTTCATGGTGTCACCACAATTCGCTTATCATCATCGTTTTTTTCATAAATAATTCCTTCATGTTTATACTTCTTCAAAATGAAATGTGTTGTCGTAGAAACGACAGATTCAATCGTTGCTAATTTCTCAGAAACAAACATCGCTACTTCTCCCATTGTCTTCCCTTCTAATGTAATAGAAAGATCATATGTCCCTGACATTAAATACACTGATTTCACTTCTGAATAACGATAAATTTGTTCAGCAACCGCATCAAACCCCACGCCGTGCTTTGGCGTAACTTTCACATCAATCATCGCTGTTAAACCAGTATGTTCTTTCACTTTTGTCCAATCAATATGTGTTACATAGTCCACAATAATCTTTTCACTTTCTAATTTTGCAACAATCTTCTTCACTTCTTCTACTTCTATATTTAACAGCTTCGCTAATGTATCTACAGATAAACGACTATTCTTTTCAAGACAAGCTAATAACTCTAATTCTTTCTCTGTCACCATATAAATCATCCTTCCTTTTAGTTTGTGTCTAAATTATACAAATACTTTTTCATGTTTGGAAAGAAGCTTTTTTTAGAGAATTATGTCAAAATAAAGTGAAACTTTAATCAGCGGGGGTTTTGTTCATCCCCACTGATTATTAGCTGTACCAATCGGGATAAAGAGGAAAGGGGATGGAACCGTGAAACCAAAAGTATATATTGCCGAACCAGTTCCAACATTTGTAGAAAACTATTTATCAAAACACTGTGATTTTGAAAAATGGGATCAAAACGAGAAAGTACCTCGTGATGTTCTATTGGAAAAAATAAAAGATAAAGATGGGTTATTAAATTTCGGATCTGCTATTAATGACGAATTGTTAGATGTAGCTCCTAACTTAAAAGTGGTGAGTAACATTTCTGTTGGCTACGATAATTTTGATTTAACAGCGATGGAAAAGCGAAATGTCATCGGAACGAATACACCATATGTATTAGATGATACAGTAGCAGATCTCGTTTTCGCTCTTATGTTATCTGCTGGTCGCCGTGTTTGCGAACTCAATTCCTATGTAAAAAATGGTGAATGGAACGCTGAAATCGGAAAAGAACACTTCGGACTAGATGTACATCATAGTACGATCGGTATTATCGGAATGGGACGAATTGGAGAAGCTGTCGCAAAACGAGCGAAATTCGGATTTGATATGAATGTCCTTTACTATAACCGTCGCCGTAAAGAAGAAGCTGAGCAAAAATTTGATGCTACATATTGTGATTTACAAACTCTAATCAAGCAATCTGATTTTATTATTCTTCTTACTCCATTAACAGATGAAACGTATCATCTTATCGGTGAAAAGGAATTTTCACTAATGAAGGAAACAGCAATTTTCATTAATGCTTCTCGCGGGAAAACAGTAGATGAAGCTGCATTAATTCATGCCTTAACAGAAAAGAAAATATTTGCAGCAGGCATTGATACCTTTACACAAGAGCCGGTTCAAAAAGATAATCCGCTCTTATCATTACAAAACGTTGTAACTTTACCGCACATCGGATCTGCAACATTAAAAACTCGGCAGCAAATGGCAATGACAGCTGCTGAAAATTTAGTGGCAGGATTACAAGGAAAAACACCACCAAATATTGTTCGTGGGTAATTATAAATAAACGAAAGGCAAGATGACGATGTCATCTTGCCTTTTTTTGTTAACATATTTTTTTCGCCCTTGGAGATGATATGAACAAAAATCAATGGAGTGAAAAAAAATGAACCATGAATGCAAATGCCCTTACTTCACTTTTTCCACTCGCGGCACTACTATTCATTACGAATTGTATGAACATAATAATAAAAAAGAGCGACCTACTTTCGTACTCGTTCACGGCTTCCTATCTTCCTCATTTAGCTATCGACGACTCATTCCTTTACTAACAAAGGAAGGTACAGTAATCGCCCTTGATTTACCACCATTCGGAAAAAGTGATAAATCTCATCTCTTTAAGTATTCTTATCACAATTTAGCAACGATTATTATCGATTTAATTGAACATTTATCTCTCTCAAATATTGTATTAGTTGGTCATTCTATGGGTGGGCAAATTTCTCTCTATGTAAACCGTATACGTCCTGAACTAATCTCAAAGACGATTTTACTATGTAGCTCTAGCTATTTAGCACGCGCAAACTTACCTTTAATGTATTCTTCTTATTTACCGTTCTTTCATTTATACGTAAAGAACTGGATTATACGGCGCGGTATTGTTCACAACTTAATGAATGTCGTTCATGATCACTCATTAATTGACGATGAAATGAAAGAAGGTTACTCCGCCCCTTTTTATGATGATCGTATATTCCCTGCCCTAACTCGAATGATAAGAGACCGTGAAGGTGACCTATCTTCAACTGAATTACAAAAAATCGAAACACCAGTATTACTCATTTGGGGTGAAAAAGATCGCGTCGTCCCTGTACATGTAGGACACCGTCTCCATAAAGATTTACCTAATTCAACATTTATCTCTTACGAAAATACAGGGCACTTACTACCAGAAGAAAAGCCCGAGCATGTTTATGAAGAAATCATGACGTTTTCCGCACTGTGAAGCGCAACTTTAATCAATCCGAACGAACTAAAATAAACAAAAAGGCTGTCGTAAATTCCGACAGCCTACAATGAACAACTTCCGCCTTCTTTTATTACAAGTAATTCCACAGCTAACTTCTCACATTTTTCAAGCGCTGGTACTTCCTCAAAAGACATAAAGTATATATGTTGAATCTTTTTGGCGATGTATTTTGGATCGTCAAACACACTTACGACGTTCACAACATCGCTCGCTTCTGTTTCATAAAACTCCGGCCCCATTTGAAACGGATCCCAATTCTTCACAAACTCTATCATCTTTTCATATGTACCCATTCGCTTCCCGCCTTTTCACTTTTTAATACTTTTCTTTATCCTATCACATCAGCTATTCTATAAGAAGAGAGAGAACTTTCATAACTTTAACGGTTTTACAGAAGAAGGGGGCAAACATATGCAACTATTTCATAAAACGGTAAATCGGCGTGGTACACACAGTACAAAATGGGATACATATAAAAACGAGGAACTTCTCCATGCCTGGATTGCAGATATGGATTTTGAAGTACCAAAACCAATTCAAACTGCATTACGACAGCGTATAGAACATCCTATTTTCGGCTATACAATTCCTCCAGAAAATATTGGGGATATTATTTGCGATTGGACAAAAAGCCAATACAATTGGGATATAAAAAAAGAGTGGATTGTATTTAGTGCAGGCATCGTTCCAGCTCTTAGTACGAGCATACAAGCATTAACGCAAGAAGGAGAATCTGTACTCGTACAACCTCCTATTTATCCACCATTTTTTGAAATGGTCAAAACAAATAATAGACAATTATGTGAGAGTCCCTTATTTAAACAAAATGGCACATATAAGATAGACTTCGAACATCTAGAAACTCAATTTAAACAAGGTGTAAAACTAATGCTTCTTTGTAGCCCTCACAATCCTATTGGACGTGTTTGGACGAAAGATGAACTAACAAAACTCGGTTCGTTATGTACGCAATATAATGTAACCGTTGTCGCCGATGAAATTCACGCCGATATTATTTATAAAGGCCATACTCATACACCGTTTGCTTCTTTATCTGAAGAATTAGCAGCATGCACTATTACTTGTATGGCTCCGAGCAAAACATTTAATATCGCTGGATTACAAGCATCAATCATTATTATTCCGAATGAAAATCTCCGTAATGCCTTTATGTCTATCCAACATAGACAAGGATTCCACGGATTAAATACATTTGCTTATACAGCAATGCAAAGCGCGTATACAGAATGTAATGATTGGCTAAATGAAATTCGATTGTACGTTGAAGATAATGCTCAATTTGCTTGTGAGTATATTCAAAATCACATACCAGCTCTTTCTGTAATTAAACCAGAAGGCAGTTTTTTACTGTGGATTGATTGTTCCCGCTTGAACCTTTCTCAAGATGAACGAACAGCATTACTTGAAGACAAAGGTAAAATCATCGTTGAACCTGGTGAGAAATACGGGACAGGCGGGGAAACCCATATCCGAATTAACATCGGCTGCCCAAGATCTGTTTTAGAAGAAATTTTAAACAGACTACACCATACATTCTCATAACAACAAAAGCTACCTTTCACGGTAGCTTCTACTTTTTCTTCATATCCGACGCTTTTTTAACAATAACACCACAAGCAATTCGGTCACCAGATTTTCCTACTGGTTGTGTCATGCCATCATCAGCGTTTTCTGTAATAATAATAGACGCCCCATCTTTTCTATGAATCGTCGTTTTTCCTTCTTCAAGCGTTATATGCGGCGCATCGATTTCTGCTTTAATCTTCCCGGAACCATCCGCCACTACATTCGGTAAATCACCATTTTCCGCACCTTTTGGATTGAGAAGCCCATGTTTTTTATTATCTGGATTAAAATGATTCCCAGATGATTCGAAACTAGGCGCTTTACACTCTCCGATTTCGTGTACATGTAGCCCGTGTGGCCCTGGTGTAAACCCTTCCGCTTTGATCGTAATTTTCACTCCACTTGTTTGCTGAGCTACTTTTGCAGTCCCAACTTCATCACCTGAAGCATTATGTAATTTCACATCAATTTCTTTCGGCTTCCCTTGGTCACAACCCGCCATTAGAAATAATAAACAAAAACTGAAAAAAAGCCGTTTTTTCATTCTATTCCCTCCAAAATACTTTCTGCCTTTAGATTGTCCGAGCATAGAGGGAAACATACAAAAATGAATTACTGTTTCTTTTCAGCTAAAAGCTTTTCTTCTACTTTCTGCAATCGCTCTGCTTCTCGTTTTGATACACGAATAAACATACGCCACGTAACAACCGCACCGACGATAAATAGAACGCAAACAATCCCTGGAATAATATATTCTGTTTTATCTTCCGGAAAATATAAAGGCATCATATGAAACACTCCTTATTATAGGATTTAAAAATCATCGGAATTTTCTGTTATATCACTTTAAATTATAGTTGAACCCCTTCACATTCTCAAGGACATTCCTTAAGCGAATGATTTCTTTGACTCCTTCGCGCACTTTCCTTACTATAAACTTGAGGTGAAAAATATGAGAGAAACATTTGAAATTGGTGAAATCGTTACGGGTATTTATAAAACGGGAAAATACATAGGCGAAATTACAAATAGCCGTCCTGGCAGTTACGTCGTAAAAGTATTAGCTGTTTTAAAGCATCCGGTGCAAGGTGATTTACATAATGTAAAACAAGCTGACGTACCATTCTTCCATGAAAGACGCGCTTTAGCTTTTCGTGAACAGACGAACATTCCAGAGCAAATGGTGAAGAAATATGAAGGAGAAATTCCGGATTATACAGAGTCACTAAAATTAGCATTAGAAACACAAATGAATTCATTTTCTGAAGATGATTCACCTTTTGCGGGGCGTAGTCTAGAAACACTTCAGCAATTGAAGCAAGATTACAAGCTTTAAAAAACAAAACGACCAAATTACATGTTGTGCAATTTGGTCGTTACTGTGTACTCACCTTCTTTAACACTTTCGAAAAATCAACAAGTTCTCCTAATGTCGGAGGTGCTGGTTTGACTAAATACTCTTTATCTTTTTCTACTAACTTAAAAATATTATATGTCGTCATCGCATCATCAAGCGCACAATGATGCTTTCCTGTTCCTGCTTTTCCATACGCCTCAATTGCTTTCCATAGTCCTGTTTGATTTCTCTCTCCAAAAAACTTCTTATACTCAAGCGATAAATCACGACACTGTCCAAAGAATGGAAATTCTAAGCCCGCCATTTCACAGTTATGCTTTAAGACTTTCATATCCATATTTCCCCACGTTACAATTGTCGGTTTACACCTCTTTTCATATTCTGCAAGTTTCTCAACAAGTTCATGAAAAGAAATTCCTTTGTCCACTACTTCCTGTTTAATTCCTAAAAATTTTTTACATCGATCCGTTAAAGACGGAAATGTTTTTGGCCTGACATGTGATGCATACGTATCTTCCACCTTACAACCAACAACTGAAACGAGTCCTACCTCAATAATTTCCGGGAAAAAACCTTTTGGCTTTTTTCTATGCTGGGGCATCGTAAACTCAAAGTCTAAAAACAAAAATCGTTGTTCATCCATACGATCCCTTCCTTATCATCTTTGTCATTCCTTTCTATTTGACACTCTTACACGAACAAGCTCGAATGCTGATTCCATTTGAAATATTCAGATTGGATGTATCTTATATATATGTCAAATGCCCACAAATATTTTTAAAAATAAGAAAAAATGACCTATGCAGAAAATATGACAAAATAAACCCTTTCATTTACATCCGCCATTTTTCTACTTTATAATGACGTTATGTGTGTTTCATCTAGTTAATTTTTTGACACACTAAGAAAAGTGAATGAAAGGAGATGAGAGTTTTGCACGAAACAACGCAAGAGCTCGCAAACTGGCAGTATTATTTCGCTATCGCAGTCTTTTTAATTACATATGCCATTATTATTTCTGAAAAAATTAACCGCGCTGTCATCGCACTTCTTGGTGCAGCATTCATGGTGATTGCAGGGGTCGTTGACTTACACAATGCCTTTACGAAACATATTGAATGGGGAACTATTACGTTACTCATCGGTATGATGATACTGGTAAACATTACAAGTAAGTCAGGTGTCTTCCAATACGTTGCCATTAAAGCCGCAAAAGGAGCACAAGGAAATCCAATTAAAATTTTAATTTCACTTTCCTTACTTACCGCGCTTGGCTCCGCATTTTTAGATAACGTTACAACAGTACTTCTTGTTGTTCCAGTTACTTTATCTATTACGCGCATCTTGCAAGTAAATCCTGTTCCGTATTTACTTTCTGAAATTATTTTTTCAAATATCGGAGGAACAGCAACATTAATTGGTGACCCACCGAATATTATGATTGGTTCTGCAAATAAGCATTTAGATTTCAATGCTTTCTTACTAAACTTAGCACCAATCGTAATTATTATCATTGCAGTAACAGCAACAATGCTTTACTTCATGTACCGTAAACAATTAATTGCTGATCCTGTACAAATTAAGAAATTAATGAGCTTAGATGAAAAACAATACATTAAAGACCCAGTATTAATGAAAAAATCTTTAACAGTACTTGGACTTACAATTGTAGGTTTCATGACTCATTCTATTTTCCATATTGATGCAGCTATCATCGCCTTAACTGGCGCTACTGTCCTTATGTTAATCGGTGTGAAAGAACATGAAATTGAAGAAGTATTCGCTAGCGTAGAATGGGTAACAATTTTCTTCTTCGCGGGACTATTCGTACTCGTTGGAGGACTTATCGATATCGGTCTTATCAAAACGTTAGCTCAAAAAGTAATCGGAATAACAGGCGGAGATATTTCTCAAGCCTCTATCCTTATTCTATGGGTATCTGGTATCGCCTCTGCAACAATCGATAACATTCCATTCGTTGCAACAATGATCCCACTTATTAACGATATGGCAGTTGGGCTAGGTTTATCACCTTCTGACGCACAAATCGACGTACTATGGTGGGCATTAGCATTAGGTGCTTGCCTAGGTGGAAACGGAACATTAATCGGCGCTTCTGCTAACGTAATCGTAGCCGGAATCGCAAGTCGTGAAGGACATAAATTTAGCTACATGGAATTCCTTAAAGTCGGCTTCCCGATTATGATCGTTTCATTAATCATTTCTCATATTTATATTTATTTACGCTATCTTATGTAGTAGAAAAAGGGCTGTCCATGTGGCAGCCCTTTTTCTCTTGGTAAATGAGATTATATTAACGATTCTTCGAATATATCTATCACAACTTACAATATATCAACGATTTTAAACGAAATATCGATTTACTGACAAAGAGCGACAAAGAGCCGTTCCAAAAAACCTTTGGAACAGCTCCCCACATATATCTACTCGTTATATCTCACCGGCTCATTCCGAATAATGAACAAATGAATCGGCAAGAAAACCGAAAACGTGATTGTATGAATAATTGTAAATAATATAGAGTTCGTTCCGTATCTGTCTAAAATAGCGTAGATGAGATAAATGGACAACACAATCGATACAGCTGTTGCTAGTAAACTTATAATTGGTACGAAATTAAAAATAAAACATGCGACATATATACCGAATACTTTCCACCCTGCTTCTTCTTTTAAGAAATCTGGTAATTTGTCTTTTGCCAAGTCCCCCCACGTTTTACTATTTAAAAAAGGAATAAAAGCAAGAACACCATCAGTTGCACCATCATTTTTCGCCATCGTATAAAGTGCAAAAGCCGTTAACAAATACGAAATAATTGCCCAAATTAATATAACAACAATAAACGCAAAACTAAGAGCAAAGAAACCTGCTAGTACGCTTTGATCTTCCATCTTATCCTCTCCTCTCTACTCTCAACATATTTCATTACATTGCAAGTTATGTTTTAAAATTCACCCAAACTCTCTGTATAATAAAATAAGAAAGATAATAAGAGAGGAGAACGTACTTATGCATCCATTTGTAAAAGCATTACAAGAGCACTTCACAGCAAATCAAAACCCAGAAAAAGCAGAACCAATGGCACGTTATATGAAAAATCACTTCCCGTTTCTCGGTATTCAAACACCTGAAAGAAGGCAATTATTGAAAGACGTTATTCAAATACATACTCTCCCAGATAAAAAAGACTTCCAAATTATCGTACGTGAGCTTTGGGACTTACCAGAACGAGAATTTCAAGCTGCTGCACTCGATATCATGCAAAAATATAAAAAGCATATAAACGAAACTCATATCCCATTTCTAGAAGAACTTATTGTCACAAAATCTTGGTGGGATTCTGTTGATAGCATCGTCCCTACCTTTTTAGGTGGTATCTTTTTAAAACATCCAGAATTAATTTCTGCCTATATTCCAAAATGGATTGCATCAGACAACATATGGTTACAACGCGCTGCAATTTTATTCCAGCTAAAATACAAACAAAAAATGGACGAAGAACTTCTTTTCTGGATTATCGGACAACTCCACACCTCAAAAGAATTTTTCATTCAAAAAGCAATCGGCTGGGTCCTTCGTGAATACGCAAAAACAAAGCCAGATGTCGTTTGGGAATACGTTCAAACTAACGAGCTTGCCTCGCTTAGTAAACGCGAAGCAATTAAACATATTAAACAAAACTACGGAATAAATAACGAAAAAATAGGCGAGACTCTATCATAGATAGACGCGTTCCTCTATTGAGATTTAAAAAAGAACGTGTTAGAATATGTTCATTATTATTAATATAAGTAGCGATGACGGACTTATAAGTACTTGCACAAAAAGCGATTCAGGGGTAGTGAAAGCCTGAAGCCGCAAGGAAACGGCAGTCTCGAGCAATACGTGATAAAGTGGATGCACCTTTTGTGTATCAACTAGGGTGGAACCGCGGGCAAACGCTCGTCCCTAGGCAATTAAGCCTTGGGATGAGCGTTTTTTTATGTTTTTCAAAGCATATACTGCTCGTTTCACAAGTACCCATCACGTCATCGCCAATACGTTAACTTTCAAAAGGAGGATTTTATTATGTACTCAATGGAACAAGTTGTAAACTTAGCGAAACATCGCGGTTTCGTTTTCCCTGGTTCTGAAATTTACGGTGGTCTTGCAAACACTTGGGATTACGGTCCACTTGGAATCGAATTAAAAAATAACGTTAAAAAAGCTTGGTGGAAAAAATTCATTCAAGAATCTCCACACAACGTTGGTTTAGACGCTGCTATTTTAATGAACCCTAAAACTTGGATCGCTTCTGGTCACGTTGGTAACTTCAACGATCCAATGATCGACTGTAAAAAGTGTAAAGCTCGTCACCGTGCTGACAAATTAATTGAAGATGCATTAGATGCAAAAGGCATCGAAATGGTTGTTGATGGTCTTACTTTCGAACAAATGGCTGATTTAATGAAAGAACATGAAGTAAAATGTCCTGATTGCGGCAGTGAAGAGTTCACTGAAATCCGTCAGTTCAACTTAATGTTCAAAACATTCCAAGGTGTTACAGAGTCTAGCACAAACGAAATCTTCCTTCGTCCTGAAACAGCACAAGGTATTTTCGTAAACTTCAAAAACGTACAACGCTCTATGCGTAAAAAACTTCCATTTGGTATTGGCCAAATTGGTAAGAGTTTCCGTAACGAAATCACGCCTGGTAACTTCACATTCCGTACACGTGAATTCGAACAAATGGAACTTGAATTCTTCTGTAAGCCTGGTGAAGATTTAGAGTGGTTCGCATTCTGGCGTGAAACTTGTAAAAACTGGTTACTTTCACTTGGTATGCATGAAGAGAGCATGCGCCTTCGTGACCACGGTGAAGAAGAGTTATCTCACTACAGTAACGCAACAACTGACATTGAATTCAAATTCCCATTCGGTTGGGGCGAACTATGGGGCGTTGCATCTCGTACAGACTTCGACTTAAAACGTCACATGGAACACTCTAACGAAGACTTTAACTATATCGATCCACAAACGAACGAGCGTTACGTACCATACTGCATCGAGCCATCTTTAGGCGCAGACCGCGTAACATTAGCGTTCTTATGTGATGCATATGAAGAAGAGCAATTAGAAAACGATTCTCGTACAGTTCTTCGTTTCCACCCTGCTTTAGCACCATACAAAGCAGCAATCTTACCATTATCTAAAAAGCTATCTGAAGGTGCTACTGAAGTATTCGCAGAACTAGCTAAAGACTTCATGGTAGACTTTGATGAAACTGGTTCTATCGGTAAACGTTACCGTCGTCAAGACGAAATCGGTACACCATTCTGTATCACATACGACTTCGACTCTGTTGAAGACAAAGCTGTTACAGTACGTGACCGTGACACAATGGAACAAGTTCGTATGCCAATTAGCGAACTAAAAGGTTTCTTAGAAAAGAAAATCCAGTTCTAATTATAAAAAAGAGGCTGCTCTAATGAGCAGCCTCTTTTCTATTTTTCACGCTTTTCTTTAATTGCTACTGTACATCTTGAAATACATATTAAATCATCATTTTCATCAATGATACGAATATCCCAAACCATCGTTGAATTTCCTCTATGTATCGGTGTCCCGATTGCTGTTACGATTCCATCTTTCTTTGAGCGAATATGATTTGCATTAATCTCTAGACCGAAGCAAATACATTTCTCTTGATCAATTAAATTATATGATCCAACACTTGCTACCGTTTCTGCTAATGCAACAGATGCACCACCGTGTAAAAATCCAAATGGCTGGTGCGTGCGCTCATCAACAGGCATCGTAGCAACCACCTTATCTTCTGTCATCTCTAACAACTCAATTCCAAGTGAATCCATTAAAGTTTTTGACATATCGTTTCCCCCTTTTCCTCACTTTTAATTAAATGTATATTTTTACCTATTTACTTTCAAACTACCTATAACACTTATATAAGGAGGTTTCACCTAAATGAAACAGAAATTTTGTATACTACTGCTTATGTTCTCCTTGCTCACTATTGTACCAAATTGTGCACTAGCAGCCAAAGCATCTAACCTGACAATCGATGTTCAGACTGTAACGCAAAAAGGTAAGAAACCTTATATAGAATATCAAATTAATAGGCCTTCCTTTCACAACTTTTCTGACTCGAAATTTCAAAATAAGCTGAATTCCTATTACAAAAACTCTACTGCCAAATTTAAAAGTAAATTAGAAAAAGAAGCGAAGAAATATTATAAAGAAACAGAAGGGTCTAGTACACCTTTCCATCCATACGTTGCAAATGTTGACTATAAAGTAGCTTTAAACAAACTACCTTTCCTAAGTCTATATGTGAATTACTATCAATATACAGGCGGAGCACACGGTCTTTATACGTGGAAGGCACATACATTTGATTTGAATGAGAGAAAATTATTACACTTAGACGACCTATTCCAACAAGAGGATAAATATAAAGAAATAATTCGCACAGAGATTGTAGGGCAAATTAAACAAAATGAAAGCATTTATTTTCCTGATGCAGTCGAAAAAGTAACGAGCGCGAAAAAGTTTCACTACTTTTTAGAGCCCGATAATCTCGTTATTTATTTTCCATTATATGAAATTGCTCCTTATTCAAGCGGAATCCCGCAATTTCGTATTCCATATACGTTGCTAAGAGACTATTTAAAGCCTTCTTATCAAAATATTTTGATTGACAACAAGTAAATATTTTCGCTACGATAATGTTAACATAAAAACAACAGGAGGTTAACATTATGAGAAGATTTCATGTTTTAGATTTAGCATTAGCTGCCATGTTCGTCGCTCTTATGGCTATTGGTGCAAATATTGTATCTTGGGCACCATTCTTACAAATAGCGGGCGTTCCATTATCTATGCAACCATTTTTCGCAATTTTAGCAGGGCTTCTTCTTGGAAGTAGACTTGGCGCATTATCAATGACTGTTTACATGCTTGTTGGAGTAGCAGGTGCGCCAATCTTCGCTAACTTCAAAGCTGGATTTGGAGCACTTTTAGATCCTACTGGTGGTTTTATTATCGCATTTATTATCGTTGCTTACGTATCAGGAAAAATAGTAGAACAAAAAGAACGCCCAACATTCAGCACCTTTGCAATTGCTTCTTTCGCCGGAATCATTTTAACGTATATTATCGGTACTACTTACATGTACGGAGCAGTCAATATTTTCATGGGTGGTAATATGAGCTATAAAGCTGCTTGGATGATTATGATGTGGTTCGCAGTAAAAGATATTACATTTACAATTATCGGCGCTATTATCGCACCTCGCATATACTATGCTGTACGTCGCTCGGCTTATCAGCATTCTCATTCGACGATTTCATAATAAAAAAGGAGCTGTTCCTATAGGAACAGCTCCTTTTTTATTATGTTAAGACTCTTGCTTCATTTGCTCGTCTAAAATTTTCTTCATCATTACTATCATATCATCACGTAATTCTTCGTGTTGCAACGCCATTTCAATTGTTGTTTGAACAAATCCTAATTTTTCACCAACGTCATAACGCTTTCCTTCGAAATCATATGCAAATACACGTTGAATTTCATTTAAGCTTTGAATTGCATCCGTTAACTGAATTTCGCCACCTGCTCCAACTTGTTGCTGTTCCAAGAACATAAAGATTTCAGGAGTTAAAATGTAACGTCCCATAATCGCTAAGTTTGAAGGCGCAGTACCTTGCGCTGGTTTTTCAACGAAATTACGAACTTGATAACGACGTCCCTCTTGCTCTAACGGATCAATAATTCCGTAGCGATGTGTTTCTGCTTCAGGAACAGTTTGTACACCAATAACAGAAGAAAGTGTTTTGTCATACTCGTCCATTAATTGACGTAAACATGGTTTTTCAGCTTGAACGATATCATCGCCTAATAATACTGCAAACGGCTCATCACCAATGAATTTACGCGCGCACCAAACAGCATGTCCTAATCCTTTTGGTTCTTTTTGACGAATGTAATGGATATCTACCATTTTAGAAGAAGCTTGTACTTTTTCAAGTAACTCATACTTTTTCTTCTCTAATAAGTTTTGCTCTAATTCAAATGCGTTATCAAAATGATCTTCGATAGAGCGCTTTCCTTTACCAGTAACGATAATAATATCTTCGATGCCTGATTTTACTGCTTCTTCTACGATGTATTGAATTGTTGGTTTATCTACAATTGGAAGCATTTCTTTTGGCATTGCTTTCGTTGCTGGTAAAAAGCGTGTTCCTAATCCCGCTGCCGGGATAATTGCTTTTCTCACTTTTTTCATGACAAATACCCTCGCTTTTCATTCTAATTCTCTTAGTAAGGTGCAAATTTATAACATTAGCTCATAATAATCCTCTACATCAAACAAAACTACAAGAAAAGAGGAGGCCGTTCTCCGTTCTCCCCTTTTCCTATCAGTAGCACTCTATTCTATTATAAACGATTCATAATATCTTCTTTAATAGTAAGTAACTTTTGTTCACTATTTTGTAAGGAATCATCTTGTACACCAAAGTAGAATTTAATTTTTGGCTCTGTTCCAGATGGACGTAAGCAGAACCAAGAACCATCTTCTAATTGATATTTTAACACATTTGATTTCGGTAAGTGAATCTCTTCCTTATTTCCATCTTGTAACGTTGTAATGATACTTTCCTTATAATCCTCAACTGCAACGACTGTTAAACCAGCTACTTCTTTCGGAGGATTCCCGCGGAATGTTGCCATCATCTTTTGAATCTGTTCGGCACCGTCTTTTCCTTTTAACGTTAACGATACAAGGTCCTCACGGAAGAACCCATACTTCTTAAATACTTCTAATAGACCATCATATAACGTTTTACCTTGTGATTTGTAGTACGCAGCTACTTCACATGCAAATAGAACAGATTGCACCGCATCTTTATCACGGCAGAATGGACGGATTAAATAACCGTAGCTTTCCTCATAACCGAATTGGAATTCATATTGTCCGCTTTCTTCATACTGTTTAATTTTCTCACCGATAAATTTAAATCCAGTTAACGTATCAACTGTATCTAAACCGTATGCTTTTGCGATTGTACGGCCAATTTCAGACGTTACGATTGTTTTTAAAACAACACCGTTTTCTGGAAGCGTTCCGTTTTCTTTCTTTTGTGATAATAAGTAATCAAGCATTAACGCACCTGTTTGGTTACCAGTTAACACTTGGAACTCACCATCGTGATTGCGAACTGCTACACCTAGACGGTCTGCATCAGGATCTGTTGCGATTAACACGTCTGCGCCTACTTTTTCACCGTCGCGAATTGCATACTCAAACGCTGCATGCTCTTCTGGGTTTGGTGATTTTACTGTAGAGAAGTTTGGATCTGGTAACTCTTGCTCTTTTACAACTGTTACATCTGTAAATCCAACTTCTTCTAAACCACGGCGTACCGAAATGTTTGATGTTCCATGTAATGGTGTAAAGACGATTTTTAAATCTTTTCCTACTTCTTTCACCATCTCTTTATTAATAATGACATTGTTCAATTCTGCCGCATATGCATCATCTACTTCTTGTCCAATTATATGTAATAAACCGTCAGCTTTTAATTGCTCAACATCAGCAACTTCAACTGTTAATTCATTTTCTACTGCATTTACGTAGCTAATTAACTCATCAGCTTCCTTTGGAGGCAACTGGCCACCATCTTCACCATATACTTTATAACCGTTATATTCGGGCGGATTATGGCTTGCCGTAAGAACGATTCCACTTGCTGTATGTAAATGACGAACTGCGAAAGAAAGCACTGGTGTTGGACGTAAGCTTTCAAACACATATGTTGTAATACCGTGTGCACCCAGCGTAGCAGCTACTTCCATTGCGAATTCAGGTGATTTATGACGAGAATCATACGCGACAACTACACCGCGTTTTTTCGCTTCTTCACCTAATTTTTCAATAAACATAGCTAGTCCTTTTGTTGCTTTACGAACTGTATATACATTTAAACGGTTCGTACCAGCACCAAGTTCACCACGCATACCACCTGTGCCGAACTCTAGATTTTTATAAAAGCTATCCTCGATTTTCTTCTCATCTTGCTTCATGTTTTCTAGCTGTTCTTTTAATTCTGCGTCTAATTCTGCATATGAAAGCCAGCGACTAAATTCTTGTTTCCAATTCATACTTCCATCTCCTCTCGCCTGTCATACCTTCATTATATGAAAAAAACAACCTGCATCTCAATATTTTTTAAAATCTAGCAGGATTTTACTATAAATTTTTGTGTACACTATGGTTAAATACTCCACCAAAGGGAATGAGGATTATGCAAGAATGGGGCTTGTCAGAAGAGCTCAAAATACAAACAAAACAAATGATTGAAATTGCTGAAAAAGAATTATCAATTATGAGACAGGCAATTGATAAAGAAGATGAATGTATTTTATGCAAAATGGAAGATATTCATCATATGTTAGCAAATGTACAAACATTGGCAGCTACATACTATATTCAGGCTTATTTATCACCTTATACGGAAAGCTCACAGTTTATCACAAGAGCTGTCCAACATTTAAGCGCCCGAAAGCACGGTGCCCTAATCGTTGTAGAGCGAAACGAGACACTCGAATCTTTCATTCAAACTGGTACAACATTAAATGCTCATTTAACTGCACCGTTACTTGAATCAATTTTTTATCCAGGTAACCCTCTTCATGATGGAGCCATTCTCGTGAAAAATAATCATATTGTCTCAGCTGCTAATATTCTTCCGTTAACGAAAAGTGCAGATATTGATCCTGAGCTAGGAACACGTCACAGGGCAGCAATTGGCTTATCAGAAAAAAGTGATGCACTTATATTAGTTGTCTCTGAAGAAACAGGTCGTACTTCATTCGCTTTAAATGGTACGTTATATACGATTTCTTTATAAGGCGAATCTTTCACTATGTAACACTTTTTTTGAACAGTACAATAATAAATGAATGATATCGACTTACCGAAAAAAATTGACAATAATCGTACCATGTCAATAATAAAGGGCTGCCTCAAAAAAATTTGAGACAGCCTTTTTCAAAAATTATTCTTCTCCAAAACGTTCAACAAGTGTTGCAAGTGTACGAACCATTGCACCTGTTGCTCCAGATGGGCCTAAATCATGCGCTCCTGTTGTTTCAGATGTTCCAGCGATATCTAAGTGTACCCATGGTGTGTCTTCAGCGAATTCACCTAGGAATGTCCCAGCCATAACCGCATGTCCTTCGCGGCCTGGTGAGTTATTTAAATCAGCAAATTTACTGTTTTTGACACGTTCTTTATCGCGCTCGAAAATCGGTAATTGCCAAATTGGCTCATCCGTTTCCATTGATGCTTCTAATACTTGTTCAAACAACTCTTCATTATTTGTCATCGCGCCTGTTGTATGATTTCCAAGTGCAACAATTACACCACCTGTTAATGTTGCAACATCAACTAAGTAATTTGCACCAAGCTTCTTCGCATACGTAATACCGTCAGCTAACGCTAGACGACCTTCTGCATCTGTATTTAATACTTCGATTGTTTTTCCGCTCATAGATGTAATCACATCATCTGGCTTGAATGCAGTACCACTTACAACGTTATCCGTTGATGGAATTACAGCGATAACATTTTGCTCTGGGCGAAGTTCACCAATAATTTCCATCGCACCAAGAACAGCTGCTGCACCGCCCATATCACCTTTCATACCAACCATGCCTTCACGTGGTTTTAAAGAGTAGCCGCCTGTATCGTATGTAATCCCTTTTCCAACGAATCCAATTACATCTGTCCACTCTTCTTTTCCTTTATAAATAAGAGCGATCATTTTTGGTGGCTCTGTACTACCTTGGTTTACTGCAAGTAGCGCTCCCATACCAAGGTCTTCCATTTCTTCTTTCTCAAGAACTTTATAGTCCATATCGTATTTTTCCGCTAATTCAACCGCATACTCAGCAAGTTTTGTCGCTGTTAATACGTTTGGCGGCATATTTACAAGTGTACGAGCTGAATTTGTTGCACGTCCATGTACGTATCCTACTGTTAATGCAGCTTCAATTTCTTGTGCATCTTCTGCTGTAATAGCCGTGAACTTCTCTAGCTCTACACGTTCCTTTTTATCTGATTTATACGTTTGTAATTCATATGTACCAAGACCTTGTACCTCTGCTGCAATATGGGCAACATCAATCGCGTCTAACTTCTCTGTTACGAAAGAATCAAGTAAGATTGCTGCATCTTGTACTTTTGCTGCCTGCAGTGTTTTAAACGCCTTGCCAAGAGCCGCACGTAATGTTTCCGTCGTATAAGATTCTTTCTTTCCTAAACCAACGAAATAATAACGTTTCACATTTGTTTTCCCTAAACTATGGACTTTTGAAATAGCTTTCTTCTTAGTAGACAGTTCTCTCTCTTCTAATAAAACTTGTAATTGTCCTTCAAACGCTTTGTCCAGTTCTTGTACAAAACTACTCGTTTGTTCTTCTTCAAATAAGGCAACAATCACCGCTTCATGGCTTGCTAATTCTTTTTGTACTTGAAACATGTTCAGACCCCCTAAATTTCTCTACTCTACCTTTATTATAACTTTATTTTCGATAAAATGCGACAATTCTAACTTCTGTTACATCCTTTATAATCCATCTTTCTGCCATTTCTTCTATTATAAAATAAAAAAGTCTAGCGTTATTACCACTAGACTATCTTTGCTTTAAATATTGGCCACGAAACACTTGCATCGTTTGGTCTTCATTTAACATCGTTAACTCTTCTTCTGTAAACTTACCATTTCCTACCTTAACTACATATACATTTACTTTTTTTTTACCCCATTGGCTATAAACATCTTTCACCGTATCATAATATAAATCGAGACGATTTCCTTTTATAGCACCGCCCTTATCAGCGACAACCCCATATCCGTAATCTGGCACGAATAGAATCGTTCCAATCGGGAATACACGTAAATCCGCAGCAATTGTAGAATATAAATCCCTTTTCGCTTTAACACCTGAATATGTAATACCATACTCTGGATGTCCTGGACTCTTACCAGTTGACTCCACTCCTGACGTATAACCAGTTGCTGTCATTTCAATTGAACGATATTTAGACCAGTCGTTTGCCTGCTCTAAAGCATTTATCACTTCTTTACTCGGAGCAACATTTCTCTTAACTTGTGCTGCATGTACTTCTTTTGCACTCGTTCCCTCATATTTCTTTACAATCTCTAATAAAGAAACTCCTGTGAAAGCATTCCATGTTACGCATAATGCGGATACAAGTAAACAAGTCATCATAATGCGAATACAATATCGTTTTAACATTTTTATATTCCACACTCCTTCATCGTTAATCATTCCCTATACAATGAAGGAATATGCAAAAAAATAATCTCCAAATGAATTGGAGATTAAAACATTTGATATCCGCTTTTCCGAAGTTTCTTAATTACGATTCCTGCTAAAGCAGCACCTACTAACCCAGTAGATAGAATAAACATATCTGCTTGCCCTAAATGCGATACACTTGTCCCAAATGAAGAAAATGTTTCTTTTGGCTTTGAAAAATAATCCCACACACTCGCCTTATTAATAATAAGCATACAAACAATCGGATACACAATAACCATTACCCATGTCGCTCGCAATATCATGTTGAGTAAAAATCCAATTCCAAAAAACAAAATAAAAAATAACATCATTGAAATAAGCAGTACCGGTATACTCACTCTTTCTCCCTCTCCTTCTCATGCGCCGTAAATACGTGGTAAGCCGTATAACCAAATTGTTCTCCTGGATTTAATGTTTTGTCCATTTCAAGATGGAATTCTGATTTTCTTTCTAACAAATATTTAATAAGTACAGACGTATTTGGATCGTCTGCAATCGTATCTGGATGTAGAAACGCTACTTCAGACAATTCCTTCTCCTGTACAATAATATTTTCCCCTTCAGGTTCCAAAAGGAAAATAATCATATTATCACTAATTTCATTGCGAATCACGCCCGATCGAACGCCAATAATTCCCTTCACATGAGCGACAATACCTGTCTCTTCTAACACTTCACGTTTCACAGCTTCATCAACCGTCTCACCTTCATTTACAAAACCAGCCGGCAAAGACCATTTCCCCTTTAATCCACTGTATTTCTTCTTAACGAATAGCCACCTGCCATCTTTTGTAGCTACTAGGCCACTAACAGCTAACCATACTTTCCCTCGCTTCTCCATGATGCAACCTCCTCTACTAGAGAGAACAGAATATTCTTTCTTTTTTATATATTATACTATATTTTTAAGTACACTGTGATTTTTCCTTTCTTAGGGCAATGCCCCATTGCCATCAACTTAAAAAATTGGCATTTCCCCATATCGAAAAAATGTGCTGAATTATTATAAATAACTCTGGAAAGATAAAATTTTCATTTTGGGGATACTTCAAAATATTAGCCTGATGGACATAGGTATCACCACATGTCCATCGATTAAAGAAAGAGCCTATTATTAAACTGTGCCCTACTCTTTGGGTCGGAAGAGGTGCTATAGATGAATATAAAAACATATAGGGCTCAAGTGTTTTCTTGGTCTAAGGAGGCCAAGGTAGAAATAGTAGAACTCATTTCCGCCGGCATAGGTATGGCCGGACCTGTTCTGTTCGCCACAGTTCTAGGCTATACCGCTCTTGGTTTTGCTGCATCGGTCGGCAGTTTGGCAGTCAGTAGCGTGAAAGTCGGTTCAAGTTTTATAAATCACGGGGAAAAGTTGGCGTCAGCGCTCATATCAGTAGCACTCGCTGCAATTGCTGCTGGTCTCTCTTTCGGACAAGGCTACCTGACATTCGGAGTCTTGACCCTGCTGGTAATCCTTGCTACGTTAATTGGCGGATATAGTCGGGCTTTGGCCGTGGCAACAACACGCTTTGTCATATTCCTGATCATCATCCTCAATATGTTAGACCAGACGGAGTACCCGATGGCACTAATTTTTTCAATCTTAGCAGGAGCGATTTGGACCATCAGTATCAGCTTGGTACTAGGCATCTGGGTACACCGCTGTTTTAAATCATCGCTGGATGGAGCTATGAAAGGGCCAACATCGAAAAAAATCATTCTATGGTGGAATTCTCTTGCACACCTATCCAGTTGGCAATTCCCAATCAGGCTCGCATTATGTCTAGTTATAGCTGAGGGATTACGAATACTTTGGCCCGAGCACCACTTCTATTGGATTGCAATTACTGTAGCGATCCTTACTCAGCGGAAAATAGAATTCTTTCCAATCAAAACAACACAACGAGTGCTTGGTACAATAATCGGTGTGATTGTTGCGAGCTTGCTTCTCGCAACTAGTCTACCAATTTGGGGATTAGTTATAAGTATCGGTCTATTCGCAAGTGTTCGACCTCTTCTAAAGGTTCGAAATTACCTTGTATACTCTGCAACCATGATTCCGCTCATTATTTTGATCATGGAAGCCGGCAAGCCGTTCCAGTTTATCATTCTGTTCGACCGTGTATTTGCAACCCTTATCGGTGCAGTCATCGTGATTGCAGTGAACCTGATATTCAGTAGAGCGATGGCGAAATCAGTGTAAAGGTGGTTATCTAGCGAAAGATTCTTTAATATTTCAGGTATCTTTTCCAGTTGAACAAAATCCCCCCAAAAATGAAAAAATTCGCCATCCTTTCTGTAGAATCATAAGAAAGGATGGCGTTTTTGTATGTCTATTTCTGTATCTGATGAATTACAACTATTTGCTAAAGAACTATATGGAAGGGAAAGTAAGTATGAAGAAAACGAAACAGTGGCCTCGCGAATCTGCATTTCTTTCTTCGGAAACGCAATTATTCTATATTTAATTCTTTCACTTTTCACCCTCTTTTTATTACTATATCGAAAACGTGTATTATGCAAAAAAGCAGAAACAGCTCTTAGCCGTTTCTGCTTTTCTCTACTATATATTAAAATAACTTCAATTTACCTTTTTTAAGAACTAATAAAGGTCCACCTAATAAGAATAGGTAACGGTTATCAATAACTTTCTTCATGAAGGAAGCTTTCCAACCTGTTAACTTTTTGCCCATAACAACGCCCATTGCATCGTCATGACCTAAAGAACATACAGATCCTTTATTGTCGAATGCGAATGTTTTCATTTCGCCTTTGCCACGAACTAACACAGTTAAGTTGTGTGCAATGTTGTAACCTTGTTGAATTGCGATTTGTGCTGTTGGTGGGTATGGACGGTTAATTTCTTCGTTAATGATTAACGCTGCGTCACCAACCATGAATACATCTTCGTATCCTGGAGCGTGCATGTACTCATCAACTTTTACACGTCCGCGCATTGCTTCAAAGCCAGACTCTTCCACAATACCGTTACCACGAACACCTGCAGCCCAAACTACTGTTTCAGACTTAATTAATTCAGTATCATCACCATTTGCAACGATAATACCTTCTTCAGTTCCTTCTTTAATTGCTGTACCGATGCGGAATTCTACGCCTTTTTTCTCAAGTTGTTTTACAGCGTATTCTACTAATGCTGGATCGAAACCTGGAAGTGCTGTTGGAGCAGCTTCAACACAGATAATACGTGCTTTTTCACGTGGTACATTGTACTGTTTGCAAAGTTCAGGAACACGGTTTGCAAGCTCACCTACGTATTCGATACCAGTAAATCCAGCACCACCAACAACGATTGTTACTAACTCATCGCGTTGTTCAGTTGCATATTTAGCGAAACTAGCTTCCATATGCTCACGAATTTGACGAGTTGCATTAATGTTAGCGATTGAGAATGCATGCTCTTTTAATCCTGTAATTCCGAATGTTTCTGATTCGAAACCAAGACCGATTACTAAGTAGTCATACTCTAACTCGCCGTCTTTTAAGATAATGCGTTTTTCAGCAGCTTTAATTTCTACTACTGTATCTTGTACAAAGTTCACTTTATTTGTATCGATAACGTCTTGAATATCTAGACAGATTTTTTCATCTTGTAATGTACCAGCTGCGCTCTCGTGTAACCAAGTCGCTTGGTAGTGATAGCTGTTGTTGTTTACTAACGTAATTTCAGCTTCATTTACAGATAATGCTTTTTGCAGACGAACAGTCGTAATCATCCCGCCATAACCTGCACCTAAAACTACGATTTTTGGAGTCTTCACCAAATCACAACCCTTTTCTTTATATAATAGTAATGAAAAATAATACCAAGTACTAAAAACTCTATTTGTCAAGAATGTGGAATTTATCACATTCTACATCATAACAACACGCATTCAAAAAATCGTACGAAATTTGTCATAGAAATTTAACATAATACTTCCCTATATTAGTCGGTTTTATTCCAGAATTCAAGCACCTAGCGAATTATCAATATTTTAAAATAACATAGCGTTTTCAAGGGTTTTTCAGCCTTTTTTTCATGTATTTTCCTTTCCCTCTATTTTATACAATTAAAAAAGCATCCATGCGAAAACTTACACATAATTCAGTCGTTTTCAGAAGTATTATAAACTCAAATATGCTATCATTTATTTGAAAGTGTCATCATTTGCAGGATTTTCGTGTACATATGAACAATATATGAAATCAATATCAAAATTCCATCTATAGGGGGAATGAAAGTGGCAGAAAATCAAAAAGTTTACGACATAACAATTATTGGTGGTGGTCCAACAGGACTGTTCACCGCATTTTATGGCGGTATGAGACAAGCAAGTGTAAAAATCATTGAAAGCTTACCTCAACTTGGAGGGCAATTATCCGCACTCTACCCTGAAAAATATATTTATGATGTAGCTGGATTTCCAAAAGTACGCGCACAAGAGTTAGTTGATAACTTAAAAGAGCAAATGAAGAAGTTTGATCCAACCGTTTGCTTAGAAGAAGCTGTTGATACTCTTGAAAAACAAGCTGACGGTATATTTAAACTTGTTACAAATAAACAAACTCATTACTCTAAATCTGTCATTATTACTGCTGGTAATGGCGCTTTCCAACCACGCCGCTTAGAATTAGAAGGCACAGCAAAATATGAAAAGAAAAACTTACATTATTTCGTTGATGATATGAATAAATTTGCTGGCAAGCGTGTTGTTGTATTTGGCGGCGGCGACTCAGCGGTAGACTGGACAATGATGTTAGAACCGATTGCTGACAAAGTTACCATCGTTCATCGCCGTGATAAATTCCGTGCACATGAGCATAGCGTCGAAAGCTTAATGAATTCTCGTGCAGAAGTAAGCACACCGTACGTTCCAGTTGAACTTATTGGTGATGATAAAATTGAACAAGTCGTTCTTCAACACGTAAAAACTGAAGAGAAAATTATCATAGATGTTGATGACGTAATCGTAAACTACGGCTTCGTTTCTTCTCTTGGCCCAATTAAAAACTGGGGCTTAGACATTCAAAAGAACAGCATCCTCGTGAATTCAAAAATGGAAACAAATATTCCTGGCATTTATGCTGCCGGTGACATTTGTACATATGAAGGAAAAGTAAAACTCATCGCTTGCGGCTTTGGTGAAGCACCGACAGCAGTAAACAATGCAAAAGCTTACTTCGATCCAAACGCAAAACTCCAACCAATGCATAGCTCAAGTATGTTTTAATATAGAAATGAAAAGAACTCCTTTTACATGAAAGGAGTTCTTTTCATTTAGAGATTCCTAATCGAAATTCCTCCTTTTCCTAAATAAAATACATTTCAACTTAATAAAAAACACTACTACCTTCCAAAATATGTTACAATAAAACAGAACGTATGTTTCGTCCAATGAAGGGAGGTTTTATTAATGAAAGAACCAATCATAGTAACAAAAGAAGCTTTCCAAGCAATCGGCGTTTCGATTACGACGACAAACGAAAAAGAGGCATCTACTGAAGGAGAAATTCCAAAACTTTGGAATCGCTACTTCCAAGAACAAATCATGCATCACATCCCAAATCAACAAACAAAAGAAACATTCGCTTTCTACTCAAACTACGAATCAGATGAAACTGGTACATATCAATTTACAATCGGTATGCCCGTTTCTTCATTAGAAGACGTTCCTGAAAATATGACAACTTTAACAATACCTGCCGCGACATATGCGGTATTTACAACGAGAAAAGGCCCTGTGTCTGAAGTCGTGTGCGAGGCTTGGGAATATATTTGGCAATGGTCGAAAGAAAACAAACGTGCTTTTACAACAGATTTCGAACTGTATGATGAAAAAGCAACGGATCCAAATAACGTACAATTGGATATTTATATTGCTTTAGCTTAAAAAAGGTGCCCTTCGGCATCTTTTTTTGTCGTTAAATAGCCACTGTGCAAATCCAACATTATTGTCTACAATGAGAAAGTGCAGTATAGAAATATTAGAAACTGTATAAAACGATTGTTAATAGGTTTTTTAGTCTAAATTTGGTACATAGAAAGGAAGCAATATGGAGGAACTACAACAAAATAAATCTGCTTTAGAAGGAAGCGGAAAACCGTTATTAAAAAATACAAACTTCCTTTTTCTTTGGGCAGCTACTCTCTTTTCAAGTTTTGCTTTAGCCTTTTTTACTTTTTCACAAACATGGTACATAGCAAAAACATTAAACCTTGAGGCTTCACTCGGTATTGTTTTCGTGGCTCTTAGTGTTCCAAGGCTCATTTTTATGATTATTGGCGGAGCATTAGCTGATAAATTCCCGAAAAAAAACATTATGTTTTACTCAAATATTATTCGTGCTATTCTTGTCGCAACAATTCTCACTTGGTTCATCGTCGGTGATGTAACACTATATACATTTGCTTTGTTCGCTTTGTTCTTCGGACTTGCTGACGCTTTCTTCTGGTCAGCAGACGGCTCTATTCTGCCTGAACTTGTAGAAAAAAGCCGTTTAACACAAGCAAATTCACTTACTCAAATGACAAACCAAGCATCTGTCATTTTAGGACCTGTACTTGGCGGCATTCTCATTAAATTTACGAACTATGAAACAATTTTTTCAATTACAATCCTGCTACTCATTATCGCTGCGATACTCGTTCAAAAAATACAATTTACAGTACCCGAAAAAAATGAAACAGACAAAGGCATGTTTACTTCTATTAAAGAGGGAATTTCATATGTAAAAGAATCACCGTTTCTTTCAACTTTCCTATTATGTAGCGCCTTTTTAAATTTATTTTTAATCGGTCCGATGCAAGTTGGCTTCCCGCTCTTCGTCAAAAACGTTCTGCACGGTGACTCACTGCAGTTTAGTTACTTAGAAGCGGCTGTTGGCGGCGGGATGGCGATAGGAGCTGTCATTGTCGGATTAAAAAACATTAACCGCAGACGTGGTTTATTTTGTATTATCATGATGCTACTTTCTGGTGTATTCTTCCTATCCATCAACTTTAGCACTGTACTTTGGCAAGCATTATTAGCTGGAATGTTTTACGGTATTACAATCGCGATGGCGATCGTTCCACTTATGGCGATGATTCAATCAACAGTAAAAGAAGAAATGATGGGCCGCGTTATGAGTTTACTCATGCTTTCATCGATGGGATTCATTCCGCTCTCTTATGCATTTACATCGATTGCACTTTGGGCAGGCATTCCAATTGTAACGATTATGAAAAGCGGTGCGATTGCTGTTATCGTCTTCGTACTATTTGTCGCGATTCGTGTTCCAGTTGTAAGAAAGTTTGATTAACTACTTGGAGTCATGTATTATACGCATGGCTCCTTTTTAAACGGATCAAATAACGGTATTCCCTTACTCCTTCTCAAAGCTGCTCCCCATTCTAATCCAACCTCTAAAAATAAATCTCGGACTGTACTATACAAAAGTGCCCTAACGTCTTTACGAATTCCCCCATATTTATACGCTCTCACAACACTTTTCACGCGCCAAATTAAATTTCCATACACTTCTTCGTCAGCTAATATTTGCTCTTATAAAACACCTTGCTCTAGTAATCCACTCTTTTTATAAGCAAGTTCCACCTTACTCCAAAATATATTAATCTTTTTCGGATTACTCGTCATCGGCACCAATGCGTATATAAATGGCTTCGGTATATCGTGACGACAATACGTTTCATCAAGCTCGTACGTTACTTTTCTTTTCTCTTTTATTTGTGGAATGTTTTTAGAAAGAATTGTTTCCCGCTCATTTTTTTGCTCGTTTCCACTACAGCCATCTGCACAATCATCACTTTCACATGCGGACATTTTCATACGGTCATCCCTGCGGTCAATTGCAGATTTAAGAAATACATATAAGTTTGCACTATATCCCCCGCGCTTATATCTTTCTTTTGTCGCAACACGCTTTATAATTCCTAGTTCCTCTAACTTTGCAATTGAGCGGCGTACTGTACGAATACTTTTTCCAACATTTGTAGCAATCGTCTCCATCAATGGACACGCAACTCCCACTGTTTTCTGTTTCTCATTCACTGCATACTTTCCTAAAAAATGAATAATGACAGCATCCTTTTTATTCAATTGAAATCGATAGCACTTCAAAACTTGTTTTTGATACGTATTAAACTCTTCTTTACTTCGAAATTCACTGTATGGTTTCATTAAATTATATAAGCTTCCCATTTTTATCACCTCACTTATAGGTAAAGAGCAGGAAGAGAAATTGGCGTGATATTTAATATTTTTTTAGTGGAGATGACAATATGATTATAATTAGCGCTTGTTTAGGTGGTATCGCTTGCCGTTATGACGGTAACGATAATCTCGTTTCAAAAATAGAAGAGTTATTACAGAGGGAAGATACTATCCTTGTTTGTCCCGAAGTATTAGGTGGTTTACCTACACCACGCCCTTCTGCTGAAATTATTGGTGGGAATGGCGATGACGTTTTAGATGGAAAAGCAAAGGTAATGACAAAAGACGGTGAAGATGTCACAGAATCTTTCGTGAGTGGTGCTTATAAAGCTCTAGAACAAATAAAAGATTTACACCCAGAATATATTATTTTAAAAGAACGCAGTCCATCTTGTGGTAGTTCTACGATTTACACTGGAGAATTTAATGGCAATAAGCAAACTGGTTATGGGGTGACGACTGCTTTATTTAAAAGACATGGATTTAAAGTCATTTCAGAAGAGGATTTTGAGAACGAAAAAAGGAATTGACCCTGTTCGTCAATTCCTTTTCTATCTGTCTTATTTCACGCCTAATTTTTCTTTCACTTTCGCTGGAAGCTCGTCTTTCTTCACTTCTTCCCAAGCCGTTACACCTTTTTTATCTGAGTGGAATACACGTAAGAATGCTTCTTTGCGAAGATCTTTCACAGCTGTAAATTCTAACTCTTTTTCTTTACCTTCTTTATCAAATGCAGGTAACTTATACTCAAATAATTTTAATGGCTGACCGCCATCATCTTTTTCATTCTTCTCAATTCCATCAGTCGTAATTTGAACGTAATACTCATCTTTACCCATACGGTTAATATCACAACCAACTAACAAACTTGCAAATACAACTAAAATACTAAACAATGCAATGTATCTTTTCATTTCCTTCACCTCATATGTTTTTTCTTATATTCTTATCTTAAAGCCCAGAGCTTAAAGAAGAAATTCAAAAACATGACATGAACATTACACTTTTGTAAGATAATAATTATTACTTCACTTTAGAAACCGTCATCCCGTCACCAATTGGAATGAGTACAGATTCTAAATTCGGATGAGTTGCTACCACTTCATTAAACTTCTTCATAACTTCTGTATAACGTTTTGATTTCACACTTTCATCAGCTACACTACCACCAGCTAGAACATTATCTGTAACAATTACAGCTCCTGGCTTAGCAAGTCGGATGCAGTATGTTAAGTAATTTTCATAATTCTCCTTATCAGCGTCGATAAAGAAGAAATCAAATCGCTTATTACCTGCGGCTAATTTTTCAAGACTTTGTAAAGCAGCACCAGTCATATACGACACTTGTTTTCCAAATCCCGCTTTATGTAAATTGCTGTGCGCTACCTTTGCATATTTCTCTTCTAGCTCAAGTGAAGTTAACGTGCCTTCTTCTCCAAAACCTTTCGCAAGACAAATTCCGCTATACCCACCTAATGCACCTATTTCTAAAATATCTTTCGCTCCAGAAATGGAAACTAACATCGTTAAAAGTTTACCCGAAGAAGGTGATACCGATATCGGTGGCATTTCGTTTTCTTTTATGGAAGCAATCACTTCATCCAAAAGAACATCTTGACCACAAAATACAGAATCAATATAACGATTAATTTGTTTCATCAGGTGTAGTCCCTTTCTCTAGATCTGCCTTCTCATCTAACATAGGCGCTTCTTCCGTTTCACTCTCATGTATTTCAAATAGTTGTGTAAATTCATTAATAACCATATCAATTGCCTTTAATTCCCCGATTAAAATTTGCTGAATGGACTGGAATTCTGGCTCACTTAACTGTTGCTTAATCGTAGCACGCTTTAAATTCATCATTTCTAAAAAGGCAATCGCTCTCCCGAGGCGAAATGTTTTCGGCCCGCGATGATGAGATCCATCTCTCCCCTATGACGCTCACCACGGTGACGGCCTTCTTTCATGAACTTATCTTCTCTCATTTTAAATCCCCCTTTGTATACACAATGTCAAAAGAAAAAACCTTACGGAAGATGAATTTTAAAATTCATCTTCCGTAAGGTTTTTTCTTCTCTATCTCTTTACTGCCAATTTTTCTATGTACCTATTACCGCCAATAACGTCTTTCACGCCAGTTTCGCCACTTATCACGGATTTTATCAAGTAATTTCCCTATACCGTTTATTACACCTTCTATTATGCATTCTATTATAATATTTATCACAAGGTATCTTATACATCTAAAAATAGAACCTATAACGTACTTCAATACAAATTCAAAAATATCTTCCAGCATATATCCCCTCCTCTTTCTATCCTTCAATTATACTTGTAAGAAAGAGAACGATTAAAGCAAAATAAAAGACCTCCTTAACGATTTTATTCCATCGCTAAAAAGGTCTTTTTCTATTTCGGCCAAAAACTTAGCACTCTTCTGGCTTACCAGCATTCGACGCTGTACGGAAAGATGAGCCACATCCGCATGATGCGATTGCGTTTGGATTGTCGATTGTGAATCCGCCGCCAAGCATTGATTGTTTATAATCAACTTTTACTCCTTTAACAATCGGAGCACTTTCTTTATCGATAACAAATTCAACACCGAAAAATTCAAGAACTGTGTCGTCTTCTTTTGGTTCTACTTCAAATCCTAAGCCGTAAGAAAGACCGCTACATCCGCCGCCGTGTACAGCAAGGCGCACGTACTTCTCTCCATCTTCAGCATCTTTTAACATATCTTTAATTTGAAAAGCTGCTTGCTCTGTTACTTCAATCATGAAATACACCATCCTTTCTGTTCTCGTTCTATTATACATCTTTACGCTTCTATCTTGTAATCATACACTCCGCGGCAAATTACTTCCGCAGGTCCTTTCATTAACACATTTCCTTCTTCTGTCCATGCAATCATTAAATCGCCACCTGCTAAGTGAACTGTAATTTCTTTACTACGTTCCATTTTTCCATTGAGAATTGTCGCAACTACAGCTGCGCATGCTCCTGTCCCGCAAGCTTGCGTTACACCAGATCCACGTTCCCAAACGCGGAAATTCATTTCTTCATCATTCAAAATCTCGATGAACTCAACATTCACTCGCTCCGGGAACATTTCATGCGTCTCAAGAACTGGCCCTAACGTTGTAAGAGGCGCTTTTTCTACATCATCAACAAAGATAACCGCATGTGGATTCCCCATTGAAACAGCTGTAAATGCGTAACGGTGATTATTGTATAAGAAGTTTTCACGAATAAATGGTGTTTCTCCTTCACCAAGCATCGGTATCTCTTCGCGTGTTAAACGAGGTGCTCCCATGTCTATTTTCGCTAATGTAACTTTGTCATCTTCTACCGTTACTTCTGCCGTAACGATACCAGCTAACGTTTCAATTGTGAAAACTGTATCTTCTACCAGTTTATGCTCATACGCATATTTCGCTACGCAGCGTAAACCATTTCCACAGCTCTTCCCTTCTGAACCATCGTTATTAAACATGCGCATTTTTACTGGTGCCACATCAGAAGGACAAATTAAAATCATTCCATCTGCACCAATACCAGTATTAATATTTGAAACCTTTTCCGCTACAAGAGCTAACTCTTCTTCCCTAATTTGTTCTTCAAACATATTTACATATATATAACTATTGCCAAGACCATGCATTTTTGTAAAAGAAAATTGGCTCATTTTTATTCACTCCAAAAATAATTTATTATTTCAAGTATAAAATGCATGCTTTTAGAACACAATATGAATGTCCCCCGTTTCTCATATTTGACAACATTTTGGCGATAAGTCATTCTTACACAAATCGTGTAAGAAAAAAGCCCTTCTAAAAGGGCCTTTTTTTATTTATATTCCGTATTATCCTACCCTGCGAAATAACGTTTTATCTAATGAAAAAGGTGTTGCCGATTTGCAACACCTTAAAACATTGGATTTTCATCCAAATACTCATATACATTATTAACAAGTTCTTCTACTGTCGCACCTTGTACTACTTCACCATTCACAAGGGCAAATGGTCCTTCAAAACAAATGCCACAATATCCTAAACAACCATACTCCATTACATCTAAATTCGGATCTTTTTCTAATTTCTCTAAAGCTGCTTGTGAACCACTCGCAAGGTTACCTACACAAAATTCAATTAATGGTTTAATCAAAATTCTCCCCCCCCTGTACTACAAAAAAATTACCTTCTGACTTCATCTATAAGAAGAAAACTAAGCTGTTTCTTGTTGTTTTCGTTACATATTCTAAACTATTTAGTTACTTCATTACTTCACTTCAAAGTAGATGACTGTTTCTATGTAACATGCTATTCATAATGAAATAGTAACTAGCAAATGAAAACAGTTTACTTTACTTTTCTTCTTATTGTACAACAGAGTATTCATTCATGCATTGTTATTTGTTCACAAATTCGATATAATTTGATTGAGTAAAGTCGAAATATTTTATTAATATAAAATTTTAGGATTAGGGGATATTTCAACAGAAAAGGGGTAATCCATCATGAAACACCTCGTAATACTAGGTGGCGGCTACGGTGGAATGAGAATTCTGCAACGGCTACTTCCAAGCAACCAACTTCCAGATGATGTACAAGTGACATTAATCGACAAAGTACCATACCATTGTTTCAAAACTGAATATTATGCATTAGTAGCGGGTACAATTTCAGAAACGCATATTCGCATACCGTTTCCTGAGCACCCACGCCTTAATATTCAATACGGCACAATAACAAATATTGATCTCGAAGAAAAAGCTGTTCATCTTGATGGCGGCGAAGCAATCCAATATGATGATTTAATTATTGGACTTGGCTGTGAAGATAAATATCATAACGTTCCTGGCGCAAAGGAATATACACACAGTCTACAATCGATTGAACAAACGCGTAAGACATATGAACAATTAAATGGCCTAGAACCGAATGCAACAGTTGCTGTTGTTGGCGCTGGCTTAAGTGGCGTTGAAGTAGCAAGTGAACTTCGCGAAAGCCGTTCTGATTTAAAAATCTATTTATTTGATCGAAAAGATAGAATTTTATTCCCATATCCAGAGAAATTAAGTAGATATGTAGAAGAATGGTTTGTAAAGCATAACGTTAACATTATACGAAACTCTAACATTACAAAAGTAGAACCGAATATTGTGTACAACCACGATGAACCACTTGAATGTGATGCAATCGTCTGGACAGCTGGTATTCAAGCAAATGAAGTTGTTCGAAACCTTCCAGTTGAACAAGATGGTAGCGGACGGGTTGTTTTAACAAAATATCACAATATTCCAAATAACGAGCATGTTTATGTTGTCGGGGATTGTGCAGCACTTCCACATGCACCATCTGCTCAACTTGCTGAAGGTCAAGGAGAACAAATTGTCCAAATATTATTAAAACGTTGGAATAATGAACCACTTCCTGATGAACTGCCGGTTATAAAATTAAAAGGTGTTCTCGGTTCTCTCGGCAAAAAACACGGATTTGGTTTACTAGCAAACCAACCATTAATGGGGCGTGTACCGAGATTATTAAAATCCGGTCTTCTTTGGATGTACAAATATCATAACGGTTAATACTTTAAAGGCTGTCTACTATGTAGACAGCCTTTTTCTATTCATTTTTTAAAAAATAACTTTATCAATATAGTTTCATAAATTTATTTATTTTAATATAAAAATCTCTACTTAGAAGTGTATACTATATGTAATAGTTATTTCATTTTATTATTTTCTTTAGGACCGAATACGTTCGGTCTTATTTTGTATGCTATAAGTACTACACATAATAGGAGGCATTTCATTTCACTTATGAACTTAACAAAACTAAATAATCGAATAGAAGTGAAAAAGAGGGAATTAATCCACCTCGTTGAAAAGTATGGATTTACTCACGATAAAGTCATTTCTCTCAGTCAAGACTTAGATCGCTTGCTAAACTTATTAACGAAGCTAACTTCCGTCTCAAGACGATCTAATCCTACAAACAAAGAAAAAAGATGTTCCCTCTGAATAGACTTTATTTTTCTATTTTTCTCTCTTTTTGATACGATATAACTAGAATCAGAAAGGAGCAATTTATGTTTATATTAAAAGACATCAAATATAAAAATATTCTACACATTCCTTATTTACAAATTCAACAAGAAAAAATAACTTGTATTATCGGTGAGAGTGGTAGTGGAAAAAGCACATTACTTCGTATGTTAAATGATTTACAATCACCAACATCTGGCACAATTAAATATAATGGAAAATCTATTTTAGATTATCCTCCCATTCAATTACGACGTGAAGTTGTCATGCTCGGACAAACTCCACCTATTTTTGATGGAACAATTAGAGATAATTTATTAATGGGACTGCGCCTTTCTGAAAAGCCATTTCCAAATGACGATGCCCTGCGGGGCGCATTAACGACTGTTAGCCTAGATAAAAAATTAGAAGATAGCGCCTCTTCTTTATCAGGCGGTGAAAAACAAAGACTTGCTTTCGCTCGTATTGTACTAATGGACCCACCCGTCTATTTATTAGATGAACCAACTTCGGCACTAGATAGTGACACAGAAAGACGCGTTATGAAACAATTCACTCTATTGGCAAGAGAAAAGAAAAAAACAGTTATCTTCATCACGCACTCACAACAACTTCCAGAAGAAATCGCAGACGATATTATTGAAATTAGTAAAACAAACGGTGCAACTAGAAAGGAAGTGCTCTCAATTGAAGGGCGTTATTGAACTACAAATTTGGCAACTTGCAGCTGCATATATTTTCATTCTTATTTTAATCGGGCTTGTGAAATTAAAAGGAATACCGCGTGAGAAACAAATTACAATTGCTACATTACGTATGACAATTCAGCTCGTACTAGTCGCATATGTCCTTACATACATATTTGAAAATAGTAATCCGTTTTATACAATAGCTCTCATTACTTCTATTACTACATTTGCGATTTTCAATATTTATAAACGAGTTAATATTCCAATGTCAAAAGAATTAAAACGAGTAGCCGCCCTCTCCATGATTGCTGGATCAATTGGCCCTCTTCTACTATTTATCTTTGTTATTATCGGACACGATCCTTGGTATGCTCCGCAGTATATCGTTCCTATTGCCGGTATGCTAATCGGTAATGCTATGACAGGCATTTGCCTGGGGGCAAATACCTTTTTAAGCAGCATGAAATCACAAAGAGACCATATTGAAGGTGCACTTATGCTTGGGGCAACTCCAAAACAAGCAGCTGCCCCGCTCATACGGGACGCTTTCGATTCTGCTATTTTACCGACAATCAATTCTATGGTCGGAATGGGAATTATAAGTCTTCCAGGCATGATGACAGGACAAATTTTATCCGGTGTATCACCATTTACAGCTATCCAATATCAAATCGCAATTATACTTGGTATTTCTGGAAGTACAGCTTTCTCTGTTATTATCTTCTTGCAACTTGGATATAAAACGTTTTTTAATAAGCGGTGTCAGTTGAAAGAAGTTGAAGTCCAATCATAAAAAAGACGCTCTGCAAGTTACTTACAGAGCGTCTTTTTTCTTTGCTAATCTTACGCCTTCTTAACGAACTGTGATTTTAACTTCATAGCTCCGAAACCGTCGATTTTACAATCAATATCGTGGTCTCCTTCAACTAGACGAATACTCTTTACTTTCGTACCAATCTTTACAACTGAAGAAGTTCCTTTTACTTTTAAATCTTTAATTACAGTAACAGCATCGCCGTCTTGAAGAACGTTTCCGTTCGCATCTTTTACAACTTTTGCACCATCATTATTTTCAGCTTCTGCTTCTTGGCCCCACTCATGAGCACATTCTGGACATACGAAAAGAACGCCATCCTCATACGTGTATTCTGAATTACATTTTGGACAATTTGGTAAAGTAGCCATAAATTCATTTCCTCCGTTCATTATTTATACGTAAAAATCAAAATTGACGTTTACATCTCGATAAATAAAATTTGTATAGCATTTCTTTATACTGCCATAGTCTCGCGTTATTGACAAGCCTACCTCAAATTCTCATTTTTTATTGTATTTTACAAAATTTCAATTCGTATGGTGTTTTGTATTCACATTTTTCGTTAATTAGCTTATTCGACATGTACTTCTTCCATCCAGCTGCTTGTCTTGGATTTCACTACTATTAAGTGCTCATTTTCCCATTTTAGTTTGCCTAAAAATCTAGAATAGACTACTGCATTCCCTACTTCTTCTACGAGTAATGTATTTACTACTCTTAGCCCTTTATCGTTATACACTTCACACATTAGCTGAAATCCTTCCGAACGATGAATTCCTTTTAATATAGCCGTTTTCTTTCGACTTGGGCTCTTCTTCGGTGTTTTATCCACTAAAAACACAATCTCGTAATTCTCTTTCTCTATTTCTTGAAGCGCTTCATTCACATACTCTTTAATCATTTCTAATGATATTTTTGAATACTTTTCAATAGCTGGCACGACATAGAGGTAAACCAACTCACAAAAATGCTTATACTTCTCCTCAACTGATTCCAAATTTAAAAATTGCATATAATCATAAGGCACGGATATACAAATCTCCCCTAGGACCTCATGTAGTTCATAAGAAATATCTTTATTCGGATTTGCTAGACAGTAGATATCAATATTTTCTACATTTTCTAATCCAAGATCCCACTTACTTAATTCCTTTGAAAAAATCAATTCAAAAATTCTCATTTCATGTAATCGATTATAATGTTTTTTAGGACGTTTCTTAGCCCAATCATAAAAATGTACATCCATCATACTCTCTTTTCCTCCTAATATTATTTGCTTTTCTAATATATAAAAAGAAGAACCCTCACAAGATTCTTCTTTTTAAAATGAACGAGTTTCTCTCTAGAAAAACCACATATTTTCTTCAACATAGATTTGATACTCTTCAGCTTCTTCTTCACTCAACTTTTTATTATTTAAATACACTTCTTGCCATTCAAAGTAATCATCATTTAAATATACAGCGAATTTAATTTTCACATTTTTCTTTTCTTCATAATCATAACCAGTAAATTCTACTACATCATAATCTTGTTCTTTCTTTACATACTTCCAATTTGGTTTATCTGTGATAGACTCTAAAGCCTCTCCTTCAAGACTTAAGCGAACAACGTTTTTAATATTAGGTTCAGTTGGTATAGAAGCTAAACCGAAACTAGCGCCTGCAAAGAATACAAATACTATCACCTGTAAAGCAATCATAAGCCCGATATGAGCGCCACCTTTTGATTGTAAATAATACTCTTTCTTATACTCAGGCACATCTTCTTCCTTATGAAAAATACAGATAACATGCTTATAATATAATCGGTTTCCTTGCCATCCAGTAAACAGCATCGTTCCAGCATATATAATAAAATCTATCCACATTGGTATATCAATAAAAGTAGCTATAATTAAAGTAGGTACTGCCAATAACGTAAGTATAATAAACAACTTATACATTTTACGATAAGCTAACCAAAAAGTTGGGAAGAAAAAGGCTACCCAATTCCACGTATTCCCTTGCGCTGGATTTTCTACTTTGCCCCACTTAAAGTCATAATAAGCTGTATTCTTTTGAACAACTTTATGTAACTCTTGTGGAGAAATTGTTTCTTGTAAAACTGTTTCCTTCACGTACATCATCCTTTTCTTATTTCTACATCAATTTATTTTATAGAAATAAAAAGAAGTAATCTAACAAAAAGGGCATATATTTCACAAAATTGAACGGAAATCGAATATATTCCGACAATTACCCACTTATTATTTTATTTTACTTCTAAATGTATTAAAATGATCATATATCATATCTTTAATACACTAAGTTAATTATTTTATATATTCACTAAAAGTGATGTTAATGAATCACTTTTAGTGAATATATAAAATACTATTGGAATATCGCCAAATCTAAAATCTCGACTTAAGAGACTTCACAAATTAGCTTTCTACTATTTCAAACATATTTCCACTTACACAACTAATGAATAATCTATCATTAACTTCCTCAATCGATACAATAAAATCTATTTCGACTACATTTTTAGGCAGTTTAATAATACCTTTTACTTCGCCACATTCAGCATCAAGTATTATCAATTCTAAATTTGAAGTAGCAATATAAATTTCACCATCTTTATATAACAGAACCCTTGCAATATCATGTAGAGTAGTACGGCTCCAAATCACTTTACCCGTTTGAATATGAACACCATAAATTCTGCCTTCTCCTAAGGATAATACCATCATCTCTCCGATAAGAAACGGAGGCAATTCAATTTCAGAAGGTACATTTACTTCATATAACTTTTGACCGTTCTTATGATCATAACATTGTATTTGTGTACTTACACCTTCGTATCCATACTCAGTTCTTGTTACTACTATTTTTGATTCCTTTGATACAATGTAAGAGTATTCTACTTCATCAAGGACTTTTTCAAAGATTACGTTACAACCTTCTTTACCATATTCCCATTTTTGTAGTAAATCTGCTGCTATACATATAAAATTTTCATTGTCTAAAACAACTGGATCATTCGGATAACAATCTTCTATCATTTGTTTCCATAGTGTAGAAGCGTCTAATAATTGAATTGCAATTGCAACGTTACTATATGCATCAACTTCCCCATCTTCATCAAAAGGATTTCCTGCTAATACATAGTAATCTGAGTCAAAATGACACTGCAACTTTTCTCCTCCGACTCGGACATTCTTTTCCCACACTTTCACTCCACTTTCAAGCTCTAATAAAACATTGTAGCCTTCCTGTGTAATAACTAATAAACGTGGTAATTCTTCCCTCGTAGTTTTTACATCTTGTATAATATGCCCTTCTATTTCTAAATTCCATAGAAACTCTCCAGAACTTGATGAAATAGCGTACAATTTCGCAATATTTTTTCCAAATCTATTCGCATGCCAAATAATTGTGACCCCATTCACAGTTATGCAATTACAATCTTCTACTAGTGGAAGATTGCACTGCCAAATCTCTTCTTTCGTTTCACTATCGAGTTTACGAATTTCGTGGTTATTTTCCTCCACATAAAAGATACTCTTCTCATTATGAGATAGTACCGGAGTAAATATCGGTTCAACCTCTATTCCTTTTACATACTGCCAATTTAATTCATATTTATCACTTGTAGCATGATAAATTCGATACATAATTGTGTCATTTCCATTTACAAGTTTAGAAACAAATGGTTCAATTTCTAACATTCTATGATAAGCATCTTTAATTCGAAAAGAATCCACCCCACTTACGTAAATCTGCTCTATCTCCTTTTTAAGAAACGCAAAGATTACTCGTAAAAATTGCTCACTATCAACACTAGCTAACTTCTTTCCTCTCTGATTAAGAATAAGAAATTCCCCATCCTTCTTCTTAAATTCCACCTTTTTTTCATATTCATTCAAAAAAATCACAGCATCATCATATTTAAAAAATCCAACCCAAGCGTCAAACAACCAACAAATCGGGTCTATTATGTCTGTTTTTTCTTGAAACACAATACTTTCATCTATACTAAGTACTATTTCTCCAGCATTTTCTGTTGGCAATTTATTTAGTTCAATTTGAAACTTTTTCATTATTTTCTCCCTCTTAATCACGTTGAAATACTATGTTTATTTACCCCACATTCCCCTGCACTTTCTCAATAACATCTTCTATACGTTCCGCTATACATTCTTTCTCCCAATCTCCCTCACCATGCATAGCCGTATAAACCGGACAATTCTCATCGTTACTATCTACAAAAATCGGATCTCCAAGATACGAATCTATCCCTATTACAATCCATCCTTCTTTCCAATCTCCTTCTTCATTCCCGGCTAAGCTTTGCCCTTCTTCATCAAAACTATAACCAAGTTGCCCTTCTTCTATTTCTTCACTATTAAACAATTCTATCGTCATAGGTTCAGATTCATACTCTAACTCAATTTCATTATCCTCAGCACGATCTACATATGCTAAAAGTTGTTTAATTTTATTATGGTTAATCATGATATTTTCTCCATTCTATCTTTTAAAAATTTAATTTTATTCATAATGAGCTGCCGCAAGTAACATTTGAGCAATGAACTTCCATGGAATATTTTCTGGAATCTTCTCCCCTTGATTTATATAAACACCTTCATAATCACCTAACCAACCATTTAATGCCTCTAAATAAGTCTCTACCTCTATATTCTCCCATTCATCCTTATTCACTTTAAAATCCTTTTGAAGATATACAAGAAATTTCAACAAGTCTTCTTTAGAATTTACATGATCAACGTATTCAAATACATCCATGTTTTGTCCCTCTTTCTATTGCTCGTCATTTAAACTAACTATAATATATGAAATAAGATTCTTAAAACTATTATTTGAGGTGATCCAATATGAAGACTACAATTTGGGCAGAAGATGATTATTTAAAACTAGCCCCCATTAACAACGAACTAATAAAAAAAGCAGAAGAAGTACTGAACGTAAAGCTTCCAGAATCGTACATAAATCTTCTAAAAGGACAAAATGGAGGAACACTTCGCCTTGATGCTCACCCTACTTTAGAGCCAAATTCTTGGGCAGACGATCACGTTAATGTGTCTGGCTTATACGGCATTTCTTTTGATGAAAATGAATCTAGTATTTTAGAGAGCCATTATTTAATTCAGGAGTGGGAAATGCCTGAGAAGCTCGTACTTTTATCTGGGGACGGCCATACATGGATTGCATTAGACTATCGAAATGTTGCTGAAAACCCTCCAGTTATATTTATTGATAATGAAGTTGAGCAAATAATTGAATTAGCACCTAACTTTGAAAGCTTCTTACAAAACTTAACTACGTACGATTATGACGAAGAGTAAACCTCTCTAAAGGAGTACGCAATAGTGCAAGATTTCATTATTAATTTACACACTGCTTTAAAACCGCTTGGATTTAAGAAAAAAAGACATACATTTTTCAAAGCTGATAATGGATTTTATAAGCTCATTAACATACAAAAAAGCCAGTTTGGAGATGACTTCTATATAAATATAGGAGTTCATCCTATCGGCCTCCCGTAGCTTATCACGGACCAATTACAAATAAAAGAAAACATCTCAATATTCGATTGCATTCTACAAACGAGAATAGAGCCTATACATATGAAACAGAACCCGTTATTGCATAATGTTTCACATGAAACTATCGATATTCCTGATTATCCTTCTACCATTTCCGACTGGTTTCAAGTGTGGGCGTCTTATGCGAATTTAGCAAAAACAAATATACACTCTATCACTCCGGTACTAGCTGTCGTTCCAATATTACAGGAAAAAGCGTTTCTGCTTCTTACTTGTTTCTCTTTCTATAACTTAAAACAGTACGAGCAAGCTAATCACTATTTACAGCAATATTTACACTGCGCCGTGCATCTGAATACCGAGGAAAAGGAGCCGTTATTCTTTCATGAAGTTGATATGTATATGAAAAAACTAGTAGAAAATGCAATGTGATTTCACATTGTACTTTCTACTAGTGCTTTATCAAACTTTTTATATCCTTCCCCTACAACTCCCAAGTAATATTCATCTCTTCAAACGACGCTTTACTAACTTTTAATCCTTCACTATCATCCGTCTCAATCATCGCTACTTCTTCTTTAGACAACTTAATCTCCTCATTTGGATGTTTGATTTTTCTCTCATATACAAGTTGTAAAAGCTCTATTTGCTCTTCTGTCAGCTCATACTCTTCTTCTAATCTTTCCATTGCTGATTCAAGATCAAGTAGTGGGATTTCTAATAAAAATCCACCATGCTCTTCCATCTCTTCAAATGAATCGATTGAGTATGCACCGCTATCCTCAATCCAAAAAGCTGTTGTAATGAAAGGAACTGTTTCGCCTTCTACTTCTTCTAATACGTATTGAAGTGCTTCCTCTTTCGCAATGTCTATTACTTCCGAAGGTGCCCCTTCGAAATAATTTGCTGCATCAATCCACTCATCAATTCTCTCACTATTCACATCTTGAAGACATACAATCGTGTAATTCGGATGGAAAGTAATTGTCCCTTGTCCGCCTTGACTATCTTGCATACTATAGTTAAATCCATCCCATGAACTTTCATGTGAGAAATCAGGAGCATGTGCTACAAAAATTGCATCTGCAATCGACTTTAAAATACATCCTTTCCATAGTTGTTCTTTACTTATATGAAAGTTATAGTTACTCATTCTCTTCCCCCGCATATATGTTTTTTAATATTATCTTTCGACTTCTCATTCTTTGTAAAGCGTTTTTTCATTATATAAAAATAGTAAAGCACCCTTTATCTAAAGGATGCTTTACTATTCATCTACCACTTCCCCCTGCACTCCTCAATCAAGCACAGCAAGTACCCCTTCGTCATATCTGCCCTTCTCCACCTTGAGAGCATTCGCTTTTCTTTTGGACTCTGCCGTATTCTCTCTACTTCTTTTAATAAAGGGTCCCATTCTTTCGCTGAACGTTCTAATAAGTATTGTAATCCTCTATCTTTTGAAACAATTGTTTTATGATCTAACGTATATAAAATACGTCCCATAGTAACGACAGCTGATTCCACCCATTCTTCTATGAAAAATAAATAAGGACGCTTCGCTTTTTCACTCCAGTAATGTTCTACGTTGTATTTCATTGTATTTACTACATCGTCCCACTTTATTTGAAATGGAAAGTCTTCTACTTCTTTCCCGATAACTGTAATGCCTTGGTTTTTCAACGTCCACCATGTGACCGCATTAATATCCCAATGACCAATATCGACCTTACCATCTGCACAATACACGTACTCATTTATTTCATGATTGTATTTCCCTAAGTCAGCAAGCGGAATATACATACCATCCATTCTTTTACCTAACGTACTTTCACTCATTTTCTTATGCAGTTCTACAATTTGTTGTTTTTCAGCTTCATTCACGGAATCACTTATTACCGTAACAAAATCAACATCGCTCGTTTCTATATGAAATGCTCCTAGCGCGATTGATCCGTAAATGTATACCCCGACTATTTTTTCATCCAAAAAAATTTCTTTTAATCCTACTATGTACTGCTCCATTAACTGTTTTACTTCTTCTGGTAGAGCCTGCTTTATTCCATTCTCCACATCTATCCCTCCAATAAAAAAAGCCTTTGCAAATTCGCAAAGGCTTCATGCTTTATAAATATTTCTCGATTTCTTCGTAAACATCCTTCAAACGTGGATTTCCTTCTCCAACAATTTCTCCATTTACAAGAACGACTGGATAAAATAAATCTTCCTCCACTACTCGCTCTGCGAATGCTTTTTTATCCTCATCTTCTTGTTCTTCTTGAAAATCAATATACTCGAAATTAAATTTATTTTCTTGTCCCTCATATTTACGACCAATTGCCGCTTGTAACCACTCAAACGTTTCTGTTGAAGATGGCATTCCAACGCAGCTCGCACAAATTACTTTCGTCCCATACACTTGAACATTAACCATTTCTTCTCCCCCACTTCTTGTTTCAACAGCATATTCAGATGTCTTAGTACATAAGCACATCATTTTACAAACTTATTCCATACCCCTATACTGAAAAAACACGTTGTACACACGATACAATATTTCGACAATAAAACAAGAAGAGAAAAAATAGATTTTCCCCTCTATCTTGATTATAATAAAACTGATGAAAGGAGTCGATAAAAATGGAAAACCCACATATGCAAGAACAAGTATTAGAAGTATTAGATAAATTACGTCCATTCTTACTTCGCGATGGCGGAGACGTTGAATTAGTAGACATTGAAGAAGGTATCGTAAAACTACGCCTTATGGGTGCATGCGGAAGCTGCCCAAGTTCTACAATCACACTAAAAGCTGGTATCGAACGCGCATTACTTGAAGAAGTACCAGGCGTTATTGAAGTAGAACAAGTATTTTAATTAAAAGCGGAAGCGGCTCGTTCAGAATCGTTTTCTAAAAAGAGACCCATTTGGGTCTCTTTTTTTATTCAAATAACACTTCTCCTTTAACATCATAAAACAAAATTGGAAATCCTTCTCAAAAAATGCGATAATTAATACTATATAGTGAATCGTTCACACATATAAGCGGGATAAAGTAAAAAACATAGGGGGACGACATATGCCAAGAATGGGAAACACTTTTTTAACAATTCAAGAACTAGAAAAGAAAAAAGAGTATTTATTAGACCTTTCATCGGTTATACCAACGTGGAATACAAGCTATCAATTTTTATTTAAAGAAATCCAGCAAGAATTATTGAGTAAAGTAAATGAAAAAATCGAAAGACATCAATTCATTTTAAATATATGTGCAGATCAACAGGTAGGGGCATAATGTATTACATACAATTGTAGTATAAAAAAAGAGACCTCCATCGGTCTCTTTTTTTATACTTTTAAGATAGCCAATCTAATTTCCTAATCCCTAACTTATCAACTGGTAAACGAAGTGACCCGTAAAAATGCTTCATAAATTGCTCGGAGCGGTTCACATCGTGTAAAATGGCTTCTAAGCGATCTCTATATATGCTTTTTTGTTCTTCGTTTCCTGTTTGATAATATCGTTCAACGGTTTCAAAGTATTGGAGCGGGAACAGAAGCCTTGCAAATAATAGGCGCCAACCAAATGAGGATAGCGAATAATTCCGTTCATAATCTGTAACAAATTGGACGATTGTTTGCTCCCAATCTTTCTTTTTTTCTATCATCATATAGCGAATTAATTCTGCCATATCTCGAGTTGGGTGATCATACACCCAATTGAAAGGAAGTTTGAGGCGCTTCGTTTGATGCCATAATAAAGGTGTGAATCTTTCTTGGCAAATTGTTGCTGCATCAGTCATTTGCGGCGTATCATCCATCTCTGTATCGACAACATATTGAATTGCATTTTCTGCAACTCCTAAGTAATACGGGAAGGATTCAATAAACAATTGATCGAATACGTCTGTAGGGTGGTTCATCACTTGTGATTGCCAAAACTTTTCTAATTGATCGAGCCTTTTTTCCCATAATGCTTTCCATTCACCAATGCGGCTTAATTGCTCGATTTCTTCTGGAAAGAATGCACCTCGTTTATGGAATATAGAAAGCTCACTTCCTAATGATGTAGCATGTCGTTCTAACGCACGCATACCTTTTAATAAGCAGTAATTTTGTTCTTCTATCTCACTTACATAGTAGCCGTGTATAGTCGGAACGAAAGTCGCTACAGTTATATCCCCTTGCTGGTTCATATAATCACTGAGCTTTTTCATCTCTACAAGTACTTCTTCCTCCATTTCTCCAATTGGAACAAGTACATAAATTTTGTTGCGAATCCAAAAGCTTTTATAGGGGCCAAGGGGGATTAATTCTTTAACATGCATGTGATAATGCTCATAAATATGCTGAATCATCGCAGTCGCCACCTATGGTTTTTCTTTATATATATGAGCTTGTGCTCGCCTTTCATTCCTATGCACATGATAAAGCAACGAAACGTATACAAATACTAAAAAGAAAAAAAGGTGATAAACATGAAAGAATCAAATCAACTACAAGAAAGAGCATTACAACTATTACAAGAACGCGGTGTAACAATTGACGATATTGCTGAACTTGTTCATTTTCTTCAAAAGAAATACCATGCAAATTTAGAGATGTCAGAATGCCGTTATAACGTTGAGCGTGTACTATCAAAACGCGAAGTACAAAACGCACTTATTACAGGCATTGAACTTGATGTCCTTGCTGAAAAAGGAATGCTAAGTCAGCCATTACAAGATATCGTAAAACGTGATGAAGGCTTATACGGAATTGATGAGGTTATCGCACTTTCTATCGTTAACGTGTACGGCTCTATCGGTTTCACGAACTTTGGATATATCGATAAATTAAAACCTGGTATTTTAGAATACTTAAATGATAAATCATCTGGAAAAGTACACACATTCCTTGACGATATCGTTGGCGGAATCGCTGCCGCTGCTTCAAGTCGTTTAGCGCACCGTGCTGAGCATTCGGAATAAGGTGTCTAGGCCGTCAGTTTCATACTGACGGCCTTTCGTATTCCATAAGCATAAACTCTCTTCCACGGCTCAAAAAAACAGGTCCTACTTGAAATCCAATGTTTTTATATAACCTAATTGCTCTTTTATTAAATGTCGCTACACTTAGTCGAAACATTTTTGAATTCAATTCCTCAGCAGCAAATGCAATTCCAGCTTGAAAAAATGTTTTCCCCATACCTTTTCCTGTTAAATCTGGCTTCATGCCAATTCCGATATCGACTACACCTTCTCCCTTATATAAATTAGCATCTCTTCCGCCCGGAACTTGCGCATTTTCTCCAAAACAAAAATAGCCGATGAATTCTCCCTTCTCATCACAACAACCGTAATACGTCCCATCTAATAGCTCTTCTATTACTTCAGCCTCTCCTGAAAAACTATATAAATTGTACGGCTCCTCATACGTCCACATATTTATCTCATTCGCTTCTTCTTCTGTTAACTTATGTATTTCCATTCCTCTCGCTCCTCATCAAATATTCTATATATATTTACTCATTCATTTTTAACACTCAATTTCCCTCTAATTACAATATGCATAATTACATACGCACACCCATTTAAAAAATGCTAAACTTTATTTGAATCGCTGTTGTTACACTTCTTGATTAAGAAAGATCGTTAACCGGAAAATTAACGTCTTATCAAATTCAAGCAATTGGCACATTTTGTCATCATCAAAGACACTCAAAAGAGTGTCTTTTTTTCTATACCTGAGCAGGACTTGCTCATTTACAAAATAAATGCATAAATTACTATAACTCTTTAAACGCATTATTCCCTTTTTATAAGCTAGGGTGTTCGTTGCGACAGATTCGGATAATAAAAAGCACTCCAGCCAGAGTGCTTTTTACTTTCAAACAAGGAGGTTACATATATGGATAGTACTCTTGTATTTAACTTCGGCATTGGTATTGTCATTATTTTATTCGTCTTCTTTGTTCTTTGTATGAGCGGGGTGTAGCAATCTTTTATGCTGATAACTCCTTTAAAGTATCACTTAATTTAAACTTTCTTAATTGTAATGAAGCAATCATAGCCGCCCCTGCTCCAAGCACCACACTAGCTAGAGCCAATATGCACATTTGATTATACGGAATGATAATAACCGTTAACTCTAAGCTTGATAACACAATGTAACTAAACAAAATTCCGCCAAAAATGCCAATACAACCAGCTATCGCTCCAAGTAAAGTTCCCTCTAATAACACAATCCGTCTCATTTGCTTCGGAATAGCTCCTACCGCACGAATCATACTAATTTCAGCACGTCTTTCATGTAAACTTGCGACAATCGCATTCATTAATCCTATACCAGAAATGATGAAAATAATTACAACTAACAAACGAATTAACATCATCATTTGCGATAATAATTGCTCTTGTTCTTTCAATAAATCATAACTATTTATAACTTCTACATTCTCTTTATTATTTGTAATTTGTTTTACTTGCTTCTTAATCGCTTCAAATGATTGATTAGAATTAGTCATAATTTGAAGCGCTTCATACCCTTGCACGTGAAACTTATCACGGGCCCATTGTTCATTCACAAAAATATCCAACCCTCTTAACCTTAATCCTTGCTCAATAATCGAAACGACTTTAATCGTTTGTTTTTCTTTTCCCTTTCCTTGTACTTCAATCGTATCTTGCAACTGAAGTCCTAAATTTTTAGCCGTTTCTTTCGTAACGACTCCCTCACCATCTTGTAATGACTTATTTAAATTTTGCCCTGAAATCACTTTCGCCTTCGTTACTTTCTGATACGCTACAATATCGTTACCCACAACTTCCATTGAATCATAGTTAAGATTATTTTTTTTCGCATGTTCATACCATTCTTGATTCGCTTTTTTAAAGTCATAATTTACAAGTTTTGCTGTGAAGTCAGTAGCATTCCCTACACTCGCTTCTACACCGTCAACTTTTTTAACCTTCTCCATCCAACTAAATGGTAAAATCTCAATTCTTTGCGACTCCATCGGTACACGTACTACTAAATCCGCTGGTAAATGCTTTTGTAATCCTTTTTTCATACCTTCATACATAGAATTTACATACATCGTTCCAACAAGTGCTAACATAAAACCAAATGCTAGTATAGCAACTGAAACAGCTGCCTTATTCCGATAACGAATTATATTTCGACTACTAATCGTCGTTTCAATTCGAAATATAATTTGTAAAGGTTTTGCAATAACAGGCGCTATCATACGAATAAATAACGGAATCGCAAATAACAAACCAACTGCAAATAACAGCGCTCCTATCGCACTTGGATTAAAACCGATATACTCCTCTAATACGTTACCCGCTAGTCCAATAACAGTACCAATAATTAAAATGCTAAGACTAACAGCACTCCATCTTTTTTCTTTTTTCTCGTTACTAGGAAGACCTGGCCGAAGTGCTTGAACTGGAGGAATCTTTCTAACCATGAAAGCTGGTATAATAGCCCCTATGACAGACATAACAATCCCTAGTAAAAACGTAATGAGTAAAATATCACCTGAAATCGAGAATGATTCTTTCCCAGCACTCTCAATATTCACCCATTTATTAATGAATGATGCCGCAATTGTGTGTGTACTCGCTCCAAGAACAATTCCTGCTAGAGATCCAATTGCTCCAATACATAAAGCCTCTAATAAAACGACTAATATAATTTGATTTGGATTACTACCAAGTGCACGTAATAATGCCCATTGCTTAAATCGACTTCTGACAGATAAGAAGAAACTTCCCATTATTAAAAGGGCTACTACAAATAAGGCAATACCACCTAAACTAAAAATTAATGGCTTCATTACATTTAGTCGTTCAAATGCCTTATCGACATAAGTACGTTGGTCTACCTTTATATTTTCTATCTTCTTATTTACATCAAGAGCAATCGCTCTCTTCACATTTACATCGGGCGTTTTCACTTGAACGAGATTAAACTGGTTTGGTAGATTTAATTCTTTTTGAAGCCACTGGATTGGAAAATAAGCCCCATGCCCCATTGCCGCCATTAGCGGCGGATTTAAAATCCCGACGACTTTTACAGTCTTTTCTCCATGTTGCGGGAATGGCAACTTAATCGTATCTCCTACCCGTATATTTTCACGATCTGTATATCCTTTTGTCAGTGCTACTTCAGCCCCTTCTTTCGGATATCGACCTTCTAATATTTTATACGAATGCATTTCTGGAGAATCTTGCTCAACACCCCAATAGGACGGCTTTCCCGATAACTCTTTATAATTTGGAAAAGGGTATGGTATAAGTACTTTTGATATTTTTTCAGCATTTTCTAAGCCATCTATTCCTTGTAAACTTTCATTATTTAAATACATATCATTTTTTATATAGCCAAATTGCAAATTATAATCTCCATACCGGCTTACTACTTGTTCCTTCACACTTTGCTCTACTGATTGATTGCCTAGTAATAACATCGTCGCTAACATAACACCTAAAGCTGCACCGAGGGCAATCAGCATATTTCGCAACCAATTTTGTTTCATCGATTTTACCGCATATTTAATTACCCATCGCATCACCTTTACCTCCTACTTTAAAGTGGCGATTCATAATCTCTTGAATGTGAGTAACTTGTTGCGGGATATTTCGAAATTTCCATCCTTTACTTTCAGCATGTTCATGAATTACTTCACCATCTAATAAGAAAACAACTTTATCTGCATGGGCCGCTACGAACGGATCATGCGTTACAATGACAGCTGTTTGCCCTAATTCATCACATGCATTGCGAAGTGCCGCGATTATATTTTTGCTATTTTCTGAATCTAATGCCCCTGTTGGTTCATCTGCTAATATAATAGCCGGCTCATTTGCAAAAGCTCTTGCTATCGCAACCCTTTGCTGTTGACCGCCTGATAACTGTGCTGGTAAATGCTTTTCTTTTCCCTTCAATCCAACAAGTTCTAATAAACGAGTTGCTGTCACCGTTGCCTTTTTTTGCGAGACATTATCTAACAGTAATGGTAATCCTACATTTTCCTCTGCATTAAATACTGGAATTAAGTTAAACTGTTGAAAAATAAAACCGATTTTATGCCTCCTAAATAAAGCGAGCTCTTTTTCTTTTAATGTTGAAATCTCTGTACCGTCAACTCGAATACTACCTATCGATGGAATATCTAATCCACCTAGTAGCTGCAATAAAGTCGTTTTCCCTGAACCACTTGCCCCCATAATACAAACGAAATCTCCTTTTTGAATTTGAAGATTAATGCCTTTTAATATTTTTACTTTACTATCCCCAATATCAAACGATTTTTCTAACCTTTCAATTTCAATAATATTCATCCCCATATCCCCTGCTCTCTCTATTTACCAATCTATATATTCTATTCAAAAATGCAAAATCCCTACTTATTTGTATTTTTTTGTAATATACTATCATGTATCCCGTATTAACTGATTAAATCTTCATTTTATTTCTCACGTCAGAAAAGTTGACTCTCGCAACAAAAGTAACCATACTACTTACACGAATACAAAAAACTACTCACATATCCACAAATAGGAGGAAGAAAAATGAAACATGTAATCGTTTATGCACACCCGAATACAGAAAGCTTCAACCATGCTATTTTAGAAACTGTAAAAAGTGAATTAGAAGGAAAAGGCCATGAAGTACGCGTTCGTGATTTATACGAATTAAACTTCAATCCAGTATTAAGCGCTTCCGATTTCATCTCATTTTCTCAAGGAAATACACCAGAAGATATTAAAGAAGAGCAGGAGCATATCTCTTGGGCTGATAGTATTACATTCATTTACCCAGTTTGGTGGGCGGGACTTCCTGCTATTTTAAAAGGATACGTTGACCGTGTATTTAGCCACGGCTTTGCTTATGCTTACGGTGAAAATGGCATTGAAAAGTTATTAAGTGGTAAAAAAGGATTGTTATTATCTACAATGGGAAATTCGAAAGAAGTATACCTAGCCGGCGGTATGTTTGACGCAATGAAGAAAACAGCGGATGTTGGTATTTTTGAATTTACAGGAATTGAAACACTTGAGCATACATTCTATACAAGTGTTCCTTCTGTGGATGATAGTGTGCGTAAACAATATCTTGAAGAAGTTAAAGAAGTTGTGAATCGCGTATTTTAATGAAAAAATCCGGTTATAAGACCGGATTTTTTCTATTTCATCATTAATTTAGGAATATATCTTTGAAGGATATTTTCTACCTCATCCATATCCTCTTCTCTAATAAGTAAATTGATATTATCATTCATTTTCTCTCGCCCGCGATATAAAAAAATATTTTCCTTTGAATTCCCCCATGTAGATGTTTTATACCCTTTTAATTCTTCATACGAATAAAAATTTAATCCGTCTATTACGCCTTTTTCATATATTTGTACACTCTTAATGAGATGAATAGCTAATAAAGTCATTAAACAACTTGCTGCTGCATAACTACCTGACTGAACAAGAAACTGTTCAACTGTCCCAATATCACCACTTACGTATTGAGTATGCGTATACATACATTGTCCGATGAAGTACGCTGGTCCAAGTAATACGATCCAACGTCGTTTCAACCTGGGATATGTTGCAATAAGTTTTCCAGCACTTTTTTTCATATCATTTATTTTATATATCTTCCATAGAACAAAACCTAAAATACATAGTGTTAAAATAAAAATAATACATGACATCAAATACACTTCTTGGCCCCCAACCATTATTCACATATGCTAACAACTTGATTTTACCATTTATATCCACATACCATATATGCAATTATGCATAAAAAACAGGTAACCTCTTCCGGTTACCTGCATTTCATTACATCTTCTCAATCCACTCCGTCAAGTTATGCACAACTTGCGTCGGTTGAACTTCGTATTCTGTTAACTTCTCCACAGTTGTTACTCCAGTGTGGACAAGAAGGGTATGCATGCCAGCATTTACTCCCGCTAAAATGTCCGTATCGTAGTTATCCCCAACCATTAATGCCTCATCTTTTCCTATGCCAAGCACTTTTAACGCTTGTTCCATAATGATTGATTCCGGTTTTCCGATAAAGATTGGATCCACACCTGTTGATACTGCTACAACTGATGTTAATGAACCATTACCTGGTAATAATCCTCGCTCAGTCGGAATGGCAATGTCCCCATTTGTGGAAATAAACGTTGCGCCGTTACGCACAGCAAGACAAGCTTTTGCTAATTTTTCATATGTGATGTCACGATCTAAACCGACAACAACGAAATCAGGATTTTCATCCACAAGTTCAAATCCTTTTTCCACAAGTGCATCGTGTAAGCCTTCTTCACCAATCATATATACAGTTGCATCTTGTTTACGCTCATAAATGAAGTTTGCTGTCGCCATACTCGTTGTGAATACTTGCTCCGCTTTTGCTGGAATATCAAAACGAACAAGTTTTTCTGCCACTTGTTCTGGTTTACGAGTTGAGTTATTTGTAACGAATAAATATGGAATGCCGCGTTCTCCTAATGCTTTTACGAAGTCGCTTGCTTCTTCAATTTGCTCTTCTCCGCGATACATCGTACCGTCTAAGTCAATTAAATAACCTTTATACATCGATTATGTCTCCCCTTCTATGCTAACGTTCTCATCTATCATACCACTCTTATATTACCCCCTTTTTCCAAAGAAAAAAACGCTTTACCCTAAAGCGTCCCATAACGTTCATTTTTTCTCTTTTATTTGGTACGAACAATTACAATCGCCCACGCACATGTTCGTTAACATTTTCACATTTGCCCCTGCAAATAACCGCTTGTACATATCTTTTTCATCTTCACACACTTGCGGGAATTTCTCCGCTATTTCCTTTAACGGACAGTTTTGCTTTTCAAGTATGAAAGAGTGTTCCCCATCTCTCTTTATTTGAACCATATAACCACTTTTCTCTTGCATAGCAGCTATTTCCTGTACTTTATACGCTAAATTACTTTGATTACTTATCTTCTTTTTTAACTGTTCTTCCATTCGTTTCGTTCTCGCTTGTAAAACATAGCGAAGTATTTTTTCATCGTCCATTCGAGCTAAATCATCTAATATTTCAATAGCAAACTGCTTATATTCTTTCGGGAATGTATCTTCTCCCTTTTGACTTAGTCCATACAAATATGTTGGTCTTCCAACATGCTGCCTTACCATCTTTGAATAAATTAGCTCATCATTCTCTAGTTTACTTAAATGCCTTCGGATCGCCATCTCTGTAATTTCTAAAGCTTCGGCTAATTCTGCTACAGTATGCTCGCCCTTTACCTTCAATAATTGTATAATTTCTTCTTTCGTAGTACGTGCTTCCCCCATAGCTTACCCTTCTCCCTTTTCTCTCTCATACATAATATAAGATCCCCAAAAAGGCACCTTGGGGATCTTATAAGCATAATTATTCTGGTACAAATGCAGATACAGGTCCTAATTCCTTTTCTAAATAACTGCGAATATTCGCTGGGTATTTCTCTACCACTGCGATATGTTTTTGAATCGTCTTATATAACTCATCATGATTCATTTGAATATAATCTTGCGTAAGCATTTTTCGAAGAAGGATAACTTCCTTCATGCCTTTTCCTTCTTCTTCACTTATGACTCTCTCGTCAATTAAAATATCGATAATATCTTCGTAACTTCCCGGATCGCGCATAATAAATCCATCAATCATCGCATTTCCTACATCTAATACACAATCAATAATTAGATGTGCTATGCGTTCTAATGCGTAAAATTCAAACTCGGTTTCATATATCTTTTTCTCTTGAAATGTACTTGTTGCTCGTTCTAAACATACTAGCATTTGTTCTATTTTCTTTCTGTCTACAAAATACATGAATGTCACCTACCTGGAAATTAAAGCATTTACATTTTAATTGTAACGCTTTCTTCTGAAAAAATCGACAATTTTTCGAATTCACCTTTTCCTCGTTATTTGTTATAGTTATATTTGTATGATTTTTGAAATTGGAGGAATGGAATCTTGGAACGTGAACTCGCACTAGAAATTGTCCGTGTAACAGAAGCAGCAGCATTAGCATCCGCACAGTGGATGGGCCGCGGAAAGAAGAATGAAGCAGATGATGCAGCAACTACAGCAATGCGTGATATGTTCGATTCAGTAAACATGGCAGGTACAGTTGTAATCGGTGAAGGAGAACTTGATGAAGCACCGATGTTATATATTGGTGAAGAACTAGGAACAGGTATCGGTCCAGAAGTAGATATCGCCGTTGATCCATTAGAAGGTACAAACATCGTTGCAAAAGGCCTTGCAAATGCAATGGCAGTTATCGCAATCGCAGATAAAGGAAACCTTCTTCATGCTCCAGATATGTACATGGAAAAAATCGCGGTTGGTCCAAAAGCAGCTGGTAAAATTAGCTTAGATGATCCAATTGAAAAAACAATTGAAATTGTAGCAGAAGCAAACAATAAAAAGATTCGTGACCTAACGGTTATCGTGCAAGAACGTGAACGTCATCAAGATATTATTGACCGTGTTCGTGCAAAAGGTGCACGCGTAAAATTATTTGGTGATGGAGATGTTGGCGCATCAATCGCAACAGCTTTACCTGGAACAGGTATCGACTTATTCGTAGGTGTTGGCGGAGCTCCAGAAGGCGTTATTTCTGCAGCAGCATTAAAATGCCTTGAAGGTGAAATGCAAGCACGCTTAGTTCCAATGAACGAAGAAGAAGAAGCTCGTTGTCGTGAAATGGGATTAGAAGATCCTCGTCAACTTCTTATGCTAGATGACTTAGTATCTGGTGATGATGCAATCTTCTCAGCAACAGGTGTATCTGCTGGTGAGTTATTAGACGGCGTGAAATTCCTTGGTGGAGATTTAGCTGAAACATATTCTATCGTAATGCGTTACAAAACAAGAACGGTACGATTCATTAAAACACACCACCATTTAGATCATAAACCACACTTAAACTTAGATATTTAATAAAAGGAGCCATGTGTATGGAAGAACGTTTCTTTCTGTACGACGATACAGTCGCTACAAAAACTCGTTTCGTTAGCTTTATGGGAGAAAATGAGCGTCATGATTTAGCGCTTTTATACTCCGATCGTCATTACGGTAAAACGATAGTCCTTGATATGCAGAGCAATAAATTTGCAATCATCGGTCCTGACGATTTAAACGAACCAGGCTACTTAGAGCACGCATTTTCTATGTCTGAAGAAATTGCAGAAGAATTACGCTCATTTTTATTTGAACTTATATAATTTATTTTATGCACCAGCTAAATTAGCTGGTGTTTTTTCACTTTAAGTATTTTGAATTTTCAAACCAATATGTTATAATTAAGAATAAATCTATTTGGATAGAAAGGACGTTATCTACGTATGCCAACAATTACTTTGTAATGGACCAGCAATTGGATAGCATTACTCTCAAAAAAGCACCGTGCTTTTTCAAGGGAGTAGTCTGCCCATTCCCATTACAAAGGAACGTAACGCATCTGTAGTATGATGTTTACGGAGGTTCCTCTTGGGGAATCTCCTTTTATTTTTGTCTACTTCTCCTGTCTTCATACTACAAGACATCCAAATAGCTGTATTACGTTCCTTTACCACTATATAAGAGGTGAAGGAAAATGCAGAAAGTACAACTTTCTTGGAGTTTATATGAAAACGAGCAAAACACAATCGAAAAGTATTGTAAAAATTGCAGACGCACTACCCTATTTACTGACACGAATATTCGTAGGCATAACGCCAATGGAAAAAACATATACCGCTTTGCCATTTATAAATGTCCGAAAGATCATACGTGGAATCAAAAACTGCGTATTTATAAATCATTTACTGATCACGTTGAAACAGTCGATATGACGCAGCAAGATCAAATAGAAACAACTACTACCATTTCCATTACGCAACATAAAGAAAATGATATAGCCGAAATCACGATCGTATTAGACCTCATTTTCGGTTCACACCGAATTGATAAAGCCTTATCCACATATATTTCTGATTGGAGCCGTACACTCATTGTGGATAAAATTAAAAATGGGGATATACAGTTGAACGGACAACAAATGAAACCAAATACAATACTTTCTGAAGGCGATTCTATTTCGATTTGTTTATGAATGAGAATATGCAAAAAAATCCTCTTACAATCGTAAGAGGATTTTTTTATTTCTTCACTTTTCGTAATACAAAATGTGCACAACCGAAGTTACAGTACTCGTATAAATACTCTGATAAAGTGCTAATTTTCGTATCATATGTCGAACGTTGATTACTATCATCAAAGAATCCGCGCAATCTAAGTTGCTCATAGCCCCAGTCCCCAACGATATAATCATATTTATTTAAAATTTCTGCATAACGCTCTTTAAATGCTTCTTCACTAAAACCGTCACGAAAGTTTTTAATTACTTCGTACTGCACATTATTAATGCTCACCGTAGCATGCATCTCTTGCTCTTGCTTTTGCTCCATCATTAACTTCCTCTCTAAGCATTCTTCTTTTTATCGTATCACAAAGCATAACAACCAACAATTTCAAATACAAAAAATTGCAAATTAGTACATGCTATGGAGAAGGAGGTGATACATCGTGAAAAAACAAATTTTACTTTCCCTTCTCACTCTTTCCTTGTTTGCAGGCTGCCAATCAACAAATAAAGCCGAAATGGAAAGTGAAGAAGGAAGCCGTGTTCTTGTTTCCAACAAAAACGACATGTATCATACAGAAAATACAAACACAAGGCTCACAAGAGTCGGCTATTCATCTAAACAAAAACATGAAGTATCTAACAAACAAGTAGGAGCTATTAACCGCGAGAAAGTTGCTGAAATGATTACAAGCATGACAGTTAAACTTCCCGATGTTGCAAATGCCGCTACACTCGTTACCGATGATGAAGTATTTGTTGTATACCGTGCAAACACAACGGATCCGAAACTCGTAGCGGATCAAGTATATAAAACTGCTTTGTCCATCGTTCCTCGCTATTATAAAGCATATGTATCAACAGACCAAAAGTTGATTTCTCAAATTCAAGGACTACAATCCGGTAGCTTAAATGATACAGAATATACACAAAGCCTCGACATGCTAAAACGAGAAATGAGCAAAAACCCTCATTTGAACAATACGGGGGATCAGACTTTGAATGATATGATTAAAAAATAAAAAGGTGGAAAAAACCTCCACCTTTTTTACTATTTCTTACGATCCGCATAAACCTCCATCGCATCACACATAAACTGCGCTAAACCCCCGCCAAACTTATCAATATTTTTCGTAAAACGCTCATCAGCAACATACATTTGGCCAAGTCCCTTAAAAGCATCTAACGAATAGTGACCGAAGTTTTGCAAATAATCGTACCATACTCCAATTGCTTCTTGCGCCTCTTTAGAATCAGGTGCTCCGTGTCTAAGCGTCGCTAAATTTCTATAAATATCATTAAACTCTTCTTGCTTCTCTTTTGACATGCCTTTCGCATATTCATTCGCTTTATCTACAGCTGTATCCCCCCATCTTTCACGTGCTTCTTCTTCATATGGGTTATGGCTGAAATCAAATCCTTCAAATTTTTCTTTGTTCGTCATTTCAATCTCTCCTTTTGTATGCTGAATTGTTTTATTAATCGTCGCTATCACCTTATCCAATCTAGCCCGCTTTTCAAGAAGCATTTTCTTATGAAGCTGTAATGCCTCTTCACGGTCGAATGAAGGACTCATGATAATTTCCTTAATCTTCTTTAAAGGGAAGCCAAGCTCTTTAAAAAATAAAATTTGCTGCAATGTTTCTAAATTTTCATTGGAATACAGACGATATCCAGACTCTGTCGTCTCATCTGGGGTTAACAACCCAATTTCATCGTAATGATGCAGTGTGCGCACACTAATTCCAACTAAATTAGCTACTTCTTTTACCCTCATTGTCATGCGTATCTCCCCCTCAATATATACGATAAAGTATGACGCAACGTTAGAGTCAACAAGAAATTCATTTGTTTTTTGAAAGATTCATCTCTCCACATTCTCCTACATTTCATGCATAATATATATGTACATACATTAGAAAGCGGTGAAAGTATGGTTTCAAATACTGTAATTGCCAGCATCGTATTTCAACTCGTTGTTTCGATTCTGGCCCCAATTATTGTACTCGTTTATTTCCGTAAGAAATATAATATTAATTTGAAAATAGTTGGCGTTGGTGTCCTTATCTTTATCGGGTTTACCCAAATTCTCGAAACACCATTCCAATTATTCATGCGTGGTAATCCCACAACAGCTGAGTTTTTAAAGAACCCATTTATCTTTTCGATTTTCGGCGGACTAACTGCTGGTATTTTTGAAGAACTAGGTCGTTTCGTTGCCTTTTACTACTTACTGAAAAAATATCGAGATTATAAAGACGGTCTTGCGTATGGAATTGGGCACGGCGGTATTGAATCGATTTTAGTCGGCGGATTCGCCGGGCTTCAAACTCTTACCTTTGCAACATCTATTAACAATGGTAGCTTCGCTCAAATGGTTGAACAATACCCACAATTGAGCCATATCAAGGACTTGTTAATAGAGCAACCTGCCTATTTATACTTACTTGGTAGCCTAGAAAGAATTATGGCATTAGTACTGCAAATTGCCTTCACAATGCTTGTCGTATACGCGGTAAAACAAAAGAAATACATTTTCCTCGTATACGCTATACTATTCCACGCACTTGTAGACTTTTTCGCAGCACTTTATCAAACAAAAATGATTAACATCTTTGTCGCAGAAGGAATTACTCTTCTCTTCGCGATTGGTGGTTTCATTCTTATTCGTAAAATGAAAGAGAAATTAGTGAGTATGCCAGAGTAAAAAATAGCCCACCAATTGGTGGGCTATTTTTTATATAGATTTTCGTAGTGATGATAACTTTCCCCCCCTCGCAGCTCCCTCTTTGTTTCTGCATCTATAACGATGTACTTATGAAACTCATCTACTTCATCTTGAGAAAAGGAACCAAAAAAATAAACTTGGCGATCTGGATGAACAAACGAATCTTGAATCACCACGCTACTACGACAGCCGACAGCTGTTTTTTGTCGGAAGGTAAATTCTGCATCTTGTACTTCTTTCCATAAAATTTTCTTTCGAACACTATACGACGCATTTTTGTATTCCTTATAGACCTTCTTATCTAACTGTTCATAAAATAGATTTTCATTCACAAACGATTTGTTTTGATTGCTCGGGTATTCTAATTCTTGATTTGATTGTGCATATATTGTGGACAATTGTACGAGAAAACAAATACTGAATACAATGCATATCATTTTTTTCATAATTGCACCTCGATTTTCTACCCCGCTATTTGCGGACTGTAAGACCCCCATCTCAAAATTTGGTGAATGCGAGGGAGTTATATGGGAGTCGGGCTGCCCGATTGGTGAAGGCTAATAATCCGTGGACAAATCCCCCACGGATTATTAGCCTTCACTTTATTATCCACATTACTTTTCCACATACTTAGATTACTATGCCCTTTCCAATAAAAAGGAATTTTCCCACATTTGTCGAAGTATATATGGTCAACTTGAAAGATGGGGATGAAATATGAAGAAAATTATTGTAATCAGGCATTGTTCAGCAACTGGACAAGAGCGTAATGCCGAATTAACAAACATAGGAAGAGACCAAGCAAACAGCCTTGCTACATTCCTCTTAGAAAATAATCTACAAATAGATTATATTATTTCAAGCCCTTTTGTCCGCGCTATCGATTCTATTCGGCCCTATGCGCTCCAAACTAATTTACCTATTCAAGAGGATGAGCGATTAGCAGAGCGTATATTAAGCAACGTTCCAATGGATGATTGGATGCAAAAACTAGAATCCACTTTTACAAACATAGATATTGCCTTTTCGGGCGGAGAGTCAACAAAACAAGCTATGGATCGCGCCATCTCACTTATTCAGGAAGTTTTAAAACTAGAGCATGACACAACATTACTCGTTACACACGGCAACTTGCTCACATTAATTTTAAAGCACTTTGATCATACTATTGGCTTTGATGAATGGAAAACTCTAACTAATCCTGATATTTATGAAATTACACTTGATGAACAATCTATCATAAAACGATTATGGGAAGCGTCATCCAAGTAATATCCCTTTCCAATACATTCAGTTGACACTGCGAGAAGATATGCTAGGGCTGCAGTAAAACATAGAGAGGGGTATCATTCAATATGTACGAAGACGTACTTTCTTTACTACATAAAACAAATGCTTCTTATGAAAAATTTGAACACGAACCAGTACTCGATTATGAGACAGATCGCATCGTTCGTGAAAGGCTCGGCTTACAAGGTACTCCAAGTAAAAGCCTATTTTTAAAATCAAAATCCGGGGAGTACTACGTATTCTTTACATTAGAGGGAACTCGTCTCAACCGAGGAGAGATGAAAGAAATAACAGGAAAAAACTTATCTCTCTGTTCTCCTGATGAGCTAAGAGAAGAAACTGGCTGTACTCCAGGATGTGTAGCTCCTTTCGGTTATTCACAAGATGTAACGATTATTGTGGACAGTTCAATTTATACTTACAATAAAATTTTAATTACACCTGGTGTACCTGAATTTACAATTGAATTATCCACAGAGGAATTAAAAAAGATTTTATTAACATGTCCAAATCTAGTCTTGGAGTACAAACAAAAAGAGAGCTAATGATTAGCTCTCTTTTTTCATTATTTCGCTTCTGCTGTTTTTTCTTTTGCAGAACGTACTTGCTCGTCCGCATGGTAAGAAGAACGCACAAGTGGGCCAGCCTCACAGTGGCTAAATCCTTTGCTAAGTGCAATTTCTTTTAGCTCTGCAAATTCTGCTGGTGGGTAATATTTAAGAACTGGTAAATGCTTCTTAGATGGTTGTAGGTATTGTCCAAGAGTTAAAATATCCACATTGTTTGCACGTAAGTCATCCATTGCTTCAATTAAATCTTCTCTTGTTTCACCTAAGCCCACCATAATGCTCGATTTAGTTGGAATATCAGGCTGCATTTCTTTTGCTCGACGTAAAAACTCTAATGAACGGTCATATTTTGCTCTAGCGCGAACTCGGTTAGATAATCGACGTACTGTTTCAATGTTATGGTTCAAAATATCTGGTTTTGCATCCATTAACATTTTTAAGTTTTCTTCTACCCCACCCATATCAGATGGTAATACTTCGATTGACGTAAATGGATTTTTGCGACGAACAGCGCGTACTGTTTCAGCAAAAACAGCTGCCCCACCATCTTTTAAATCATCACGTGCAACCGCTGTTATAACAACGTGCTTTAAGCCCATTTGTACTACTGAATCTGCTACGCGTTCTGGCTCTTGTAAATCAAGCTCAGTTGGCAAGCCTGTTTTAACCGCACAAAAACGACAGGCACGTGTACAAACCGCACCTAAAATCATAAATGTTGCTGTTTTCCTTACAGCCCAGCATTCATGAATATTCGGACATTTCGCTTCTTCACAAACGGTATGAAGATTCTTAGAACGCATCATTTTCTTTAAGCCTGTATAGTTTTCATTCGTGTTTAACTTAATTTTCAACCATTCGGGCTTGCGCTTATACTCTGTTTGTTTTGTCATGGTTATCAACTCCGCACAATATGAAATAGTTTACCGTGTTCGCTTCTTTCAATGTAACATATCTATTCTAACGTATGAAAGCGATTTGCTCAAATGAAGATTCTAAGATTTTTTCCAATCGTTCCCTATAATGAAATACTCCGTATATCCCACACTAAAAAGAGTGATGTTGTGAAAGGAGTCTATTTCATGCTTCGAAAAATTTCTCTTTTGCTTTCGATTTGCTTTCTTCTCCACCAAAACATCGCTTACGGTGAAGATAATCAGCAAAGCATATATGAAAAGCGCATGGCACTATATAAAGAAACTGAGCAATCTTCAGGCATTCCGTGGTATTACTTAGCTGCAATGGATCAATACGAAAGAAACATACGGAGCGTAAGAAAGGATATTCCGAAAAAACCAGATGCCATCATTTCCCTTTATTTCAAACCTGAAATATGGGCTGGACCTGTTAATAGTAACGATACTCTCCCCCATACGATTTCTCTATTTGGCGGAATGGGTTTAGATGGTGACAAAGATGGATTTGCAAATGCAAATAACGACCGTGATCTTCTGCATACCGCAGCAACTATTTTAAAGAAACAAGGAACGTCAGAAGACCATATTAACATTATGCTTTGGGAATATTATAGACGTGCAAAAACAGTTGAATTAATTACAGAATACGCCCGAATTTATAAGCATTATGGACGTATTAATTTAGAAGGAAATGCTTTCCCTCTCCCAATCCGCAGTGACAATAGCTACCGTAGTACTTTTGGAGCTGGAAGAAGTTTTGGCGGGAGACGTATTCATGAAGGAACCGACATTTTTGCTGGATATGGCGTACCCGTAAGATCAACTTGCTATGGCGTCATTGAAACAAAAGGATGGAATCGTCTTGGCGGATGGCGCATTGGTATTCGTGACCTTCATAATAATTATCACTATTACGCTCATTTAGGCGGGTTCTCTAAAGAAATACAGCTCGGACAAATTGTTGAGCCAGGAAAAGTAATCGGATTTGTCGGTAGTACCGGTTACGGTCCTCCTGGCACAGCTGGAAAATTCCCGCCCCACTTACATTTCGGCATGTATAAAGACAATGGCTACACAGAATGGGCTTTCGATCCATACATGCATTTAAGTCTTTGGGAGCGAAAAGAACGAGCGAATACAAAACGATAACCGTAGCAAATCGCTACGGTTATTTTTTATTTATGGCTAACTATCCGTTTTCTTTTTATCTGGTACAACAACGCCCCCGCTTCCGTAATAAGTAGGCACTTCACCTTGAACAATGCGCGTCGCAATCGGAATGTTTTGCTTCACCGTAATTTCCTTCGTGCGTAACGGAATCATAACTTGTAACGTCACTTCCACTTCCATAATAATTTTAATCGCTGTATTATTAATTCCTTGCGGCTCAACTAGCTGTTTAATATCCGTGTTCACATGACCAATTGGTGTAAAATTAATCGGAATATCTGGTCCTATATTACCAAGAAGCGCATTATCGGTTATACGTCCAAAAGGAACTGACATAGATACCCCATTCTCTTCAAAAATACCAAGTGCTTTCGTATCCCCTTTTTCTACTTGTTGTAAATATTTCTCTATGTATGCAGTCGTCGATGTTAATATTTCATTTACTTGTTTGGTATTTAAATCAATTGTAGCTACTTTCCCGTTCCTATCCGTTTGTACTTTCATTAATGAATCTACATCAAACCCTTCATTAATTCGGTCTTTTACCGCTTTCGTCATAACTGCTGTCGCCATTTTATGCGTCTCCGTTTCCCCATACTTAATTAACGTTGGTTGAAGACTTTTATTTACAATCCATAATCCTTGAACTACCATTACGATAAAAATGATAAACGAAATAAGCAGTATATACCGAAAGGAAATCGGTCCCCTTCGAAACCGCGAATTTTTCGAACGAAATATGCTCATAAGAAAACCCTCCTTCTTATATTATTTCTATGCAAGAAAGAGGGACGATATATGCTTATCTCATTTTTAATAGTGCATCTTTTCCGATTGTGCCTACCGGAATGCCTAAAGCTTCGGCTTCAATTGTTACTGATTCCAGAGGTGCTTCAAGAAGTTGTTCAATCGTTCTTACACCAACCGCACGGCCAGCAATAATTCCTCGATCACCTAACTTCTCATTTAGAAGACCTACATCTAAAGCACCGCACATAATATATCCTTTATCGCTCATTACAGCTAGCAAATTTGTCTTCGGAAGTTTTACGCTAACAGCAATGAACGTATAGTTATCAATTATAATTGGCTCTACATTAACCATAGTTCACACTCCTCTCTTTCTTATCTGTATGACAAGAGAAAAATGAGTGTTACAAGTTAACTAGCCTATAGTTTGATGGAAGATGTATAAGTTATCAACATGTCTGTTAGTACATCTCTAAGTAGTTCTGGCATATAGTATTGTTTGTTAGAAAGTGTGGATAGCTCTGGGTATAAGTATCCAAATGTAAACATATCAATTGTTCCTACCGTATATATCCGGTCTAATTCCAGCGATTCGCCGTTAATCAATACATCTTCCAGTAAAATCTTATTCCCTGGAATCGTATCTGGAATCACTTCTAAACCATCGTAAATCATTTTCCCCATTACTTTTCCACGAAATCCGAATCCTTTCACCTCAAGATTCTCCATATTTGGGCGGCGTGCTTTCAAAATCACTTCTCTTAATATCTTTCCCGGCACTTTCAACGCACACGGATTAATTGGGTGTGGACAAATTCTGTGAATATCTCCGCGCGTCACAACACCTTCATTTAATCCCTCAAGTAGTACACCAGCGTTCACCATTCCAATATCTGCATTACACCACTCTTTAAGCGCACTTGCCAACATATGAGAAAACGTCGTCTCCTTAAACCAATCAACCGGCAATGAGTCTTTTAAATGAACAACAGGCTCAGCCATTATCAGTTTACTTTCTTCCTTTAGCATTTCAATTGTGGATAACGGCTCGCTATAAGCACCTAACCGCTCTGTCTTAATCGCTCTACCGTCCTTTTTCAACAGTCTCTTCGTCTCTTTATCCACAGTAAGCTGCACATGCCCAACGTAACGGCCCCACTTTTCACAACAACAAAGTAAAGTATTATTCATAAGAACACCGCGCTCAAATAAATGATGCGTATGTGCCCCTAAAATAACATCTATATCATAATGCTCCGCCATATACTCATCCATACTTTTTCCAAGATGAGAAAGCACAACAGTAATATGAGCTGTATCCTTAACTTCTTCTAAAATCGACTCTAAATGGATGATTGGATCTTCAATATGCCAATCTAACATATGATAAAACTCTGGATAAGCTACCGTTAATCCAATAAAGGCAATCGTAATCCCATCTGTCGTTGTATGTAATTTATAAGGCTTCGCCCACGCCGGACGTACACCCTCTTGTTCAAATAAATTCGCTACAAGCACCTCAAAACCAGCATCATCATATAGACGATTCAAATGCTCTTTCGCCAATGTAATTCCTTCATTATTTCCGATCGTTACATAATCATATAACGCCTCATTTAATAATTTTGTATTCCCAAGTCCATTTGTCGCCTCCGAAATACTATGAAAACGATCCACATGATCGCCAATATCCACAGTTAAAACAGTCTCTCCTGCTTCCTGTCTTCGCTTTTTCTCCCCTTGTACAAACCGAGAAATTTGCGGCCAATTTTCAAAATGACTATGTATATCGTTTGTATGATAAAGGTGGATGATTGTTTCTTTATTTATATTCAGAGAAAAAACCTCCTCTCAGTTCCTTACTGCCATTTACGCTACACGTACGCAATAATCCTGTAAATACTTTTCGTCTTTTCTTGCTATTTTACATTGTACTCGCATTATAAGAAAAAGCCAAAGATTGCCCTTTTTATATGAGAAACTTTATTTTTTCTAGTCTGTGGATTCTTTGCTGGGTTTGTCAGTATCTTAGCCTCAATTACTTCTTGTTGATCGCCTTATATATAAGTGCTTCTCTCCCATTTGAATGTTGAGGGGTATATTCCCCTCTCCGCGATGTCGTAATTTGTTGATAAGTCGATATTCCTTGTCGAAACGTCGATATATTTGAAAAATCGCTGATATATTCCAAGTTGTGGTCGATATATTTGAAAAATCGCCGATATATTTTAATCAATACTAGATGGGGTATCATCCTACACACATACCTTGTAACACGACATATGTCGTGTTACAATCTCACCATAAGGTGGTGAACCATAAAATGGATAAAGAGATATTAAAAGGAAGTATTGATATTTTACTTCTCTCCATCATTACACAGCACGATACGTACGGATATGAAATTATTCAAAGGCTAAAAGAAAACAGCAATGATCTATACACAATGAGCCAAGGTACACTCTATCCAGCACTCAAACGTTTGGAACAAAAGGATTTAATAAATTCCTACTGGGGTGAATCTGAAACTGGTATGAAACGAAAATTTTATCGCATTACTACGAACGGAAAGAAAATTTTAGAAGAAAAACTAACAGCGTGGGATTCAGTTACAGCTCTTATTAAAACTTGCCAGAAAGGAGCTTTAAATTAATGACGATTGAAGAATACATAAAGAGTATTGTTCAAAAAACAAACCTATCGCAATCTGAGAGAGACGAACTATACTTCGAAATTTATGATCATCTTACAAGCTTAAAGCAAGAATTTCTCGATCAAGGAAAATCTGAAGAAGAAGCTACTACATTAGCTATTCAAAGTTTTGGAGAGGCCTCTACTTTAGGAACTGAAATTGAAAAAGCGATGCAATCTTCCACGCAAAAATATGCACAGTGGATTGGCTGGGGATTATTTTTACCGTATTCTTTTGTTTTATTATTTAAACTGTTGCTCGGGAGGCCAGCCGTTTACTTTGATAGTCTGAAGTACTTCTTTGAAACAGGCGACTGGTACTTTATACACGGCGGATTAATAAACTTAGTTCCGCTCAAAAGTACAATCCGCTATTTAAATGGATTCGATCTAACACATCTACTAGATCCTTATAATATAGACATCGTACTTATGAATACATTAGGAAACGTCATCATATTCATCCCATTCGGATTCCTTCTACCTTTATTATTTAAACAAATAAACAATGTAAAAATGGCATCCAAAATTTTTATTAAGTTTATTTTATTAATCGAATCGTTACAACTTCTTACTTTTAGTGGTATTTTCGATATTGATGACATCATATTGAATATGCTAGGTGCTTTAATTGGGTATGGTTCTTTTATTGGGATGAGGTATATTTGGGAACGTGTTAAGTCTGTGGATAAGGTCGATATGATTTAGATCTTGGGTATATGGCCCTCTCTTCACGTACTAATTTGTTGATAGGTCAATATATTTAGCTGAACACCACTTGGGTATCCCCGTCCCAGACACACAACATAAAAAAGCGCCCTGCACAGCAGGGCGCTTTCACTTTTATCTATTAGCCGATAGAACCTTCCATCTCAAACTTGATTAGGCGGTTCATTTCAACTGCGTATTCCATTGGAAGTTCGCGAGTGAATGGCTCGATGAAGCCCATTACGATCATTTCTGTAGCTTCTTGCTCAGAAATACCGCGGCTCATTAGGTAGAATAATTGTTCTTCTGATACTTTCGATACTTTCGCTTCATGCTCAAGTGAAACGTAATCGTTTTTGATTTCGTTGTAAGGAATTGTATCAGATGTAGATTGGTTATCCATGATTAACGTGTCACACTCGATGTTAGAACGAGAGTTTTTCGCTTTTGGTCCGAATTGTACGATACCACGGTAAGTTACTTTACCACCATGCTTCGCAATCGATTTAGAAACGATTGTTGAAGATGTGTTTGGTGCTAAGTGAATCATTTTCGCACCAGCATCTTGGTGTTGGCCTTTACCAGCAATCGCGATAGATAATGTTAAACCACGAGCGCCTTCGCCTTTTAAGATAACTGCTGGGTATTTCATCGTTAATTTAGATCCGATGTTACCATCAATCCATTCCATCGTTGCGTTTTCTTCACAAACCGCACGTTTTGTAACTAGGTTGTATACGTTGTTCGCCCAGTTTTGGATTGTTGTATAACGGCAATATGCATCTTTTTTAATGATGATTTCTACTACCGCACTGTGAAGTGAGTTAGTCGTGTAAACAGGTGCTGTACAACCTTCTACGTAGTGTACGTGTGCGCCTTCGTCTACGATGATAAGCGTACGCTCGAATTGTCCCATATTTTCAGAGTTAATACGGAAATACGCTTGAAGTGGTGTATCAACTTTAATACCTTTTGGAACGTAGATGAATGATCCACCAGACCAAACTGCAGAGTTTAATGCAGAGAATTTGTTGTCTGTTGGTGGGATTACTTTTCCGAAATGCTCACGGAAAATATCTTCGTTCTCTTTTAATGCGCTATCTGTATCTTTGAAGACGATTCCTAGAGCTTCTAGGTCTTCTTTCATGTTGTGGTATACAACTTCAGATTCGTACTGTGCAGATACACCAGCTAAATATTTTTGCTCAGCTTCAGGAATACCTAATTTATCAAATGTCGCTTTAATTTCCTCAGGTACTTCATCCCAAGACTTCTCAGATTTCTCAGATGGTTTTACGTAGTACGTAATTTCATCGAAATCTAAGTCGTTTAAGTCGCCGCCCCATTGTGGCATTGGCATTTCATAGAACTTATCCAGTGATTTTAAACGGAAGTCTAACATCCACTGTGGTTCTTCTTTCATACGTGAAATCTCTTCAACGATTTCTTTTGTTAAACCGCGTCCAGCACGGAAAATCGAAACGTCTTTGTCTTTGAAACCATATTTATAATCGCCGATATCTGGCAGTTGCTTCGCCATGTTGGTGTGTCCCTCCTTAGATAACCTCGTTTTTAGGAACCTTTAACATTACTTATCTTCGTTTAAGCCCTTTTCTAACGCTTTCCACGCTAATGTTGCACATTTAATACGTGCAGGGAACTTGCATACGCCTTGTAATGCTTCAATATCTCCTAAATCAATGCTGTCATCGTACTCTTTTCCTAGCATCATGTCAGAGAAAATTTTCGAAAGCTGAAGTGCTTCTTCAATTTTCTTTCCTTTTACTGCTTGTGTCATCATTGAAGCTGAAGACATTGAGATGGAACATCCTTCTCCTTCAAACTTCGCCTCTTGTACAATACCCTCTTCTACTTTCATCGTAAGTTGAATACGATCGCCGCAAGTTGGATTGTTCAAGTTAACGGTAACACTATCTTCTAGCACGCCATGGTTACGAGGATTTTTATAATGATCCATAATAACTTGACGATATAACGTATCTAAATTATTAAATGACATTTGTGAAATACTCCTTTGTCTTGATTAGCGATTCAACAAATGTATCAATTTCTTCTTGTGTATTATATAAATAGAAGCTCGCACGTGCTGTAGAAGAAGCTTTTAGCCACTTCATAAGCGGCTGTGCACAGTGGTGTCCTGCGCGAACCGCAATGCCTTCCACATCTAATACTGTCGCTACATCGTGAGGATGTACGTCTTCAATATTAAATGTAACTAGACCAGCGCGATGCTTTGGACCATAAATTGTAACGCCATCTACTTCTGATAGTCTTTCTAAAGCGTATTGCGCTAATTCATGTTCATGCTTTTCAATATTATGAAGACCGATTTCTTCTAGGAAATCAATTGCCGCACCAAGTCCAATCGCATTACCGATAATCGGTGTACCTGCTTCAAACTTCCACGGAAGCTCTTTCCAAGTAGATTCTTGTAAATCTACGAAATCAATCATTTCACCGCCAAATTCAATTGGCTCCATATTGTTTAGCAATTCTTTCTTACCATATAATACGCCGATACCTGTAGGTCCGCACATCTTATGAGCAGATAATGCGTAGAAATCACAGTTTAAATCTTGTACATCCACTTTCATGTGAGGTGTACTTTGTGCACCATCAACGACCATAATTGCTCCGTTTTCGTGTGCGATTGCTCCGATTTCTTTTACAGGGTTAATCGTTCCAAGTACGTTTGATACTTGCATAATAGAAACGATTTTTGTATTCGGTGTAACAGTTTGACGAACATCTTCTAAAGAAATTGTACCGTCTGGTTGAAGCGGAAGGTATTTCAAAGTTGCGCCAGTTTTCTTCGCAACTTGTTGCCACGGAATGATGTTACTATGGTGTTCCATGTAAGAAATAACGATTTCATCGCCTTCTTTTACATTTTCAAGACCATAGCTAGCTGCTACTGTATTTAATGCAGTTGTCGTTCCGCGCGTGAAAATAATCTCTTCCATTGATTTCGCATTAATAAACTTGCGAACTTTCTCACGTGCACCTTCATACGCGTCGGTAGCTTTCGTACCGAGCGTATGAACACCGCGATGCACGTTAGAATTATATTCTTTATAGTAACGTTCTAACGTTTCAATGACTTGAATTGGTTTTTGAGAAGTTGCTGCACTATCGAAATAAACAAGTTGTTTGCCGTTCACTTTTTGATCAAGAATTGGAAACTGTTTGCGTATTTCATGAATATTCATTAGCGAACTTTCCTTTCAATTACCTCAACAAGCTGTGCTTTTACTCCTTCAATTGGAAGCTCATTTACTACAGGTGCTAAGAATCCATGGATGACTAAACGTTCTGCTTCGCGTTTTGGAATACCACGGCTCATCAAGTAGTATAATTGGTACGGATCTACGCGGCCTACTGAAGCTGCGTGACCTGCCATTACATCATCTTCGTCAATTAAAAGAATTGGGTTTGCATCCCCGCGAGCTTTCTCGTCTAACATAAGAACGCGAGAAGATTGTTGTGCATTTGATTTAGATGCACCGTGTTCAATCTTACCAATTCCGTTAAAGATAGATGTTGCACTATCTTTTTGTACACCGTGTTTTAAGATCCAACCTTCAGAGTGTTTACCGAAGTGAACAACTTTAGTTGTAAAGTTTTGTGTTTGGTTACCACGACCAATTGTTACTGTTTTTGTATCAGCATATGATCCGTCGCCCATTAAGTTCGTAACGTTCTCTGAGATTGTGTTTCCGTCATTCATAAGACCTAGAGCCCAATCAATACGGCCGTCGCGTCCGACAACACCGCGGCGGTTAACGTAAGTTGTTACGTCTTTTGCTAATAGATCAACCGCACCGAATTTCACTTGTGCGCCTTGTTCCACGATTACTTCTGCTACGATATTTGCAATACCTTTAGCATTTTCATTTGCAACGTAGTTTTCTACATAAGTTGCAGTACTGTTCGCATCAGCTACGAATAATACGTGGTTATATACGTTAGCTTCTTCGCCGTCTACTAAGAATACAGCTTGAAGTGGAGTTTCAAGAACAACGTTTTTCGGAACATATACGAATGCACCGCCGTTGATTAATGCAGCATGAAGCGCAGTTAGACGATGCTCGTCTACTTTCACGCCGTCTTTCATTAAGTACTTTTGTACTAATTCAGCATGCTCTGTTGCAGCTGTTATGATGTCTGTAAAAATAACACCTTTTTCTTTTGCTTCGTCTGCTAAAGAAACGAACGCAGTTGTACCAGTACGTTGCACTAATACGCTGTTATTTTCATCGATTAAGTTTTTCACTGCTTCTGGAAGCTCTGTTAAAGAACTTACAGGCTCTTGCTTAGCAGCGTCGCCTTTTCCGATAAAGTCCCATTTTTCAATTTTCGTTTTATCAGGCGTTGGCATTGGAAGTTCAGTTGCTTGTGCAAGAGCTTGTAAGCGGAACTCAGTCAACCAAGCAGCTTCGTTTACTTCGCTTGCGCGCTGACGGATTGTTTCTTGATCGAAAGGTAATGTACCGATTGTCATGTTTATGCTCCTCTCTTACGCTTCTTGCTCTGCTGTTTCGTCTTCAATACCTAATTCTTTTTTAATCCAGTCGTAACCTTCAGCTTCTAGACGTTGTGCAAGCTCAGGGCCACCAGATTTAACGATACGACCGTTCATCATAACGTGAACGAAGTCTGGAGTGATGTAGTTTAATAAACGTTGGTAATGCGTAATCATTAGGCAACCGAACTCTTCGCCGCGCATTTGGTTAATACCTTTAGATACAACTTTTAATGCATCGATATCAAGACCTGAGTCGATTTCGTCTAAGATTGCGATTTTTGGCTCAATCATCATTAATTGAAGAATTTCGTTACGTTTTTTCTCTCCACCAGAGAAACCTTCGTTTAAGTAACGTTGTGCCATTTCTGGATCCATTTCTAGGAATTCCATGTTTTTATCTAAAGTACGGATGAATTTCATAAGAGAAATTTCATCGCCTTCTTCACGACGTGCATTAATTGCAGAACGTAAGAAGTCAGCGTTTGTTACTCCGCTAATTTCACTTGGATATTGCATTGCTAGGAATAGACCTGCTTGTGCGCGCTCGTCTACTTCCATTTCTAATACATCTTCACCGTCGATGATGATGCTACCTTCTGTTACTTCATACTTTGGGTGACCCATAATTGCAGAAGATAAAGTTGATTTACCTGTTCCGTTAGGTCCCATAATTGCGTGGATTTCTCCACCTTTTACTTCAAGGTTTACACCCTTTAAAATTTCTTTGCCATCAATTGATACATGTAAGTCTTTAACCGTTAATGTAGAACCAGCCATCTCAATACCTCCATTAATCCTATATATACATTTTAAAAATTACTAAAACGTTCATATTCTCATTTTATTCTCATTCTAATCTTATATCAAATAAAATGATATCGCAAACGCTGAAAAAATGTAACAATTTTTTCACAAATGTATATAAGTATTTCCCTTGCATCCTTATATGATACACTTTTCTTCTTATATATATAAAGAAAAAAGGACTGGGAATTTCCCAATCCTTTCCTGCACTTATTCATTTACTGGAAGTACAGCACCTTTATATTCTTTATTGATAAAGTCTTGAATTTCTTTTGAATGCAATACGTCTACTAACTCTTTAATTTCTTTTTTCTTCTCGTCACCTTTACGAACTGCAATAATATTTGCATAAGGAGAGTCTGATCCTTCAATTGCAATTGCATCCTTTGTTGGATTTAATTTCGCATCAATTGCGTAGTTTGAATTAATAAATAAAGCATCACCCTCATTATTTTCATACAGCTTCGGTGAAAGTCCAGGTTCTACATCTGTTTTAAACTTTAAGTTTTTCGGATTTTCCACAACATCTTTTACTGTTGCTTTAACAACATCTACACCGTCTTTTAATTTAATAACGCCGCCTTTTTGCAATAGTGCTAACATACGTCCGCGCTCTGCAACGTTATTACTCATAATAACTGTTCCGCCATCTGGTAAATCTTTTAAGCTTTTATATTTTTTAGAGTAAATGCCCATTGGTTCTAAATGAATTTTTCCTGCGTTTACAATTTCATATCCTTTTTCCTGAATTTCTTTATCTAAATACGGAATGTGCTGGAAGTAGTTTGCATCAATTTCTTTATCCGCTAACGCTTTATTCGGCAACACATAATCTTGGAACTTTTTAATCTCTAATTTAATACCCTTTTTCTCTAATATCGGCTGTGCTTTCTCTAAAATAACAGCGTGCGGCACGTTAGAAGCTCCAACAACAAGCTTATTTTCCTCTTTCCCCCCGCAGGCAGCTAATGTAAATACAGACAGTGCTGTAACAACTGACAATATAATTTTTTTCATATGATGTCCCCTTCTCCCGTATAGTTATGTAGTTATAAAAAGGGCCGGCGTACACCAGCCCTTTTCAGCAATTATTCTTTTACAGGAACAACTGCCCCTTTATATTCTTTATTAATAAAGTCTTCAATTTCTTTAGAATGCAGCACTTCTACAAGAGCTTTAATCTCTTTTTTATCTTTATCACCTTTACGAACAGCTACTACGTTTGCGTATGGAGAATCATTTCCTTCAATTGCAATCGCATCTTTTTCTGGGTTTAATTTCGCATCAATTGCATAGTTAGAGTTAATTAGAACAGCGTCGCCTTCTTTATTGTTATACACTTGTGGTAATAAACCAGGCTCGATATCCGTTTTAAATTTTAGATTTTTCGGATTATCTGCAATATCTTTCGGAGTCGCTTTAACTGGATCTACTCCGTCTTTAATTTTTAAAATGCCTTCTTTTTGTAAAATTGCTAAACCACGTCCATGGTCAGCAACAGAATTACTCATAATAATTGTTGCCCCATCTGGAAGCTCTTTTAAGCTCTTATATTTTTGAGAGTATACACCAATCGGTTCTAAGTGAATTTTTCCTGCTATTTCAAAATCATATTTTTTATCTTTAATTTCTTTTTCTAAATACGGAATGTGCTGGAAGTAGTTTGCATCAATTTCTTTATCCGCTAACGCTTTATTCGGTAACACGTAGTCTTGGAATTTTTTAATTTCTAATTCAATTCCTTTTTTCTCAAGTAAAGGTTTTGCCTTTTCTAAAATAACAGCGTGCGGTACGTTAGAAGCACCAACAACAAGTTTCTTTTCATCTTTATCTTTCCCACCACAAGCAGCTAACCCAAAAATTGAAGTTGAAATAAGTGCCGTAAGTAATAATTTTTTCATTTTAAATACCCCCATTTTCATTATCTTTTATCTATTCGAGTCGTTACACTATCACCAATCCACTGAATGAAAAATACAACTAGTAATACACAAATTGTCGCAACGATTGTTACATCGTTATTTCCTCGCTGGAACCCTTCTAAATAAGCAAGTGTTCCAAGGCCACCAGCACCAACAACTCCCGCCATTGCTGTATAACCTACTAAAGCAATTGTCGTTACCGTAATACCCGATACTAACGCTGGTAACGCCTCTGGAATTAACACTTTCAAAATAATTGTGCTTGTTTTTGCCCCCATCGCTTTTGAAGCTTCAATTACGCCTTTATCAATTTCACGAAGTGCGATTTCAACCATTCTCGCGTAAAATGGTGCCGCTCCAATAATTAAAGCTGGCAGCGCTGCACTCGCTCCAAGTATTGTTCCAAGAAGAATCTTTGTGAACGGGATTAATAAAATAATTAAAATGATGAACGGTATCGAACGGAAAATGTTTACGAACGCTCCAATCACCGTATTAATTGCTTTGTTTTCCCATAAATTATCTTTCGCTGTCATAAAGAGTAATAGTCCTAAAATAAGTCCTAAAACAAATGTGGCAAGCGCTGCGATTGCCGTCATATATAACGTTTCACCAGTCGCTTCTAGCATTTGATTCCAATCAACATTTGCGATTAACTTATCCATGCGCAATCACCTCCAGCTCTACTTGATCTTGATGAATCCCTTCTATTGCTTGCTGGATTGCTGTTTCCTCACCATTTAAATGAACGACTAAACTACCGTAAGAACCGTTATTCGTTTGTGCGATATTTCCTTGCAAAATGCTAACTTCTATATCACTGCGTTGCATTAATCTTTGAAGAACCGGCCTTTCTACAGCCTCACCGATAAACTGCAAGCGAATTACTTTTCCATCTGGGTATTTTTCAATTAAGCTTTCAATCGTTTCATTTGTATCTTCAGAATCAGTTAACTGTTGTACAAATCGTTTTGTAATGTCTTGCTGTGGATTACGAAATACATCAAGTACAGGACCACTTTCTACAATCTTTCCTTGCTCCATTACCGCAACACGATTACAAATCTTCCGAATCACGTGCATCTCATGTGTAATTAATACAATTGTTAAGCCTAGACGCTTATTAATATCTAATAATAAATCTAAAATTTGATCCGTCGTTTCTGGATCAAGAGCTGACGTTGCTTCATCACATAAAAGTACTTGTGGATTATTTGCTAACGCTCTTGCAATCCCAACGCGCTGCTTTTGTCCACCACTTAACTGAGATGGATATGCGTCTCCTCTTCCTTCTAATCCAACGAGATGAATTAACTCATCAACACGTTTTCTTCTCTTCGCCTTATCCACACCCGCAATTTCAAGTGGGAATTCGATATTTTCGCGTACAGTTCGTGACCAAAGTAAGTTGAAGTGCTGAAAAATCATTCCGATTTCTTGTCTTGCCTTACGAAGTTCACTTCCTGTAATTGCTGAAATGACACGATTTGCGATTGTAATTTGACCAGACGTTGGTTTCTCTAACTGATTAAACAATCTAATTAAAGAACTTTTCCCAGCGCCACTATATCCGATAACACCAAATATTTCGCCTTTCTCTATTTGTAAGTTGGCGTTATCTACAGCAGTGACATCACCGCTTTTTGATTTATATATTTTCTTTACATTTTCTAATAAGATCATGATGTTCACCCCTTTTTTGTTTAAAAAGCGCAAGCGGCTCGTTTAGAATGTAAAGTGGATGGAGCTTCTGACGTAGAGGCGTTTCTTGCCTCATAGGAAGAAGCGAAGCCATCGAACATTCTAGCCGCTGGAGCTGGATTTCATAAAACTTTGGATAGACTCCGCAATTTTTTATTTTTGATGCAGGTTCTACCGTTATCACTACTTTTATTATTTGAATGTCCGCCACATTCAAACAACAAAAAAACCTTTCCGCTTTAGAGAAGCAGAAAGGTTTATATGCGTATATAACAACATTATCCCTCTCTCTCATCTCTCAAAGCATTTGCTTTGCAGGAATTGGCACCATTTCAACATAAGTTGACGGTTGCCGGGCTTCACAGGGCACAGTCCCTCCACCTCTCTTGATAAGAGAAATCAGATTAAATTTTCGTCTGATTTGAAATTTATTAAATTGTCTATATTTTATGAATTGAATTGTATCAATATCCATACGGCATGTCAACAGAAATTTTCGTAAAAAAAGAAACTTCAGACTTTTAAGCACCCACTGACATCGGCTTACATATATGAAACATTGATTCAACTAATAGCATCGTTCGATACGTTCCCGAATACTGTACACGTCCATCGTTCATTAACATTTGCAATCTTACATTGCCGTTCACCAATTGTTTTACATCTTCTTCATCTACACAAACAATTTGCTCCGTTCCTCTTTCCTCATGTAGCAGCTCTATATAATCTCTTGAAATTTGTAACGAACAACTTTCATCTCCAAAGCGGAAATTAACAGTTTTTTCTCCTTGTCTTAAAAGCGGTTCTAAATGATATTGACCATTAGCATAATTTACAAATGATTGCAGCAAAGAATATAATTTCACCCTAAATCACATCCTTCATATCACTTTCTATTACACATACCATTCCCTCTCACTAAAGAGCAATCCTGTTACTTTCGCTCGACAAATACTGTAACCACCCTGCATCTCGACATATTTCCCAAGAAATATGTCGAGGCGGCAAAAACTTTGCCGCCTACTTTAATTCCGTATATAAATATTCAACCGAATGAAATGCATATATCTTCTTCATGAGTGTCCCATTTTCAAAAACAAGTAAACACGGTACACTTTCGATTCCATACTCTTTCGCTAAATGCGGAGCATAATTTAAATCTAACATTCCAATTTTCAACTCTTCAATTGTCATCTCAACGACTGTTAACATCTTTTTTGCTAATTGGCATGTTCCACACATTGGTGTATATACATATAGCACTGTTTTTTCTTCGTTTTCTATTAGGGCTGTAGCTTCGGTACCTGTCCAGTCAATCACTTCTATCATTCCTTACCGTAAATATTCTGTATAAACGTCAATGTCAGCTCCCCATAATACATTTGCTAAGTGTGAAGATGGCGCAGTTGCCACTTCTCGGTACGAGCGATCAATATAAATATGCTCTGCTTGCGGAAATTCCTTTCGAAATTGTTTCCTTAACTTTTCTCCAGCATCATCAGCATCCACTAGTACATACACTTCCTTATCAAAAAACTGATCAATGAGCTCATCCATTTTCGACAAACCAATTGTACCATTTGTACAAACAATTTCCACCGGTTCACGAATAATAGATTCAATCTTTCTTCTATCTGATTTACCTTCTACAATAATGACTTTTTCCACATAAATCATATGTCATCACCCGATCACCATATACTATACAACCTTTAACTTAGTATATAGTATATTCGTTATTTTCATGTTGTTTCCTGTTTATTTTTGCAAAAGAAAAGCGGAGCCGACTGTTCAGCCCTGTTGGCTAAGGTTCTTTCGCACAGAAGACGCTTTTTGTCTTCTCGTGCGGAAGGTTCTTAGACATGAAGGGCTAGGAGGTGGAGCTAGACAAAGAAAAGCGCAAGCGGCTCGTTCAGAACAAGAGGGCACCCGAACTCCTGAACTAGAGGCGCTTTTTGCCTCAAGTGAAGGAGTGAAATGACCGACTGTTTTAGCCGCTGGAGCTAAACAATAAAAAGCAGAACCCGCTCAATCAACATGAAACATCTGCGAAAAAGTTTTTCAAAAATCTTCTCCTATATGATAATTAATATATATGTGCTTTCAAATTCATTATGTAACACAACATAAAAAAGGACAGCACAAAGGCTGTCCTTCAGTCGACTATAATTAGTCTTGGTTTGTCATTTCTGCATATTTTTCTGCAGTTAATAACTTCTCAACTTGGCTTGCATCAGAAAGTTCAACTTTAACCATCCATGCACCCTCGTATGGAGATTCGTTAACAAGTTCTGGTTGGTCACTTAATTCTTCGTTTACTGCTACAACTTTACCACTTACAGGTGCGTATAACTCAGAAACTGTTTTAACAGATTCTACGCTTCCGAATGGCTCGCCAGCTTCAATTGTTGCACCTACTTCAGGAAGTTCAACGAATACGATATCGCCTAGCTCACCTTGTGCAAAGTGAGTAATACCGATAACAACCGCATTACCTTCTGTTTTTACCCATTCGTGTTCTTCAGAGTAACGTAAATTATTTGGAATGCTCATGACTGTACCTCCAGTGAATGTATTAATTATGTAAAAATACCTTATTGGTACTTTTTCCACACACTTTCAAACTGCTCTTCGTTAAAACCAAGTGTTACACTCGTTCCATTTGTTACAATTGGACGTTTAATTAACATGCCATCAGATGCTAAAAGCTCGTACATTTCGTCTTCGCTTGCATCCTTTAACTTATCTTTTAAACCAAGTTCGCGGTAACGCATTCCACTTGTATTAAAGAATTTTTTTAATGGCAATTCACTTTTCTCATGTAAATTACGTAAATCTTCTTTTGATGGTGGATTTTCAACAATATGAATCATCTCATATGCTACATCGTTTGCCTCAAACCATTTCTTTGCTTTTTGACATGTGCCACACTTTGGATATGAATAAAATGTTACTGTCATAAATTCACCTACTTTTTTACTAACCTTTACCTTTATCATATAGAAAACGTTTTATTATTTCAAACGATTATTCGCTAAACTTTTACTTATTTCGTTATAATTTTTAATAATCCTGCTAATTTTTCTTATTTTTCCGCCATTTATCAAGAAAAAATAAATATATAATTTTTTAAAAACTTTTTTCTCATCCCACGCCGAACATATATCTTAAACAAATGTTTGATTAAATTCCTATTTTTCTTTGTTCACCCTTGAGCTGCATCAATTTCTTCCTACCGAACATATATCCTAAACAAACGTTTGATTAAATCCCTATTTTTCTTTGTTCACCCTTGAGCTGCATCAATTTCTTCCTATCGAACATACATCTTAAACAAACGTTTGATTAAATTCCTATTTTCCCTTGTTCACCCTTGAGCTGCATCAATTTCTTCCTACCGAACATACATCTTAAGCAAAAGTTTATTTAACCGTTTCAGCCTATAGTCACAAAACCTGGAAACACTTTAAATGACAAATACTTACAGATAAAAGGAACTAACGATTTTGACCGTAGTAGTGAGCCCGTAAGAAAGTTATTAAACATATCATCAATAAAGCCAAAGTAACTGCTCCTGAGAATATGAAATTCAAATTACTGACTGAAATAAAAAAAGAAGTACCCCTGTCTCTAATCAAGGGTACTTCTTTTTTTATCATGAATCTAAAGGTAAACGTATCCTTTATTAAAGTAGAAATGTATACTTTTCTACTTTTTCGTAGTTTATTCAAAATCTTTGCGGAACCGCCACTAGCTCATTTACATAATTATCGTTAGCTGAAGTTAATTATATTTTTCTACGTACTAAATAAAAAGCTAAGGAACCCATAATAATAGGTGCAACTAAACTAGAAGAATATGCACTAGTAATAGTAAAAAGAGAGAGTATAAATATATAAATAAGAGCTAGTCCAACAAATATAGGAATTCCAAATCGAAACTCCCTACATTGTTTTATGTTCCTGTATAACATTTCTCCAATTAGGCAAGCTACAAGATCTAATATACTACCAAATATGATGAGAATTACAATGAATCCTAATATGTTAGGTAAATCATTCTCGTAAGAATAACTAGGATCAGAAATATACGGTATTAAGAACCATATGATAATAAAAGTAAGCAGGCTTGCAGCATAACTAATTAAAAATTTCCCCAACGTAATCATCCTCATAATTTTCTAATATTATCTTCATTGTATGACATAATGTCCTATCATTAATAGCAAGACTGCCATCCACGAAATTGCTAATTGCATGAAATAAAAAAGACGCATTTAAATTGATGCGTCTTTTGGCGATGTTTCTTTTGTGAAATCATATAAAGCAATCGCGCCTAAAATAACCAATATACCTTCAGGAGCATCCAACAAAATAGTTCTCCAAGTTTCTGATATTACCCATTTAATACCTGCTGCTGATTCAAGATATACTTGAAAATAACTGATTGTAAAATCAATTACATATAAACATACAAGTAATGTTAAACCGAATCGAATTAATTTCTTATTTTTAAACATGTAACACCTCTCAAAATTCATTGGATATTTCTGAGTTCAGTTCTTTATATACAAAAATTACTATATTTAATTTTAACACACGAAAAAATCCAAATAAATACAATATGCATATTTACATATTTCGTGAATATTTAGGAATTACTTTTAATAAAAAATCCCTACAAGTGTAGAATAAACTAGCTTTAGCAATCCCAACAATTAATCGCATAAATAACGGAATCATTTGAACCACCATATAGACAATCCCAGCTCTTGAAATAAGGAGAAATCCTTTTTCCTGGCTACCAATCATAATGAATAACCCGCCGCATAACGCTACATAGAACCGACAGTTAAGAAATCACTGCAAAGAAAAAGCCATGTATACACATGACTTTCATAGCATAATCACTTCTATATTCCATAGAAATTAAAGTGAATTATATTTCTTTACTTTTAAAGGAATAGATATTACATATAAATCTATAGCATAAGTAATAATCAAAATCCCTTTTCCTTCATCAGCAAATTTTGCTTGCAGAAACTTTTCTGAAACTTTCCTTTTTCCCCATCTCTTTGGAAGATATTCGAATCCTAAGAACATAATATTCATCCTCTACCTTTTCAAACAGGCATTATAATTTTAAAAACTATCTTTCTTTTTCCCATGATATTCGAAATTCTCCACCATGATCTTCCGTTTTAATTTTAACCTTATATGTATCATCCTTAGGTACTTTAATGCTTTTTTTACCTTCGCCACTATTAAATTCTAGTATAGTATTATCATTTGAATCTACAACATAAGCAATTATAGTTCCTTGTTTAGTTTTATCAGTAAAAGAAAAGATCCAATTCTCCCCTTTTTTAACTTTCCTATCTTGAGTTGCAGATCCAGTAAATTTCCTATAGTCCCCAGATATACTACCAGATACGCTATCTGAAGAACCATGAACCTTACCACCAACAATCGTTCCTTCTCTTGTAAAACACCCACTAAGAACTACCAAACATAGAACAAATAATAATATATTTTTAATAGTTTTCAACATCATTCCACCTTATTCCTATGGTTCCTAATTTAACATTAGAATTACACATTCATATAATTACTGTTTTTCCCAAAAAAATCAAGGTAAAAATTATATTATTTAGAATTTTTGATGATTATATTCCATGAGAGTTAGGAAATTCCTCCAAATAAAAAAGTAATCTATATATCTTTGGCAATTTCATAAATAATGGCATCATTTGAACCACTATATAACCGATTCCTACATTCGAAATAAAGGAGAATCCTCGTTCCTGGCTCTACCTACCATAATAAGGATAAAGCTACTTACATACTTGCCCACAAACCAATACCAATCGCAAGGGGAGATGTGGAACTAACATTATCCTCCCTTGATAAAACGAGCTAATACTGGATGCGCTTCATTAAATTTTATAATCAAATCTGCAATAGCTGATATAAAATTATAAATCGGTATCATTACAGCCGCGAATACATCTCGCATACGTTGTAAAGCTTGCGTGAGCCTCTCAATCACATTGTTATATACTTCTACATAAAAAAATAAGAAGCCTCGTTTACAGGCTCCTTCATCATCTATTTAAATAATCTGCAATTGTTTGGAATACGACGATATACATATTATGAATACTTGCTTCTACATTTCCACCATTCGATAAACCAATTCCCCATTGTTGCCCTTCACCACTTCCGATACTCGCAAAACCTTGCGTATACATCGCATTTACATCTTTTCGGGCACTGTTATACTCTATCCCTTTTGTAATAAAAATCGAATATGATTTATCTTGTAAACCGATAAAAAACACTGGTTTCTTTAGTGATAAAAATACATTTTTATATTGCTCTGTTGAGGCTTCTTGAAAGTGATCTTTCATTATTAGAAAACCATCCACTTCCTTAGATTTCTTTTCCAGTTCCTCTAACTTCATTTCCTCAAACTTTACATTCCTAAACGTATCTCTCGGCTTTTCACCAACAACTCCAATTACGAGTGCTCTCCCGTTGTATTCTAATTTCTCTCCTTCTTTATCCTTTGCACACCCAGTACTCACTAGGCATAACAATATAAAAACTAAGAAATAAAATGAACGCTTCATTTAGCACCCTCTCCCTCTTTTAAGTCAAGTGACAAAAATGTAAGGTGAATTCAAGAAAATGTAAGTAAAATCGATAGCCCAATTCGTGTTTCTATATTATAATCAATTGAATTTACTTACATTACTAAAAAACATAGGAGATTGTCATGAAGAAATTTAAACTTTCATCTTTTCTTCCGTTAAGTTATATACTTCTACTCGTACTCGTAAGTCCCCTTTACGACGTATTAAATAAATCAGCTGTTCATGCAGTAAACGTTACAACTGTAGTAGATAGTTGGATTCCATTTATAAAAGCATTTATTATTCCTTATTTACTTTGGTTTCCATACTTATACGGCGCACTTATTTATTACTGCTTTGCTGATCGAAAGCAATATTACGTTACTTTAAGTAGTGTAATTCTTGGCAAACTTGCTTGTTTTTCTGTTTATTATTTTTGGCAAACAACAGTACCGCGTCCAACCGTCGTTGGAACAGACGTATTTTCCGAACTAGTCCGCTATATTTATAGTATCGATCAACCGGTAAACTGTTTCCCTAGCATTCACGTTCTTACTACATTTGTAATAATGCTCGCTGCCTTTAAACGTAGAGAACAACATGCTTTTGAATATTACATTCTTACTTTCTTCGGTACACTTATCATTTTATCAACGCTATTTACGAAGCAACACGCATTTGTAGATGCCGTTTCTGGAATGACGCTTGCAAGCATATTATACTTCGGTGTTCAGCTATTGTTAGCAAAAGAACCAATAAGAGTTCCAGTAAAACAAAATCATAAAATGTAACATAACAAAAAAGCAGACTGTGGCTTCTTCAGTCTGCTTTTCTCTATATCAAGGAGATTTTCAAATTAAGATTGCGGTACAGTCATATCACCTGAGTGAATACGACCTGCTTTTTTAAGAGCAATGTAAAGTATATAAGAAACAGCTACTGGGATGATGATATAAGTGATTATCATCGCTGGGAGAACTTCCCATCCTTGGCTGGAAATTAAATTAATTGGTGCGATAAGAGAACTTAATCCAAGACCTGCAATTTCTTTTCCTGCTTCTAGATGGAAAATCAATGCCGATACTGGGCCCACTATTGCACTGGCGACGACAGTTGGGACGAGAATCATTGGATTTTTAGTAATGTTCGGCAACTGTACTTTTGGAGTACAAAGTGCCTGAGCTAATATGCCACCTAAATTATTTTCTTTCGCTGAGATAACAGAGAATCCGATAAACTGAGCAACACATCCAGCAAGTGCTGCACCACCTGCAACACCATCTAAGCTAAGTGCTATCGCTAAAGCAGCTGATGAAGCTGGAGAGATAAGTAATAATCCCCAAACTACAGCAATCACGATAGAAGCGACGAACGGGCTACCAGCTGAACTATCTTTAATGAATGCTCCAACTGCATTTAAAACTGGGCTAATATTTTGAGCTAACCAAATACCGACTAAACCAGAACCGAGTATTGCTGCAAATGGAACGAGCATCATATCTAAAGCAGTCTTTCCGCTTAATCGTTTACCAATATAAACTGCTAAAGTCGCTGTTAATAATGCACCGATTGGTTCACCTGTTTTAATGATGAGACCAGCTTCAGTAATTGAAATGGAACCTGCTCCAATTGCTCCAGCCACCATTGCTGAGAAAATTACGAGTCCGTTTGCACCAAGCATAAAAGCAATTCCGGCTCCAATTGCTGGTGCCATAAGTGATTTTGCAACAACTCCGATTGTAATAAGTAATGGGATATCAACAATTCTTCCTATATTTTCGATCAGTAAACCAATTCCAAGAGATACGAAAATACCCTGTGCGATTCCGGCAGAAGCTTTAAACACACGAGACATTATATATTCCTTCATTTGTTTCACCTTCTCCTATAATTTAGTAGCCAATTGTTTTCATATAATCGCGTAAAACATCGTTTGATTTCGCAAAGCGGCTTTCTTCATCTTCTAATAAATTCAGTTCTACCACTTCTCTTACACCGTCTCTAGTAATAATTGCTGGTACTCCTGTACAAATATCGTATTCGCCATATTCGCCATCTAAAATAGCTGAAACAGCGATAACACGGTGATCATCATTGAAAATTGAGCGGGCAATATAAGCTAGGGAATTTCCGATTCCGTAATAAGTAGTTCCTTTACGCTTATAAATTTCCCAGCCAGCTTTTGCAGTCTTTTCAACAATTTCATCTAAATCTATCTCGCCAAATCGTTCTTTTTGTTCCTCTAAAATTTGCAGAATTGGCTTTCCACCAACAGTTACGTGAGACCAAGCAACCATTTGAGAATCACCATGTTCCCCTAATGAATACCCATGAATACTACGAGGATCTACATGTAACATTTCAGATAAAATTGTTCTTAAGCGAGAAGAATCTAGTGATGTACCAGTACCAAGTACACGATTTCTTGGTAAACCAGATAATTTCCAAACTTGATATGTAATAATGTCAACTGGGTTCGATGCGATTAAGAAAATGCCATCAAATCCACTTTCCATTACGCCATTCACAACACTCTCCATAATCTTAGCGCTTGCTCCTAAAGTGTCTAAACGACTTTGTCCAGGCTTCGGCGCTGGCCCTGCTGTAATAATTACAATGTCCATATCTTTGCAGTCTTCATAGCTTCCTGCATATACTTTTGTTCTTGTATTTGTAAAGTTAATGCAATGCGATAAATCCATCGCTTCTCCAACTGCACGTTCATGATTTATATCAATTAACAATAGCTCTTCGCAAATCCCTTGGTTTACAATGGAATACGCGCAGCTTGATCCAACTAATCCAGTACCGATAATTGCAATTTTTCTTGTGTTTCTATTCATAGCAATCTCTCCTAATCGATCATGTAATCTATTTCTTTTGTTCTTTACACTCCTAATTATAGAGATTCCCACGATAGAAACCATGGATACTTTGTGAAACATTGAACAAACTTTTGTCCTTTTTGTGAATTGTCATATTCAATTTTCGTCATATTCGTTACAACTGGAAAAATATTTCTTATGTATTTATTGACATATACCAAACAAAAAAAACGAGCGAATCCATTCGCTCGTTTCATTCATCACACTATTCCGCACTTAATTGACTTTTTAATTGCTGTACAATCATTGGATTAGCAGGTGCTGCCGGTTTGTAATAACTCTTTTGCTTTGCGTATTCATACATATTACGTTGACGCATCTCATCTTGATTGCGAATTTGAATTAACGTTTGATGTAACTGTTCATTATCAGACTGAGAAATATAATTTGCATAACTTGTTAAACTTGAATTTAGCCCTGCTAAATAATCATTTACCATATCTTTTTCATTCATTTTTCGCTTCCTCCTATCCTAAGAAAGTCATTAATTGTTGTTTCGTATTTCGTGCATCTTGTGCATCCTTTTGTAGCATTTGTTTCAACTCTGGATCTGTACATGCCTGTGCATACTGTTCTAACTTGTTAATAATTGTTGCGTGTCCACCAATCAAATGACGTAAGTTTTCTACTTCAAGCTCTGTTAAATTTTGCATAGAATACTCCTACCTTTCTTTGTTCATTCAATATTTATTATTTGATTCTTTTTAAATCGTATTCATTAAAAAGCTTTCTTAAATTCCTTTCATAATAAAATCAACCACATCTATTTATACAGACAAAAAAATGTTATAATTACAGAAAAATACAAATTTTAAAAATGTACCCTTAACTTTATAATTCACAAATACACCATATTAAGACGGTGTGTGCCTATGCAAAGAAAGTTTAAAGTTATCTTCTTCATCGTTTATGCAATCCTATATGTAAAATTGCTAATTGATGTACTAGCTTTAAAACCACTATTAACCTCTATACCTTTACACATGTTATTTCTCATTTGTTTCCTATTTATAGCACTTAACAACTATAAAAATCGTAACACTACGTTTTTCTTAGGATTTATTAGTAAGCGTTAGTTTAATTAAAAACTCCCTTTTATAAACTCTACATAACAAAGGAGCAATGACTATGAAAATCCACGACTTTCTTACAAAAAGCCAAGAAGCTTATGATTCTGAGTCAAGCCAGGATCCTTTCGTATTTACGTTTTTCAATTTTGTCTTAGCAATATATACATTTCTAAAACCTGCTAAATAATATTATTTAGCAAGAAAGAGCCTCTAAATCATTAGAGGCTCTTTCTCATTTTCAAGCCCTGTTCAATTTCGCATAGAATGCTCCTATCTTTCTTTGCTCATTCAAGATTTAGTATTCTGTTCTTTTAGGATTATATGCACTAAAAAACCTTAGAATCACTTCTAAGGTTTCCTCTTATTCAATCTCTCATTACATGTAATCCTTTAATAAACGTTTCTAGTAATAAATATAAACTTGTATCCAAATCTAGCGGCAAACCAAATCCACCCTGCTGTTCAATCGACGCAAACCCATGACAAATACTTCTGAATCCACGTGTCGCATGAAGTGCATTCTCTCCTTCTAAGCCGTATTGTTGTAAAACCTGAAGACAAAGCTTTACAATTCCGTCACCTGCTTTTCTTAATTCTTCATCTCGTAAAAAGGTTGCTTCATACAATCCAGGATGTTTGCGGACGAATGCTACATACGCTTCTCCTAAAGCATGAATTGCTTCATCCATACGTTTACCCTCGGCCGCTTCTTCCAATCTGTTATGCAACTGTTCTATTCCGTAAATACCAAGATTTTTCCGTACATCTTGTAACCCTTTCACATGATTATATAGAGAGGGCGAACGTATCCCTAACCTTTGCGCTAATGAAGCTATTGTTACTTCTTGTATTCCATTTGCATCCGCAATTTCTGCTGCTGTTTCTACAATTTTCGGTAATGTAAGTCCAATTCTAGGTGACATAAATTAACCCTCTTTTCTACTTTCTATATTCCGCCTAGCTTCCTTAATGGCAAGCTCTATGATAGCGCCTGGATCATTTATCATTTTCCCATGCCCTGCCGCAAGCAAGGATGGCTCATATTCTCTTAGCTTCTCTGCACTTTGTAATGCGACTTCTTTACTCCACGTTGCCATCGCAGGAAACGGAAACCAAAATTTCATTTGTCCTGAAACAGCCATACCTCCTCTTGTTTGGAAGGCATCCCCGACAATAAGAGCTTTATTTCGTACATCAAGAAACGACATGGAGCCTGGCGTATGTCCCGGTGTCATAATCGCAAGAAGCGATCCAACTCGGTCGCCATCTTCCAATAAAACATCAGGTACCGTTTTTACCTTTTTAGGTACACCGCCTTTTATCGGTATATTCGGTTCATCCTTTTGTAACGTCGTATCTCCTTCTAACAGTTTTGCGTCTCGCTTAGAAATATAGACTGGAACATTAGGAAGCACGTCCTTTAATGCGTCTAGTGCACCGATGTGATCATCATGCGCATGTGTTAATACAATATTCGTAATTGGTTTTCCTATTTTCTCAGCCGCCTGCAAGATTCCTTTTGCACTATATGGCAAAGCAGCATCAATTAAAGTTAAACCATCTTCTTCCTCCACAAAGTAACAATTCACAGGAAACACTCTTGGCAAAAATGACAATTGATATACCGTTTTTTCATGCATCATTCTCATATTCCCATCTCCCTTTTCACGAAAACTAATACTATTAGTTATATTATACTAATGGCATTAGTTTTTGTCACTGAAAATTACATTTTTTCACAAAAAAATAACAGTAGTCGTTTATACGACTACTGTTATTTAAAGGTATTAAACTGTATAACGCTCATCTTCTAAAATTTTCGCAGCGATTTCACGTTTCTTCGGAATTACGTTAAGTGGCGTGTGGCGTGTTAATTTGCGTAATGATGATAACATCATGCGCAGCATGTCGCCGTTTTCAACTGCGATAAGTGTTTCTTTCGCATCTGCTTCGATTTCGTTGAATGCTTCTTGGCAGAATACTTCAGTGTATAACACTTTTTGTTTATTCTTTTCAAGACCAGTTGTTTTAATTGCTTTTTCTGTACGAAGAACAGCTGATTCCATTGCGTATAGGTTACTTACGATGTCAGCGATATTCACAAGAATTTCTTGCTCTTTATCTAGTGCTTTACCGTATTTTTGAGCTGCTAATCCAGCTACCATTAAGCCGATTTTCTTCGCGTTAGTTACTAAATATTTTTGAAGTGCTAATGGCTCATCGCCTACTTCTTCTGGCATCATCATCATTAACTCTTCTTGTAATTTTTGTGCTTTTTGAAGAAGTGGTAATTCACCTTTCATCGCTTTACGTAAGAACGTACCTGGTACGATTAGGCGGTTAATTTCGTTCGTTCCTTCGAAAATACGGTTAATACGAGAATCGCGGTACATTCTTTCAATCTCGTACTCTGCCATAAATCCGTAACCACCGTGAATTTGAACACCTTCATCTACTGTATAATCTAGTACTTCAGAACCGAATACTTTATTTAAAGAACACTCGATTGCATATTCAGCGATAGAAGCTGCTACTGCTTTACCGTCTTTTACTTCTTCTTCAGATAATGTGCTCATGCGGCTTTCGAATAAACCTACTGTACGATATACAGAGCTTTCAGCTGCATATGTTTTTGCTGCCATATTCGCAAGTTTCTCTTGAATTAATGGGAAGCGAGCGATTGGTTGTTTGAACTGTTGACGTTGGTTTGCATATTGTGCTGAAATTTCTACTGCACGTTTCGCAGACCCAACTGTACCAACACCTAATTTATAACGACCGATATTTAAAATGTTGAACGCGATAATATGACCTTTACCGATTTCACCAAGTAAGTTTTCTTTCGGTACTAACGCATCTTCTAAAATTAACGTACGAGTTGATGAACATTTAATACCCATTTTCTTTTCTTCTGGGCTTGTAGATACGCCAGCATACTCTTTCTCTACGATAAATGCTGAGAAATGCTCACCATCTATTTTTGCATATACGACAAATACGTCAGCAAATGCAGAGTTTGTAATCCATTGTTTTTCACCATTTAATACGTAATGTGTACCTTCTGCATTTAAACGTGCAGTTGTTTTTGCGCCTAATGCATCAGATCCTGAACCTGGCTCTGTTAATGCGTATGCAGCTAATTTTTCACCAGTTGCAAGTAGTGGTAAATATTTTTTCTTTTGCTCTTCGTTACCGAATAATACGATTGGTAACGATCCGATACCTACGTGAGCACCGTGAGTAATTGCAAAGCCACCAGCGCGAGAGAATTTCTCTGCGATTAACGCTGAGCTTACTTTATCAAGGCCAATTCCGCCGTACTCTTCTGGTACGTCAGCGCCTAGTAAACCAAGTTCACCAGCTTCTTTTAAAAGACGAACAGAACGATCAAACTCGTGTTGCTCTAAATATTCAAGCTCCGGAAGAACTTCATTTACGATAAAGTCCTCTGTCGTTTTTGCAATCATTTTATGCTCAGATGAAAAATCTTCTGGCGTAAACACTTGATCAATCGTAATCTCATCTACTAAAAAGCTACCGCCTTTAACCGCACTTCCTACTGTTTTTTCCATGAAAATTTCCTCCTTTATATTTTCATAAGCCGCTTCTTTCTTTTTGAAAGAAGCTGGCTCTCCCATTTATTTTTTATAAACCTTTGTTGCTTCCATTCTTTGCTTTAGCGTTTTCTCGTTCTGAGCGAGCCGCTTCCACTTTTTATCTAATCCAGTTCCGGTGGCTAGAACAGTCGGTCGTTTCATCCCTTCCTGTGAGGCAAAAAGCGCCTCTTCGTCAGGGCTTCCAACGCCCTCTTGTTCTGAGCAAGCCACCTGCACTTTTTTTCAATCCAGTTCCAGCGGCTAGAATGTTCGGTGGCTTCGCTTCTTCCTACGAGGCAAAGAGCGCCTCTACGTCTGAAGCTCCATCCCCCTCACATTCTGAGCAAGCCGCTTCCACTTTTTTTATAGTAATTCAAACACTCCCGCTGCTCCCATTCCGCCGCCGATACACATTGTTACGATACCGAATTGCTCATTGCGGCGTTTCATTTCGTGAATAAGAGATAGTGTTAGTTTCGCTCCTGTACAGCCAAGTGGATGTCCAAGTGCGATTGCACCGCCGTTTACGTTTACTTTTTCCTCATCTAAACCAAGTTCACGAATAACTTGGATTGATTGAGAAGCGAACGCTTCATTTAGTTCGAATAGACCGATATCAGATAGCTCTAAGCCAGCTAATTTTAACGCTTTTGGAATTGCAGCGATTGGGCCGATTCCCATTACTTCTGGTGGTACGCCAGCTACTGCAAATGAACGGAATTTCGCAAGTGGCTTCATGCCATCGCTCACTGCTTTTTCACGATCCATTAATAGTACAGATGCTGCACCATCACTCATTTGTGAAGAGTTACCAGCTGTTACAGAACCGCGAACGTTAAATGCTGGACGTAATCTACCTAAAATGTCTAGCGTCGTTTCTGCTCTTACACCTTCGTCTTGTGCGAAAATGATTGTTTCTTCTTGCAGTTTGTTATTTGATCCAACAGTACGTAACGTTACATCTACAGATACTGTTTCATCAGCAAAGTTCCCTGCAGCTAATGCTTTCGCAGCACGTTGATGACTTCTTACTGCAAATGCATCTTGCTCTTCACGAGAAATTCCATATTTCACAGCAACTTGCTCTGCTGTATGTCCCATACCCATATAATATTCTGGAGCCGCTTCTACAAGGCGACTATTTGGACGAACAACGTGTCCCATCATTGGAACTAAACTCATTGATTCCGCTCCGCCTGATAACACAGCTTCAGAGTGACCAAGCATAATGCGCTCTGCTCCATAAGCGATACTTTGTAAACCTGAAGAACAGTAACGGTTAATTGTAATAGCTGGAACATCGTAAGAAAGTCCTGCTAATCCGCCGATATTACGAGCCATGTTTAAGCCTTGCTCTGCTTCTGGCATCGCACAACCGAAAATTAAATCGTCGATTGGTCCTTCATAATTCGCACGCTTTAACGTTTCCTTTACTACTAACGCCCCTAGATCGTCAGGACGAACTGTTTTTAATGAACCCCTCTTTGCTTTTCCAATTGGTGTTCTTGCTCCCGCAACAATGACAGCTTCTCTCATGAACGATATCTCCCCTCGTTATTAGTTACGTAATGGCTTTCCTTTTACAAGCATGTGCTGCATTCTTGCTTGTGATTTCATCTCACTTACTAAGCTAATAAATGCTTCACGTTCTACATCTAATAAATACTGCTCATCAACTTCTGTTCCGTACGGCACTTTTCCGCCCGCAATGACATATGCAAGTTTCTTCGCAATATGAAGATCATGTTCAGAAATGTAACCTGATAAATGCATTGCTTCTGCACCAAGTACAAGCGTTGCATAGCCTGTTTCACCAACAACAGGTATCTTTTTACGAATCGGCGCTTTATAACCCGCTTCATATAAAGAAAGTGCTTTTTGTTTCGCATCATATAGTAAGTGATCACCATTCACACTAATACCGTCTTTATCGCCTAAGAAGTTGTTCGATACAGCTTCTTGTGCTGATGTAGAAACTTTCGCCATCGCTACAGATTCGAATACTTTATTCGCAACTTTTTGCAGATCAAACTCTACACCGTTTGGCATTTTATTTAAGTGTTTAATGTATAGCTCTTTATTACCGCCTCCGCCAGGGATTAAGCCAACACCAACTTCTACTAAGCCCATATACGTTTCGCTAGAAGCTTGAATGCTAGCTGCTGGTAAGCAAACTTCTGTACCTCCGCCAAGCGTCATACCATATGGTGCTGCTACAACTGGCTTAGAAGAGTACTTAATTTTCGTCATTGCATCTTGGAAGTTTTTCACGACCCACTCAATTTCAAAGTAGTTGTCGTCTTGTGCTTCCATTAAGATCATTGCAAGGTTCGCACCAACGCAGAAGTTCTTCGATTGGTTTCCGATAACAAGACCTTTATAATTCTTCTCTACTTCATCAACAGCGTAGTTAATCATTTGCGTAATATCCATGCCAATTGCATTGCTCTTTGAATGGAATTCTAAGCAAAGGATGCCGTCACCTAAATCAATTAAGCTCGCTCCGCTATTTTTCTTTAATACACCATTTTTCGCTTTTAATTGTTTAAGAGAAATTGCCTTTTTATTACGTTCGATTAGCTTATATTCGCCATTATCGTAATAGTAGCTATCTCCGTTATCATGTTTATAGAAAGTAGTGAAACCTTTCTCTAACATTTCTTTCACCCAAGTCGGAACAACTACGCCGTTTTCTTCCATCTTTTGAACAGACTTTTCAACGCCGATTGCATCCCAAATTTCAAATGGCCCTTGCTCCCATCCGAAGCCCCATTTCATCGCTTGGTCAATCGCAACGATATCGTCCGCAATTTCTTTATGAAGTTTTGCAGAGTATAAAAGAGTTGGTGTAATGATGTTCCATAACAACTCCCCTGCACGGTCTTTCGCGTATACAAGCGCTTTCAATTTATTCGCTAATCCTTTTTCTTGCTTACTTAACTCTACGGATGCAGCTTTTAATTTTTTGCGCGCTTCGTATTCCATCGTTTCAGGATTTAATTCTAAAATTTCTTTTCCTTGTTTTAAGAAGAAGCCTTGACCTGTTTTGCTTCCAAGCCATTTTTTATCAAGCATGTCATGCATGAAAGCTGGTACTTTAAATACATCACGCTCTTCTTCTTGTACATTTTCATATACGTTATTTGCAACATGTACAAATGTATCTAAACCGACAACATCTAATGTGCGGAACGTTGCGCTCTTCGGACGACCAATTAATGGACCCGTTACAGAATCAACTTCTCCAATGCTATATCCACGCTTAATCATTTCTTGAAGCGTTACAAGCAAGCCGTACGTACCAATGCGGTTTCCAATAAAGTTTGGTGTATCTTTTGCGATAACAACGCCTTTTCCAAGAACGTCTTCGCCAAATAATTTCATGAAGCTTAATACTTGTGGATCAGTTTCTTTCGTCGGTATTACCTCTAGAAGTTTTAAATATCGTGGTGGGTTAAAAAAGTGTGTGCCTAAGAAGTGTTTCTGGAAGTCGTCTGAACGACCCTCTGCCATTTTTTCAACGGAAATGCCTGATGTATTTGAGCTCACAATTGAGCCTGGTTTACGAACAGCATCTACTTTTTCAAATAGTTTCTTCTTTATATCTAAGTTTTCAACTACTACTTCAATAATCCAATCTACATCAGCTAGAAGCTCAAGATCATCTTCTAAGTTACCTGCTTCAATCAGTGCTAAATTTCCTTTCACTGTCAGAGGAGCTGGTTTTTGCTTTAATAGTTTTTGCACAGCCGTATTACTAAAACGATTTCTCACACTTTTATGTTCTAATGTAAGTCCCTTCGCTTCTTCTTCTTTCGTAAGCGCAGGTGGTACAATATCAAGCAATAATGTCGGAATACCAATATTAGCTAAGTGTGCCGCAATTCCTGAACCCATTACGCCTGAACCTAGAACAGCAGCCTTTTTAATTTGGAACATCCATTTCTCCCCCTATTCTTGAATGAATGCTCATTCAATTTTTCGACATAAGTCGCAATCAATGAGTGAGCCTCTACTAATAAATATATGATACAGTTTGAATTTTCGCAATATATTTATTGATAAAATTTTCTGAAACAAATATATTTCTTTCATTTGGCTATGCTATACATGTGTATTTTCTTCATTAAAATGCACTTTTCCTTTTTATAATCTGACGAAACTGGAGGAATATATATGGCAAAACTTAAGAAGAACCCTTCAAAAGCTGGAATTAGCGCAGCAAGCGTAACTGGAAATGCAGGTCCGCATAATCAAGGTGTTGAAAAAGGGCGTCAAGGTAATAACCAACAATATAAGAAGCATAATATGGGCGAAAAATAACGCTATATTTTTGGGCAGAGAACGTGGCATAATGATTAATGGCTGCTTTTTCTGCCCAATTTATTTGGAACAAAAGAGGGAATTATAATGAAACGAACAATAGTTATGATTGTAATGATTGCTACACTGTTTACAGGGATGATTTTCTTCTCTTATGCTCACAGACAACAAGCCGTAAGAGCGGATCAACCTAGTATTACTGGGCAATATGGAATTACAATCGATGCAGACACAGGTGAAATTTTGTATGGAAAACGCGAGGATGAGCGCTCTTATCCGGCTAGTATAGCCAAAATGATGACAACTCTTCTCTTACTTGAGAATGTAAAAGAAGATGAAGAAATTACAGTTACAGAAAACGCAATAAAAACAGAAAGTCAAAGTAAGAAGATTAAGCTTCGTGCTGGTGAAAAATTAAAACGTGATGAGGCATTAAAACTTATGCTTATCATTAGTGCAGACCCGATCGCTGAGTCAATTGCAGAACATATCGCAGAATCAAAAAATGAGTTTGTGAAAATGATGAATGCTAGAGCGAAGGAACTCGGGACGAAGCATGCAACTTTCAAAAATGCAAGCGGTGCTGATGCACTTGGAAATAAAGTATCACCTTATGACATTGCTATTATTACGAAAGAAGCCTTGAAGTATCCGATTGTTTTAGAATATATGAATTCAATACATACAACACTACATACTTCAGAGCGCTCTCCAAAAATCGCAAACTATGGACGAGAAGAACTATATGACGATCCATATGCAATTGGAAGTAAAAGCGGTTTATCTGCACTCGGAAAATATACAGTCGTAACTGTTGATGAAAAAAACGGTAAACGTGTCATCAATGTCGTATTATCTTCTACTCGTACACAACTATACCCTGATACGAAGAAAATGGCACACTATGCATTTCAGCAATTAAAATAACCAAGGAGAATTTTCTCCTTGGTTATTTTTTGATCATACCTTTTAATACGAACGCAACGTTCGCTGGACGCTCTGCTAGACGGCGCATGAAGTAACCATACCAATCGTTTCCATACGGTACGTAAACACGCATTTTATAGCCTTCTTTTACTAGCTCAAGTTGACGCTCTGTACGAATCCCAAATAGCATTTGGAATTCAAATTGATCCCTTGAAATATTGTGTTCTTCGGCAAGTTTTTTCGTATATTCAATAATTGCTTCGTCATGTGAAGCAATTGCAGTATAATTTCCATTTAATAAGTGCATTTTAATAATTTTTTTATAATTGTCATCTACATCTTTCTTGTCTGGGAACGCTACTTCTTCAGGTTCCTTATAAGCCCCTTTTACAAGACGTAAATTAGGATTATAAGCATTTAAATCTTCAATATCTTTTTCTGTACGATATAAATAAGCTTGAATAACTGTACCAATATTATCGTACTCAGATTTTAATTGTTTAAAGATATCAATTGTTTTTCCGCAACGCGTATAGTCTTCCATATCAATTGTAACAAACACACCGTTTTCTTTTGCAGCTTCTAAAATACGACGCATGTTGTTCATTACGATTTCATCAGAGATATCTAATCCCATAGAAGTCATCTTTAAAGAAAGTTGTGAATCAAGACCTTCTCTTCCAATTGCACGAATCGCTTCAATCGATTGGGTAGCCATTTCATTTGCTTCTGCTTCATTATCAACGAATTCACCTAAATAATCGATTGTTACACAAAGACCTTGCTTATTTAATTGTTGAATTGCAGCTGTCGCTAATTCAATCGTCTCCCCTGCGACGAAGCGACCTGCACCAAAGCGCAAACCGTACTTTTTAGCCAGTTTTGTTAGCGCTTTATTTTTAGATAAGAAAAGAAACGAATTTCGCATTAATTGTTCCATGTAATTCACCCCTATGACTGTACTTTATCTGTTTTTTACCCCTCTTCGGAATTATATCATTGTTTAAAATTATTTGATACAAATAATTATTTAGATAATTTATAAAATACTATAAAAACATTTAAAACCCCATATTCTCGCTTACAAATATGCCGGAAATATTTTTCGACATTTATAAAAAACGGGTTTACTAGGCAAAAAATAAGCATGTCGAAAATATTCGACATGCTTATAAAACCCTTTATATTCCATGTAAATTATATAAGGATATTAATATAGAAAACTTGAGGTAACATTATCTCAAGCTTTTTTACTTCTCATTTCGCTTCTCATCATTCAGCTTTTTAATATTCGTAATTAACTGTACCATCTCTTCTTTCGCATCTGGATACGTCTCATTCCAGTGCTTCACTAAAGCCGGCATCGTCTTCGCTATGTAAGAATACAGTGCCCACTTCTGTACCTGCTCTTTTCTCTCTTCATCGCTCTCTCCAAGTAATAGTTCCGTGTATTTCTCTAACAACCCGTCAAATTGTTCGTTAAACTTTTCACTCATCTTATCTACCTCCTATATGAAAAAAGCAGCGAAGATCGCTGCTTTTCCTTATAATTTTGATCGAACAGAGTTTAATTTTTTCTCCATTGTGCTTACTTTATCACGACGATCATCGATACGAATTGTTGTTGCAACACGCTGTGCACCTTTCGTATATGGAACTTCATGCATTTGTTGAATTACTTCTAGAATGACAGGAAGATCTCCTTCAATAATTGTATTCATTGGTGTTAATTGATACTTCACGCGATCTGCATTTTTCTCTAGCACCTTTTGTACTTCTGCTACATATTCACTAACACTTGGATTACCTGTTCCTACTGGAATAATCGATACGTCAACAATTGCCATAGTAGTCTTCCTCCTATAAATTACTTCTTATATATCCATTGTCTATTTTACCAAAATCTTTATCATTTTAATAATTTGTTATTCGTCTACTTTAAACTGCTCAACCAATCTTTCTAAGTCCTGCATATTCTCTGTCAAACTTTCCATCGTATGAGCCACTTTTTCTAAATGATTAACTTGTGACTCAGTAGCAGCATTAACCTCTTCAGAAACAGCTGTACCTAATATTACAAACATCATAGAAATCAGCACCGAAAATACTACTGCAATTTTTAAACGTAAACTTCTCAACACTTGTGCAAAAACAAATAGTTCATTATCCTTAACATATAATCTCATTCGTTCGGAGGGAACTATGCTACAAAAATTCGGTTTCTCACAATATGAAAGCCAGGCCTATGAAGTTGTCGTATCAAGCAACGAACCATTAGATGCAACAACTATTGTTAAACATTCAGGTGTTCCAAAAGCAAAAATATACGAAGTGTTAGCACGCCTAATTGATAAAGGGATGGTAATGGATTCTGTTTCAGAAAAGAAAAAGTTGTATACAGCATTACCACTCAAGCTAGCAATTGAAAAATTAACGACAGAATTCCAATCTAATATTAAAGAACTTGAAAATAATATTTCTAAAAAGTCATTTACAGATGACCGCGTTTGGAGTTTAAAAATGCAGTCTTCTATTAAGGTACAAAGTAGGCAACTTGTAGAAGATGCAAAAGAATCTATACGCATCTCTGCATGGAATGATACCCTTTTAGAATATCTTCCTTTACTAGAACAAAAAGCAAAACAAGGCGTCCTAATCGAGTCCCTCATAGTTGGAGAAGTAGAAACAGACTTAGAAAACATACATTTTCTAATCCTAACTGAAGAGCCTAACGCATTAGAGCGGTACTTACTACTCATCGTTGACGATCGTGAAATTTTATTTGCTGGTGTAGAGCAAGAATCATGGCAAGCGATGAAAACAATGTCACAACCTTTCGTGAAGTTCTTTACAGAATTTTTCTATCATGACGTTGCACTTGCAAAGATTACCCAGAAACACCATGATCTCTTTATGGAAGATGAGGAAATTAAGAGTTTGTTGATGAAGTTGAGATACTAAAAAAAACGCCTTTATTACAAGGCGTTTTTTTCTACATTTCTTTTCTATTTTTCACCCTTAACACATATGCACCAGCAATAATAAAACTAATTCCTAAAACGAATAAAGCCGTAAATTCATTGCCGACGCCGCCAGTAGCTGGTAAACGCACTTCATTATGAGTATTAAGTTGTTGCATCGGCTTCACATCAGCGGAAGGTTTTACTTCTCCATTTGGTGTTGGCTTATTTGGCTTAGAAGGAAGCGATGCCTTTTCTTCTTTCTTATTTTTCACAATATGTTTAATAATTTCTCCATCCTCTTTTATTTCAAATGCGAATGTCTCTTCATTTATTACATATCCATTTGGCGCTATTATTTCTTTATACGTGTACTTTCCGTATGGTAGTTTGAATTTCGCTACACCTTTTTCATCCGTTTTCCCTTTTACTACT
>NZ_JAEHBK010000159.1:0-309 GCF_016483685.1 Bacillus cereus group sp. N8 | reverse complement strand
TGACTCTTGGAGAGTCGATGAAACATATATCAAAGTAAAAGGTCAATGGATGTACCTGTATCGTGCTGTTGATTCGAACGGAAACACAATCGATTTTTGCCTAAGCAAAACAAGAGATCATAAGGCTGCAAAGCGCTTTTTCAAGAAAGCTTTGCGGTCTTTTCATGTTTCAAAGCCACGTGTGATAACAGTCGATAAGAATCCAGCTTATCCTATAGCAATTGAACAGTTAAAAAAAGAAAACATACTAAGATTAGTAGTGCAGGCCAAGGCATTGGTTCGCACTACTATTTTTTATATAGTAGAAGT
>NZ_JAEHBK010000158.1:0-316 GCF_016483685.1 Bacillus cereus group sp. N8 | reverse complement strand
TAAGCCCCGTTCCGCCATCATTTCCACCAAATCACGAAAGCTCAAGTTGTACCGTAGGTACCATCTTACTGTTTGCAAAATATTATCATGATGATAATGCTTCCACTTGAATAAATTTCGCTTTCCATACTGATCACTCACCTTTTTTAGAGTAATAGTATCAGTATGTCCAAGATTTAGAGATTATTTGCAATTATCTTGAAGTTTTGGCATCAGAGCCTTACATCTTATGTCCCCACTGGTCAAAGTGATAATCTTTACCGTCGATTTTAAACCAACCGTCTGAATAAAGTGAACCATCTTCTCTAGCACAATA
>NZ_JAEHBK010000156.1:0-324 GCF_016483685.1 Bacillus cereus group sp. N8 | reverse complement strand
TAAAGTTAGTTTGTCTAGCATCTAAAAATAAAAATTGACGTTCACGTTGTTTGTTTCGTTCAGTTTTCAAAGAACTTTTTTGGTGGAGCCTAGCGGGATCGAACCGCTGACCTCCTGCGTGCAAGGCAGGCGCTCTCCCAGCTGAGCTAAGGCCCCAAACAAGTATCGGGAAGACAGGATTTGAACCTGCGACCCCCTGGTCCCAAACCAGGTGCTCTACCAAGCTGAGCCACTTCCCGAAAGAAAACGCGCCCGAGAGGAGTCGAACCCCTAACCTCTTGATCCGTAGTCAAACGCTCTATCCAATTGAGCTACGGGCGCATA
>NZ_JAEHBK010000155.1:0-333 GCF_016483685.1 Bacillus cereus group sp. N8 | reverse complement strand
CCGCCCTTGCTTTGTGCGTTCAAAAAACTGAAGAAGAACGGCTTTTATGTACGTACAAAACATTGTACCGTTAAATACCTCAATAACCTGATTGAACAGAATCATAGGCATGTAAAGAGACGTTTTGCCAAATCAGCGGGATTTCAAAATCTTCGTCATGCTTCACGAACCATAAAGGGGATTGAAACGATTCAGGCCATATATAAACAAATACGAAGTCTTGAATCAGACTCCGTCTTTTCAGTGTACAAAGAAATACAGCAATTAGTAGCGATTGCTTAAAGTCTATTTCCAATCTGTAGACCTCTCTATATTTTTTCTAACTTTGCAACA
>NZ_JAEHBK010000154.1:0-341 GCF_016483685.1 Bacillus cereus group sp. N8 | reverse complement strand
AAGGATATTCGTCGTCAGCGTCAGATTTTTATAAGAGACATGTCTAAATAACGTGTAGCAAAGCCTTGAAAACGATTCATCCATTCCTTAAAACGTCTATTATAACTATTAACGTGTTGAATATGGTAAATCCCTTTCCTAACGTATGTTCCTTTTCGCAAGTTAATTGCTTCGTGTTGTAATCCCTTCATCTTGGCAAATGTCTTATAATTCGTTGCCGAATCTGTACTTAACAAAGCAGAAGTGTCGATATTACTACCTAACACTCCTTTTAATTCGTGTGCCGTGATACGCCCTTTGCCTGCCATTTGAGAAAGGATTCCGCCGTCCCTGTCATATGC
>NZ_JAEHBK010000153.1:0-348 GCF_016483685.1 Bacillus cereus group sp. N8 | reverse complement strand
TGCATTCATGGTTTTGTTGTAATCCAATGTTTTATTACTGTACCATGTATCTTCCGATTCAACTGAGAGGCATGCATCAGCCTGGTGAGTAATCACAAATTCTATAATTTCATTTGTGATTGTTGATTCGATCGGGTAATGTTGTCTGTAACCTAATGCGTTATCTACTACCAAAGCTCCATTGTAGTAAATCATAATTGCAATGTCCTGAAGTTCGTGAGGAAGAAAAACTTTGACTGATCGTGGCGCCCTTGCTGTAGCAAAAATAACCTTTATTCCTTTCTTCAGACAGGCCAGTATAGCCTTTCTATTTCTTTCTGACACTTTCTTTTGTGAATCTAATAAAGT
>NZ_JAEHBK010000152.1:0-353 GCF_016483685.1 Bacillus cereus group sp. N8 | reverse complement strand
GCCAAATCAAAGTATCCAGAAGGGTTTGGTGTTAACTATCATGATAAACCACACGGTTCTTTTCAAGGACGTTTTACAACAGCAGCGGAAGTATTATATTGGGGTGCCTACTGGGGAGCAGATGGTGATGTTTGGTTAGATTTAGGTAGAAGTCGTTGGGTAAAGGCTGAACATTATAATTACTGGCCTTTCAAAGCAGTATCAAAGTATCCAGAAGGATGGGGAGTAAATTATTACGATGGTATTGATGGTCCATATAAAGGTACAATTTCTTCAAAAGCGCCTGTCATGATTTATGCTCGTAAAGAAGGATGGATCGATGTTGGTAGAAATAGTTGGGCACCTGAAAAACA
>NZ_JAEHBK010000151.1:0-357 GCF_016483685.1 Bacillus cereus group sp. N8 | reverse complement strand
TGTTCTTTCTAGAAGAATGAAAGGATCTTCTCGCTGGAATAAACAACGAGTAAAAGTAGCTAGAATTCATGAATACATGACGAATGCTAGAAAAGATTACTTGGACAAAATCTCGACTGAAATCATCAAAAACCACGATGTTATCGGTATAGAGGATTTGCAAGTATCGAATATGTTAAAGAATCATAAGTTAGCAAAAGCAATTAGTGAGGTATCATGGTCTCAGTTTCGAACTATGTTGGAATACAAAGCAAAATGGTACGGCAAACAAGTCATTGTTGTATCGAAAACATTTGCTTCAAGCCAATTATGTTCTTGTTGTGGATATCAAAACAAAGACGTTAAAAATCTAAACCT
>NZ_JAEHBK010000150.1:0-362 GCF_016483685.1 Bacillus cereus group sp. N8 | reverse complement strand
TTTAAAGATCTACCAAAGTACGATGGACAAGGAAATGAGTTCAAGTACACAGTAAATGAAGTAAAAGTGAAAGACTATGAAACAAAAGTAGAAGGAACAACGATTACGAACACTTACAAGAATACGGAAACAACAGAAGTAAGTGGTAAGAAAGTCTGGGAAGACTACAACAATAAGTTCAACACACGTCCAGAAGGCATCACAGTTCAATTACTTCAAAATGGAACAGAGTTCCAAACAAAAGAAGTGAAGGCTGATAAGGATGGTAACTGGAGTTTCGACTTCAAAGATCTACCAAAGTACGATGGACAAGGAAATGAGTTCAAGTACACAGTAAATGAAGTAAAAGTGAAAGACTATGA
>NZ_JAEHBK010000015.1:0-105049 GCF_016483685.1 Bacillus cereus group sp. N8 | reverse complement strand
TTTCTTTAGGAGAAAACTTTCCCATAAAAAATGCACCTCCAATTGTTAATTGTGTCTAACAATTGGGGTGCACATCATATTGGAGGCGGCGTTTGTATGAAGTAAGCAACTATGAGTTATCTGAAGAAGGTGGTGTATTAGCCAAACGATTAAAACTTTTAAAAGCAGAAATTGCTGATATTACACCACCTGTTAAAAATAAGGCTGATCCACCGACTAAAATAATACGACTGACATAGGGGTACAGCCGAGATACGTGTAAAAATAGGTCATAGCCTTACTTTTATTTCCAACTATGACCTACTTCTTTTATAGAGGTATTTCTTCTTCTATTGGATGAGGGATCTTTTGTAAGTCAATTACATAATCACCAAATCGTTTTATATGTCTAGTTATATAGGGACTTAGCCTTTCTAAATCTTGACGTGAAAAGCGATAATCTTCATTTTTTAGTTGCCATAAAATTGTTGTGATATCTACTACATTTTGAAAAATTACAGAATTGGTGATTAACTCATTGTATTTTATACGTTTTTCTTGTTCGATTGGATCATTTTCCGTAATAATACCATCGCCACCAAAGAACAGCCATTTCGAAAATCCATTATAGGCTTCGACTTTATTTGTACTAGCTGTAATTTGTTCACGTAGTTTCATATCCGAAATATATTGAAGAAGGAATATTGTCCGAATTACCCTTCCAAGCTCTTGAAATGCTTGATATAATCGATTTTTCTTGCTATTACTGCTTAATTTTCTAAGAAGTGTCGAAGGTAGTATTTTCCCCATTTTAATAGAAACAACTACTTGAAACAGGTCTTTCCAGTGGGTTTCAATCAGCCTCCAATCAATTACATCTTTAAATAAGGGGTCTATATGTTTATACTGCGTATGTTTATCTGGACGGAAAAATTTTAAATCTTTCCAATTACGAATTCTAGGCATCAGTTGAATTCCTAATAGATAAGATAAGGCAAATACAGGGGTGGACTGTCCTTGTGTATCCGCATGAAGGGTATTTGGTTGAATATCAGATTTATTTTTTAATAATCCATCAATAATATAGATTGCTTCCCAAACACCGCAAGGAATAAAATGACTAAAAAGAGCAATATAATTATCCGCAACATGATGATAGGCCAAAGCTCCATACCCACCATAACGAATATGATATTCTGATATTAAATTTTCTGTGTACATATCATGTTTTGTTCCATCAGCTGCAGCTATTTTCCCCGTTCCCCATAGTTTTGGTAAACTAAATGTATGATATTGATTTAAAACGTCCTGAAGTGCTGCATTTAATCTTGGAATATGAATATGTCTGCGATTCACAAAAGAAAGCATATGAGGTGTAATCGTATTACGCATATGTTTAGCTGTTTGTGTAGGACCTAAATTACATCCATATCCAAAGGTAGTCACAATGTAACGCTCCGTTGGATCTTCTAGTTTAGAATCTGAACCAGATAAAGGACCAAAATGTTTTGTCCAATGAGTCCAATGTTCTACATTACAAAGGATATCTAATACCGTTCTTTCAGGTAAGCGTTGTATAATTTCTTTTTCCAACAATTTGCTACTTATAGACACAGTTTTTCGTACAAAGCGTTTTAAAATGGGTTCCCCATCTTCTGTTATCATAACCTGGCCATTATTCGGATAATTTAAATCTACCGTATTCGCAACAGAAGTTAAGTTCTGTTTCAGTTGTTTAACAAATTGAGTAGGAGAGGAAGGGAAGTTAAGTTCTTTACAATATTCTTTAACTAACGGTTCACATTCTTCCCAAGATAATAGCTGTTTCCTATAATCAGCGTATTTTTCAGAACCTTGTACACTCACATCACCTGTCTTTAATTCTGAAGCTAAATAGGAAAATATACAGATTTCAAGCCGTTTACGATACAATAAATTAGAACCTTTTCCAACTCGAAGAGTTTGTTTCCATTGCTCGTTAGCAAATGATAAATCAATACTAGTAGGAAGGTGTTCTACCCTTCGATTTTCATTTAACAATAAAAATTGTAACGCTTTTATGAGAGAATCATCCTGAGTTGTTGAATCTAATTTTAATAATGAAATCAATCGAAATAAGGTCTTTCTATGACTGTTATAAAACTTTTCTAGTAGAGGAAGATAGTTATTCCCGTTATACGAAGAAAGGGCTAAACAATCTTGTTGTAAAGAATCTATACCACCACTTCTTTCGAATAATTCTGTTATTTCACTTCCTATTATATTCGTATCATCATGCATATGAGTCGTATGTAAAACTTCACTCAATATAGAAATAAGATTTTCACTTATCGAGCGCTGTTTTTCTCGCAAAAGAGCTAATTCTTCTTTTCCCTTTTTATGTATCCTAGCAATCCTTTTTAAAAACATATCTATTAAATGATCTCTTGTTATAATTTGTGAACGATAAATAACTGATAATAGGAGTGTATATCTTTTGGCCATAGTAAAATCTTTCATTTCCGATGCATCTAAAGATAATGCTTCTAATGCGAAATTTTTGATTTTAGAATTTGGAACTTCTTTTAACAATTCCTCGATGTTTGACATAAACGATGTAATAAAATCTAATTTGTTTTGTAGCTCTTTCATGTGAGAGATTGAGGGGCTTTTAGGTAGTTCTTTAAAATAATTAAAACTGGAATGCTTGGTTTCTTGTGAAGTGCGTAGTAGCTCATCCAGTTTATGTTTTTCTTGGTTTGATAATCGATTCATAACAGTATGGCACAACTGATTGTTAACTAACGTGCGGACACGACGAACAAGTCTATCCAAAGTGCTGAATGCTGGTAACTCATAATGTCCTTTAATTAATTCTTCAATGGCAACATTAATTAAATCTGGTGGATGATCCATGACATGGGCAGCTTTATAAATAGCTTTTGTTGCTACGTGCAAAGCATCTTTGCCAAATGTAGAGACTTGTAAATACTGACGGATTTCTTTTTGATGTCGATACATCACTTTTGAATTGAATTTAATCGCTACTTCATCAGGGATATGGAGACCGGATTGAATATGTTGCAACACAATCAGCGGGATCTCCTTAGGTCGTGGAAAATATCCTAACCGCTGAAAAGATTTCAACATAACTAAACAAATAAAAACGGAACTTTCTCCACGGGCTATACGATGTGCAAATATATTTTCTTCATGTGTAACCGTATAAATTGTTGCAAGTTCTTTCTTAGATATATTTTGTTTGAACCTGGGATATGCGGTACGCTCAATTGAAGTCACTGGTATTCCTCCTGATTAAAATTATAACAATGGAATCGTCGATTCTTTCATCTTACGATAAAACATTTAAATTTGTCTATTATGGGTAGACCCTAATCATCCATTGGTCAGTTATTGAAAATGCTCGGTTTCAATTGTATGATTAGGGTGTATGATAATAGATTGAAAAATGAGGTGGATTTTGAAAAATGAAAATTGCTTATGCTAGAGTTTCAACTTTAGATCAAAATTTAAATAGACAGATACAAAAATTAAAAGAATTTGGAGCAGAAAAAATATTTACTGAACAAAAATCTGGTGCATCTGTTCATAATAGAGAAGCATTTCAGGAGGCGTTACAATTTGTTCGAATTGGAGATACATTTATGGTAGAAGCTATCGACAGACTTGGGCGTAATTATGATGAAATTATTGAGACTGTTAATTATCTAAAGAGAAAGGAAGTAAAGTTAATTATTACTAGCCTACCTATTATGGCAGAAGCAATTGGAAATTCTTTATTGGATAAATTCATCAAAGATTTAATCATTCAAATTTTGGCTATGATTGCGGAACAGGAACGAACAGAAACGAAAAGGAGACAAGCACAAGGAATTTCGATAGCCAAACAGAATGGTGTCTATAAAGGAAGACCAACCATCTATTCTCCAACAGCAAAAGACCCTCAAAAAAGGCTAGTGTACAATCGAGTGGTTGAAATGTTAAATGATGGCGAAGCCATTTCTCATATTGCAAAAGAAAACGGTATAACTCGGCAAACCGTTTACAGAATAAAACATGCCATATCTAGTTAAGACAGTTATATGATTATTTTATCCTGGTTTTCACTTGTAACGTAACCGTTTGTTTACGTTACAAGTGAAAATGGAAGCTTAAACGAATGAGGGGCATGTATGGTGACCCCTATTGTATGGATTAGGATTAACAATAGGTAATACAGAAGCTGGTAGACTTTCAGATTGGAAACCTATGCCTACAATTATTGGTATGCTCGCTTTATTAACACCTGTTATGGGAAGTTTCTATATAAGGGGTACTGCCACATTGCCATCAACTTAAGAAATTAAATGTTCCCCAAAACGAAAAAAATGAACTAAATTCTCATGGACACCTATGAAAAGATGAAATTTTCGTTTTGGGGGCACTTTAAAATGTTAGCTTGATGGGCATGTGGCGGTACCCAAAATACCAAATATATTCATGAAATAATTGATCTACTTATAAAAAGGTATGTAGAAAATGAACTATCTTCGGATCAAAAAAGAAAATTCGAATTGCTGACGGAATTATAAAACAACAAAAGTACCACTACATTAGAGGTACTTTTTATTTTGTATCTTTATTGTGAATTTGAAACAAAGTTGTATAAACCCTTTATCTTAAAATTAAGTTATGTTTAAATATAAATATTAAAAATACACCAAATGAGGTAAATTCTATGAAAAAGCTTTGCACTATTTTATTCTCTATCTTTTTACTACTTATTCTCTCTAGTTGCGGACGAGATATTTTAACTAAGGATACTATTGAAGACGGGTTCACACATCGAGTAGACTTTGAAAATAAGTTAAAAGAATACTCAAATGGCATGATTGAGATCGAAGATTCAAATATAGAGTATCGTGATAAAGAAAACGATCGTATCTATAAAGCAGACTGGAAGGGATTTGAAATTTATTCCAAAATGGGTAAAAGTGATTGGCTGTCAAACTCCTATACGATTACAACTGAAAAACTGGTATTTGAGGATAAGACAGCTAATGAGCAGTATCGAAAACTAATGGAAATCATCATTCGTATTGCAGATCCAAAACTCACTATTGAAGAAGTAAATAAGCTAATAGATAGTGGAGTAGACTTAAACGAGGTAAAAGATGGGAGGGGTTTCTACTACCAACTAAAGGTAGGTCAAGACCCAGTAAACAACATTGACTTTACGATTGTACCTAAAGGTGGATGGTAATTGAAGAATGAATAGAAAGAGATAAGATTCTTAGTTGCGGTCTTAGTTTTTTGTTCTTTTAACTGATATCATTTTTGAAAAAACATGTTAAGCAAAATACAATGAGCTGTCCATATCGGCAGCTCATTTACATACTTATCGTTAGCGGAAGTCATTTTAAAATTCTATGTGTCGATTTTTTCTTCGCCCTTGCGGATAAACCACCATATCAAAGCTACAAGTAGTAGGAGGAGCGGTATTCCCTGAATAAAGAGAAATCCTCCCCAAAAATCAAGTTCAGTACTATATGGAGAGTCTGTTGCCATCACACCTATAAATAAACCCACTGGAATTGTGCATAGATTTACCCCTAAACTGACCATTATCAACGATAGGTTTTTAGCCTTAATTTTTGGTGAACCAGACTTAAAAAATAAGAATATTGCAGTGCCGAATATAAGAAACAGTGTTACATAAAAATTTAACATAATATCCCTCCATGACTTTTTTACAAATGGCTGTATTTACGTCTGCATACAGTAATTTTAGAATGGCTTATCTGTTCACTAAACAAAAAACATAAGAGGCCTCACCATACATGTCCATCTCCCGAAAAGAGGGAATAAGAAAAAATAACGTTTTTTTTGTACTTAGGGGTAGTGAAAATTCTTAAGTTGATGGCGATGTATGGTGACCCCTAATACAACGATTATTGTATTTTAAATAAGGAACGACTTCTCACAAGAGAGTCCCTTTTTCATCTTTAAAAATGGTAAAATGTAGTTTAAGGAAGGGTAAGAATGAAAAATGAACATAGGGGGATTTAAATAAGGGATGGGCAAAAACCCCAACTATGATTGTATGAAGTATATAATAGAAAAGGGAGAACTTGAATGAGGAAACCAAAAGTAACTGTTTTTATCTTTTTACTGAGCATATCACTATTCCTATTAAGTGGTTGCTCTACAGACACAAAACTATTAGAAAAACCAATAGGAGATTATTTGTCCGAAAACTACGGGATAAAGAATGGGGATTTTAAAATTCTTTCTGCTGATAGTGGGTTTGGAGCTTCTAATCAACAGACTTACGTGGAAATAAAAAAACCATACCGCACTCTTGCTTATTTACTTGTAGACAAAGAGTCACATGAAATAGTTAAAAATGGAAGCGATGATGTTTTTCTAGAAATATTCAAAGGCGCTTATGTTGAACAACATCGTGATGTTTTGAAACAATCCGATAAGATGATAAAAAAGTATAACTTATTAAGTGAATTCTCCTATAATAAAAAGAAACCAAATTTCTATTACTATTTAGATATACATATAGATAAACAACAAGAAAAGGAATTAATTGAAAATTTCAAACGCAATCAAAAAATAAACACTGACAACATAATGAAAATGTTAAAAGATAGTAAACCTATAGATCATGCTAATTATACAGGAGTTATCAATTTTAATTACTATTACAATACTTACAAAAATAGTGAAACTGTTCCCAATGCTCAAAGTATTATGGATGATTTCGAAAAGAGCCACGTGCTAACAGAGGGCATTTATAAGATAGCTGTTGTGACCATGTATTCTAGCCCTAATGAAACAACCATAGGAGGAACGGATAGTCGTAATAATAATGTTATGTTTACCGTGGATAAACAAGGGAAATTCGAAATATTAAAAACAACTGTAGATTCTTGATAAAATACGTCAATTGTTGTGTTTTAAAAAAGGCGTGACTTCCCACTAGGAAGAGGGGGCACTGAAAAAGTCCTCATAGTTTAAAAAGTGAAACCGACTTATGAGCAGCCCTTTCCTTTTTGAGTATACAAAAAAAATCGCCTATTCATCTTTAAAGAAATAAAAAAACCAGCTATATTATGCAAGGTTCTGGTGCAAAAATAGAATAAAAGATAATAAAGCGCATAGATTCCTAACGGAATCATATCTTATGTTGCAAGTCCAAACAATTGATGGATGAATTCTTTCTGATTTTGGACAGACTGATCCTGTAAATCAACCTGTTCTTTTTTAATCATATGCATGGCTTCTACTCCAGAAAGAATGGATGTAGCTGTGTCAAAACATTTGAATCCTAGCATAGAGCGTACTCGTTTCTTAATAAAACGATGATCTTGTTCCACAATGTTATTCAGATATTTTATCTGCCTGATTTGGATGCCTAGTGGCATCTTTTTTTCTTCCTTCAATTTTTCTATGGCTATTGGATAAGCTGGATTTTTATCAACTGTAATCACACGAAGTTTAGAGGCATGGAAAGACCGCAAAGCTTTCTTGAAGAATCGCTTTGCAGCCTTTTGGTCTCTTGTTTTGCTTAGATAAAAATCGATTGTGTTTCCTTTCGAATCAACAGCACGGTACAGGTACATCCATTGCCCTTTAACTTTGATATATGTTTCATCGACTCTCCAAGAGTCATTGGTTTGCTTGAGGTGACGACGAATTCGTTTGTCCAATTCAGGACCATACTGATGAACCCAACGCATAATCGTGGTATGAGAAATAGATAAGCCCCGTTCCTCCATCATTTCCACCAAATCACGAAAGCTTAGGTTGTACCGTAGGTATCATCTTACCGTTAATAAGATAATATCAGTCTGATAGTGCTTCCATTTAAACGGATTTTCCTTTTCCATACTGATCACGCACCTTTTTTAGAGTTATACTATCAGTATGTCCAAGATTAGGAGATTACTTGCAAGGATTTTGGAGTTTTTGCACCAGAACCACCACTTTAATTTAAATAATTTATATTGAACTCCCATTCAAGTATTATTTTTCCTAATGAATAATTGGTATATTCTGTCTTACTCCACCTTTTCGGGGGATGGGCAAAAACACCCATATAGTGTCTCATTATCAGTAGAAAGAAAAAAGCGGATCCGTACTCTCAAAAGGAATCCAATCTCTCTTTTTCTATAACTATATTTTTATATGGGGTAGCACCCCATCGCTATCAAGCTAAAAAGGACGGGTTACCTCAAAACAATAAAAACGAGCATAATACACAAAATTTTCGTTTTGGGGTATTTCAAAATTTTAAGTTGATGGGCATGTGCCGTACCCCTATTAAAGTGGAAGTTTCTCAAACGAAACTTTAATATATATAATTAATATACTATTCATATTAAAAAATTGAAAAGAGGTGGCACTTTGAACAAATGGGCTATATTATCTTTATTGTGTGTACCCTACGCTCTTTTAACTATAATAAATGAGGATACATTAGAGATAGGTGGATCAGCAAATATCTTTTGGAAAATTGGTTTATTTGCACCACTTATAGGCGTTTTATTTTCAGCTGGAGCCAGTAAGACTTACCAACGCGTTATGCTTGCAATATTTAATTTAGGTTACTATTTTGGGCTTTACATCTATATGCTATACACTTTTTAAAATACTCTTTTTATATTCGTTTTGTAAAAATATATTTAGGGGAGAAAACAATGAAAAAGAAAATATACTATTTATCAATAATTTTCACAAGTCTTGTTTTTTTATTTTTATTTATAAAAGCATTAGGATTTATCTTCTGGATAAATGGTGCACCAATAGACAAATGGGTAGCTTGGGTTGGTTTATTTGCTATTCCGATTTTCATCTACTACTCTTTTCCAGGACAAAATTTTAAAAAAACACAAAAAACGGTAACCATAATTATCATAATAGTTCAAATAATATGGCTAAAATGGGCTATTAATCAGTCCAAATATTATGTATATGTTAACAGTAATAACATTCTCCCATCTCCATATATAATTCAGGAGACTCCAAATTCAGATATTCCTATTTCTCTTGGCCAAAGGCTTTTAACTGACTATACATTTTATAAATCAATTAATTCATATCTATATGTAAAAGAAAATGTCACAGAAAGTGATCGAGGCATTGTTGATTGGATAAAACATTTTGATAGCAAAATAAAAGAAGAAAAAGACGGGCGCATCTATATAGAGACTTATAAGGGAAAATTATTTTTCAAGTAAATTGTAAAAGGGAGAACTCAATGTGAAATCTCCCTTTTACGACTCTCAATCGCTATAGGATAGACCGGATTTTTGTCTACTGTAATCACACTGGGTTTTGGAACATGAAAAGATTGCAAAGCTTTCTTAAAAAAAAGCCATTGATAATAGCTATTATTTTTGGAAAAACAACTTACAAAAAAGATAATTATAAAAAGTCGATTCCTTATCTCAAATAAGGAATCGACTTTCAAATAAATCATATACTCGTTCTGGTGTCGATATGTATTTATTACAAATTACCTTTAACTTTTCCAACGATCTCGTTTATCGTATTTCGATCTAGCTTGTCACTAATTTCGAATAGCTCACGATCTCCTACTAATTGTACGCCTACGATGTCGTTGCGGTCTTTACCGTATTGCACTTCAATAATAGATCCGCGCTCTATTTGTTTCCAAATGTAACCAGCTTCATCTTTATTGTCTAAAGTAATACAGTCCTCAATGTTTTCATTGATTCCAATTAACATATTATCGTCAATATACCCAATCTCGTATTGTTGACGCTCTTTCGCTTTGCCGCTTACTAAAATACCCGCACGACCATATGAGTAATCCCAATAGTCTGCTTTCGGCTCTTGTGCCTCAGCTTTTTCAGTAGTGCCACAACCGGTAATAAGACCAATTGGCATAACTGTAATTAATACTACTCTAGTAAATTTCTTTATCATCTAAAACCAACCTTACATGTTTAAGTGAAAATTCCATTTATTCCCTCATTAAAGGATAACATGATACTACGGGGAAAGCAAAACGAAAAAATGAGCTGACTTCTCAAAATAACTAACTATAGAGAAAGAAAATTTTCATTTAGGGGGTACTTCAAAATCTTAGTTTGATGGCAATGCGATTTTACTTCCGCCTGCTAAAAAACATTCGTAATGATTGTTAATATTTGTTAACATTAAACAAGAAGTGCTTGTGAAGGATAACATTCCTTTCATAATAGTGCTTTTTGTTTTTTGATTTATTTTATAAGGATAAGAGGGAAGATATATGCGTTCTAAGAAGTACAACACCATAGCATCAAGCTGTCTAATTTTGTTTCTTGTTTGTTGGATCCTGCTATCTACATATGGTAAATACAATTATACTGTTGGTGATTTCACCCCAGCTGATGTGAAATTAACCGTTGGACTGGATATTTTACAGATGACTCTCCTTTTTATGTCTTTGGTCTTCGGCTTGATAGCATATGCTTTACAAGACGAAGGAGGCTACTCAGGGATTAATATTATAATATCCCTCGCTTTGTTTGTTTTAACAGGTATGAGTGATATTTTAACAATTTACATACTGGTTACTGAGCCTGTCCATTTACAAATGTTATTTAAGTAATAATCTTACTTGAGCTTGAATTACCTTACCGACATGAAGAAATAGAAGTACTATAAATGTACAGAGATAATAAAGTTGTTTTAAAAATACCGGTCATTTTATTCAGTAATTGGGCCAGATTATGGAGTGATTTTATTAATTGTTTCGTTAAGAATGTAAAGAAGTGGACTTTAGCCAACGTGGCAGTTTAGTTGAATGGGAATGTTATAATATTATTAAAATTTTAGAAATGTAGGGTAAAAAAATGAAGAGTATTAAAAGATTGATTCAAGTTATCTTAGTAAGTACACCAATCCTAATTCTTAGTGGATGTTTCTCTAGTTTCTCTAAAGATGATCTGAATCAACCAATACAAGAATATTTAAAAACAAACTATGGAATACAAGATGAGTTTTCTGTTATTCGGACAGATAATAATTGGTTTAATGGGATTGACCATCATACTTATGTAGAAATGAAAAAGCCATATCGTACTTATCCGTACCTAACGATTGAAAGAGATACTTTGAAAATTTTAGAAGATCATAGTGATGATATCTATCTCGAACAATTCAAGGGCGCATATATTGAGCAACATCCAGAAGTAGTTCAAGTGATGAAACAAGTCATAAAAAAATATGGGATAATAAAATATCCTGATAAAGCAGACCCAGAAGAAAATGGTCCTATTCGTATATTTCCTTATGACAACATTGAGTTTAATATAAATAATTCTCAAGAGCTACTTGATGATTTTAAAAAGACTCAAAAAATTGATACTACTGGACTATTACCTACATTAATACCAAGTGATCCCAAAAGTGAGAAATATAATAGTAGGCATGAAGGTGTGGTGAATTTTCTATTTAGATTCGATATGAATAAAAATAAACATCCTATTCCAAAGGCCAAAGATCTAATTGAGGACTTCCAAAAAAGTGGGGTATTAACAAAGGGGATATACAACATAGATATGTTTGTAGATGATTCAAATCCAGATCATTTTGTTGGATGGGAATATAATAACGTGGCTTTGTTTGAAGTCGATGAAAATGGTAAATATACCGTAATTGCTACTCCTAATTATGATGATATACGTGACACTTATTTTTATGGTGATTACGCAGCTAAAAAAAATATAGAATAGAATTTTAGGTTGAATTATCCCAAAGTCCAATCGCTTATTTAATTGTGTAGACGAAATAATTATTTTCCCTAAAAAATATTGGGGACTTAAGGGGATAGAATGAATCTTCTTCAACAATTGGACGCTATTTTTGAATAAACCTTAGATTTTCAAACGACTTTATTGTTATATTTTTGAGTACAGTTAAGTATCTTATATCGAAAATTAAAAAACTATATTTTAACCCCGTCCTAAATTTAGAACGGGGTTATGCTTGTTTTAGGTTTAAAAATTTAATAGCTTTGTTGTCTTTTTACAATAAAGGGTACCGCCCACATGCCCATCAACTTATGAAAAATAAACGCCAAAACGAAAAAAATTAGCTGACTTCTCAAAGTAACTACCTATAAGGGGGCACCATATCATTTAATGTTAAGACTTGTAGCGCTTAACCATAAATACACATAAAAAGAAACCAGGCGGTAGTGAATATCAAAAACATTACGGAAAAGTGTATATTAGGAACCAACAATTTTGCGTGATCTTTATTTTTTTTCAATGCCATAGTTGAAGAAATAATGGCGATAACTAATGGGAGCATTAAGGCATAAATTATATATGTAAGATCACGTCCAGTATCTAAATATGGTTCACCAGGGTGAATATAAATAAGTTCATAATGATAAGTAAAATAAATATACAAAGCTATACAAAATATGAAATTTGCTCCTACGGCAACCCCAAAAGTTGTATTGTTTAATCTTTTCATCTGTCTACTCCTTTAAGTAATCCCTTCCTAATATTACAGCAAATAAGAAAATTTTACATCGTAATATTATGTTAAATTCAAATAAAAAAGGGTTCAGTCGAGATGCGTGTAATTTAAGGTTATGGGCTATATTTTATTTCCATTATCAGATTTCGGTGTAACAAAAAGCTGTTTTACTAATAATGTTACGAATTATTTTTGATACAGTATTTTGTTACAGCTAGTTCAACAATTAGGATATTTCATATTTTCAAACACAAAACGTAACAAAAACGAACGCGTTTATGTTACAAATGTCTCCGAAAAATAACGTCTGGAAAAAAATGTATCGCTATGACCTATTTTTACACGTATCTCGGCTGTACCCCACATACGTCTCACGAGCTTCTTCAACTTGTTCTTGTAACGGTGTAGGCATATAAATTTCCTCCTAATAAAAATGTGTTTTGTAATAGTATATACAAACGCCTAACATGTGTTAAAAACGCTAGATAGTTAATTATAGGTAGAATTATTAGTTCTATAAAAAATATAGAAAGTTATATGAATCATATAGTATCAAAAAACGTTTTAATTATTTGAAAAATCTTCACCCTAAATTTATGCGAACTTCACATACAGCACAAATTGAAATTATATTATGTATATGTACTAAATAAATAAAATTTTATAACATTGCTGTTTTTAAATAATGAAAATCCAATTATTCCTATATAAGGGTCTTAATTGTATGTTAGAGATATCATTTTATGTAGAAGCAGTTATAAATAAAAAGGAATTTAAATAAAAGGGGAATGTCTTATGACAACACATACGAGCGAGATAAAAAAAAGTTTAGTAACTGAAGAAGATGTGGATATTTTAAAAATAATGGCGCATCCAATACGATTGCAAATCGTAAATGAATTAAGTGCACGCAAAACTTGTAATGTAACACAATTAACAGAAATATTAAATATTCCTCAATCGACTGTTTCGCAGCATTTATCAAAAATGAAAGGTAAAGTGTTAAGAGCTGAGAGAAGAGGGTTAGAAATTTATTATTACATTAATAATTTAAAAGCAAGCAAGATTGTTAGTGTTTTAGGATACATAAATTAATGAAGTGTTGTTATACAAAATAGCCTCTGCTGTTAAGCAGGGGCCATTTTGTATTGTTTTATTTATTTGCATTTAAAATTTTATAGTTTTTATGATTTACAATTGTTCGGTCAAATTCAAAAGTACCACCGCTCACATCTGTAACTTCAACTAAGACCGATTCAGTGTATAGTTTTAGTACAGATCCTGTAATCTTTAAGTTACTTCGTTGAAATAGTATAGTATCCCCTACGTTTGCTTTCATAGTACCTCCTTATAAAAGACAGAAATGTTTGTTTATTATATATATTAAACCACGTATAGATATATTAGTGAATGTTTAGTTTTATTTATCAATAAAATATTTTTTTGTTTAATAAACTGAAAGTGCAACATTATGTAAATAGATTATATATTTTCTATTTTTATGTACGAAATTGGAAATACAAAAAGAGTGGGATTTTTGAGCACAAGCCTTGTAACGAAAAGAAAGTTTATAAGGCAATTAAATGACTTGTATCAAGGAGTGCGGGCGTAACATGTTACAAAGCTGGAGAGTTAAAAAGAATATGGTGTTTTTTTGTTTGTATAGGATAATCAAAATTTTGAAGTCCAGCCATGGTGTAACTGGGCACATAACTTTTTATAAAAGAGGATATGAAAACACACATAAGTCGTATTGATGTAAAACATTATAAAAGCTGCTACGTATTTAACATGTAGTTTTTTGTATTTCATCCGTCGTTTTCTGTAACTGATTCCATATTTTTGACGCTCTATCTTGTAAGTGCTTACATAAGCGGAAACATCCTATACAATGAAGTTGTTAAATCGAATGAGGTGGCGAAAATGAAAATAAAAAAAGCATATTTAGAGAATAGCATTGAAATAGAAAGAGGAGGCGGAATGATATGAAAAAATCAACTGTTAATCCATGGCTTGTTGTCCTTGGCACGGTCATAGTACAAATGGGGCTTGGAACGATATATACATGGAGTTTATTCAATCAGCCTTTAGTTAGTAAATACGGTTGGAGTCTAAACGCTGTTGCAATAACTTTCTCAATTACTAGTCTTTCCTTAGCATTTTCAACTTTATTTGCGAGTAAATTGCAAGAAAAATGGGGACTTCGTAAACTTATTATGATAGCTGGACTAGCGTTAGGACTAGGATTAATACTTAGTTCACAAGCTTCTTCATTAATATTGCTTTATGTACTAGCAGGAGTTGTTGTAGGTTACGCGGATGGTACAGCATATATTACTTCACTATCCAATTTAATAAAGTGGTTTCCAGAGCGTAAAGGTTTAATTGCTGGTATTTCTGTCTCTGCATATGGTTCGGGTAGCTTAATCTTTAAATACATTAACGCACAGTTGATTGAATCAGTTGGTGTATCACAAGCGTTTATATACTGGGGTTTAATTGTTACAGCTATGATTGTAATTGGCGCTTGTTTAATCCATCAAGCTGCAGATCAAGGAGCAGTTCATGAAACAAAAACTCAGGAATATACAACGAAAGAAATGTTAGGCACAAAACAAGTATACTTATTATTTATTATGTTATTTACATCATGTATGAGTGGCTTATACTTAATTGGTATGGTAAAAGACATTGGTGTTCAACTTGTAGGGCTTAGCGCAGCGACAGCAGCTAATGCGGTGGCTATGGTTGCAATCTTCAATACATTAGGTCGTATTATTCTAGGACCGTTATCAGATAAAATCGGCCGTTTAAAAATCGTTACTGGTACTTTTGTTGTTATGGCGGCTTCAGTTTTAGTTCTAAGTTTCGTAGATTTAAATTATGGTATCTACTTCGTATGTGTAGCAAGTGTAGCGTTTTGCTTTGGTGGAAATATCACTATTTTCCCGGCTATTGTTGGTGATTTCTTCGGTATGAAAAATCATAGTAAAAATTACGGAATCGTGTATCAAGGATTTGGATTTGGAGCGCTTGCTGGTTCCTTTATCGGTGCAATTCTAGGTGGATTTAAACCAACTTTCATGGTTATCGGCGTATTATGTGTCGTGTCATTTATTATCGCAATTTTAATTCAAGCACCTAAACAGAAAAAAGAACAAGAAGAAGAGTATCGCAGCGTAGCATAAGTGTATAAATCTTCTATAGCACTATGATCACGAAAAAGCATCCTATTAAATAGGGTGCTTTTTTATGAGTTATTTTAACAAGGTTAAATTACTTTTGGAATTTTTTTAGGTGTAAAAGTGAGTGAAATATCCATTTGGATTATATTGGAATATAATAAATCGATATATCGTATTCGAAATATGTAATAAATCTTAAATAATAAAGAAGACATTCATTGGTATTTGCAATATATATTTTCAGAAAAATATTGAGAAAATATATACTTGAGTTTTTCATAAAGCATTTTAAAAGAAGGTATATACAGTTTATTTTCTTCAATTTTAAAAAGAGGAGTTTGAATTTAATTTATAATGTAAGTACTTTTAATGCTTTTAGATATGATTTTATTAAGAGGCATTAAAATGTTTTATCTGAAAAATAAAAAAAGATTGACAAGTTTATTGAGAAACATTATCATTTCGTTGTAAGAATATTAAATGAAAAACATTATCAGTAAATATTATTTTGATGAAAAGTACACTTGACCAATTAGTTTAGTAAGTGTATTATTTTTTACATCAATAATGATAATCATTATCATTAATTGTTTAATTAAATTAATTTTCAAATGAAAGGATAGAGGAAATGAATTTAGGGGAATTTGATGGGAAGACCGTTATAGTAACAGGTGCAGCCCAAGGTATAGGTAGTGTTGTAGCAAAAATGTTTTTAGAAAGAGGAGCTACAGTTATTGCAGTTGATCAAAATGAAGAAGTGCTAAATATGTTATTAAATCATTGTGCATCATATGAAACACATATGAAGACATTTCATTTAGATGTGAGTGATAGCACTGCTGTTGAAGAGGTAGTAAACCGAATTGAAAATGACATAGCACCGATAGATATATTAGTAAATGTTGCAGGGGTTTTACGTATGGGAGCGATTCACTCTTTAAGTGATGAAGATTGGAATAAAACATTCTCTGTAAATACTACAGGAGTTTTCTATATGTCCCGAGCGGTAAGTAAACGCATGATGGTAAGAAAATCAGGGGCAATTGTTACAGTTGGCTCAAATGCGGCGAATACTCCGAGAATGGAAATGGCTGCGTATGCTGCATCAAAAGCTGCAACGACCATGTTCATGAAATGTTTAGGATTAGAGCTTGCAGCATACAATATTCGCTGCAACTTAGTTTCTCCAGGTTCTACTGAAACTGAAATGCAAAGATTATTATGGGCTGATGAGAATGGAGCTAAAAATATAATTGCTGGTTCTCAAAATACATATAGACTCGGTATACCGTTACAAAAAATTGCACAACCTTCAGAAATTGCTGAAGCAGTATTGTTTTTAGCTTCTGATAAAGCGAGTCATATTACAATGCACAATTTATGTGTCGATGGCGGAGCTACATTAGGAGTTTAATAAAGTGAAACTTTAATTAGTGGGGGTTTTGTTCATCCCCCACTGATTATTAGTTGAACCAATCGGGCTTTTACGGGCAGTTGATCCCCACCTAACTTCTTTGCTTCCGCTGAATTTTGAGGTGCGGATCTTACTGCCCGTTAATGCGGGATAAAAAATTCAGGAGGTTTTCATACTATGAATGAACTTACAGCCGTAAAGGAACTGTCAGAAAAATTATTAGAAGATTATAAAACTGAATCTTCGTTCTTTTTCGCTTCACCAACTCGAACGATATTGACAGAAGGAGAGTTTACTACAGTAAAACATCATGAAATTGAAAGTTTTCCAGAACTTGTACAAGCGGTATTAAGTAATGCAAAACAAGCCGGAAATCCGAATCCTATCGTTGTTGGTGCTTTGCCTTTTGATCGTAGAAAAGAAGTTCAACTTATTGTACCGGAATATTGGAGAATTACTGAGCGTTTACAGTTGGAGACAACAAATGAGATAAAACGAAATGAGAAACTGACATTTGAAATGACACCGGTTCCAGCTCCTGAAGTTTATATGAATGGTGTGAAGCAAGGGATTGAAAAAATTCAGGACGGAGATTTAAATAAAATCGTTCTATCTAGATCGTTGGATGTTAAATCTTCAGAGAAGATTGATAAACAAAAACTACTTCGCGAATTAGCAGAACATAATAAGCACGGTTATACATTTGCTGTGAATTTACCGAAAGATGAAAACGAGAAAAGTAAGACATTAATTGGAGCAAGCCCTGAATTGCTTGTTTCACGTAGTGGTATGCAAGTCGTTTCTAATCCATTAGCTGGTTCAAGACCAAGAAGTGACGATCCAGCTGAAGATAAAAGAAGAGCAGAGGAATTACTCTCTTCACCAAAAGATTTACATGAACATGCGGTAGTAGTTGAAGCGGTTGCTGCTGCACTTCGTCCGTACTGTCATACATTGCATGTGCCAGAAAAACCATCAGTTATTCATAGTGAAGCAATGTGGCATTTGTCTACAGAAGTGAAAGGTGAACTTAAGGATCCGAATACTACTTCTTTACAATTAGCAATTGCTCTTCATCCTACGCCAGCAGTTTGCGGAACTCCAATGGAAGAAGCAAGAGAGGCTATTCAAAAAATTGAGCCATTTGACCGTGAATTCTTTACAGGAATGTTAGGGTGGAGCGATCTAAATGGAGATGGCGAATGGATTGTTACAATTCGTTGTGCTGAAGTGCAAGAGAATACACTTCGTTTATATGCAGGAGCTGGAGTTGTTGCTGAGTCAAAACCAGAAGATGAGCTAGCAGAAACGTCAGCTAAATTCCAAACGATGCTGAAGGCTTTAGGATTAAGAGATAATTCATTGAATGAAAAATAGGGGGAAGAAAGAATGTTAACAGGTTATACGGAATGGCCAAAAGAATTTACCGATCGTTACCGAGGAGAAGGGTGTTGGCTTGGTGAAACATTTGGCGGAGTGTTAAGAGAACGTGCTGAAAAATATGGAGATCAGATTGCAGTTGTAAGCGGTAATACGCATATAACGTATAGTGAATTTGATAAAAAGGTAGATCGCTTAGCTTCAGGTTTACTGAATTTAGGAATAAAGAAAGAAGACCGTGTTGTAATCCAGTTACCTAATATTATAGAGTTTTTCGAAATATGTTTTGCGCTATTTCGAATTGGAGCGCTTCCTGTTTTTGCACTACCTTCACATCGAAGCAGTGAAATTAGTTATTTTTGCGAGTTTGGTGAGGCGAGTGCTTACGTTATTTCAGATAAGGCTCTTGGCTTTGATTACAGAAAACTAGCAAGAGAAGTAAAAGAAAAAGTGCCTACTTTACAACATGTAATTGTAGTGGGAGAAGAAGAAGAATTTGTGAACATAAATGAACTTTATATGGATCCAGTTCTATTACCAGACGTTCAGCCAAGTGATGTTGCATTTCTCCAATTATCAGGAGGAACAACAGGACTTTCTAAATTAATTCCTAGAACACATGATGACTATATTTATAGTTTACGTGTTAGCGTTGAAATTTGTAATTTGAATGCAGAAAGTGTCTATATGGCAGTTCTTCCAGTAGCACACAATTACCCGATGAGTTCCCCAGGGACATTTGGAACTTTCTATGCGGGTGGAAAAGTAGTGCTGGCAACTGGAGGGAGTCCAGATGAGGCATTTGCACTTATAGAAAAAGAAAAAGTTACGATTACCGCTCTCGTTCCACCATTAGCAATGATATGGCTTGATGCTGCATCTTCTCGTAATGACGATTTATCAAGCCTAGAGGTTATTCAAGTAGGCGGTGCGAAATTTAGTGCCGAAGTTGCAAAGCGCATTCGCCCTACATTTGGATGTACGTTACAGCAAGTGTTTGGTATGGCAGAAGGGTTAGTAAATTACACAAGACTAAATGACCCTGAAGAAATCATTATTCATACACAAGGTAGACCGATGTCTACATTCGATGAAGTAAGGGTTGTTGATGAAAATGATAACGATGTAAAACCTGGTGAAGTAGGAAGTTTATTAACACGAGGTCCATATACAATTCGTGGTTATTATAAAGCAGAAGAGCATAATGCACGATCATTTACAAAGGATGGATTTTATCGCACAGGTGATCTTGTAAAAGTAAATGGACAAGGTTACATCATTGTAGAAGGAAGAGACAAAGATCAAATTAATCGTGGTGGTGAGAAGGTTGCTGCGGAAGAGGTTGAAAATCATCTATTAGCACATGATGCAGTACATGATGTAGCAATTGTATCTATGCCTGACGATTATTTAGGAGAACGTACTTGCGCTTTTGTTATAGCTCGTGGACAAGCTCCAACTGTAAGTGAATTAAAAACGTTTTTAAGAGAACGCGGTATAGCGGCTTATAAGATTCCAGATCGAATTGAATTTATTGAATCATTCCCGCAAACAGGTGTTGGAAAAGTAAGCAAAAAAGAATTACGTAAAGTAATTACTGAAAAACTTATTACAGTAAAACGATAAAAAACTATTAAAATCGGAAGGAAGTGATTAGATGGCTATCCCATCTATTTCAGTATATAAAATGCCAATTGAATCAGAACTACCAAAAAATAAAGTGAATTGGACGCCAGATCCGAAACGTGCGGTTCTTCTAATCCATGACATGCAAGAATATTTTCTTGATGCATATAGCGATAAAGAATCGCCAAAAGTAGAACTAATTTCAAATATTAAGGTGATAAGAGAAAGATGTAAGGAACTTGGCATACCAGTTGTTTATACAGCACAGCCTGGTGGACAAACGTTAGAACAACGAGGGTTATTACAAGACTTTTGGGGTGATGGTATTCCCGCTGGACCGGATAAAAAGAAAATTGTCGATGAACTTACTCCTGATGAGGATGATATATTCCTAACAAAATGGAGATATAGTGCATTTAAAAAGACGAATCTATTAGAAATTTTAAATGAACAAGGACGAGATCAACTTATTATTTGCGGTATTTATGCGCATATTGGCTGCCTTTTAACAGCTTGTGAAGCATTTATGGATGGTATAGAGCCATTTTTTGTAGCAGATGGAGTAGCTGATTTTTCACTAGAGCATCATAAACAAGCATTGCAGTATGCATCTAATAGATGTGCAGTAACGACATCAACAAACTTAATATTAAAAGATTTACAAAGTGTAAAAGGTGATGAGAGTAAAGGGATCACTTTACAGGAAGTGCACGAACTAGTTGCACAACTACTTCGTGAGCCAGTAGAGAGTATTAAAGTTGATGAAGATTTATTAAATAGAGGACTTGATTCGGTCAGAATTATGAGTTTAGTAGAGAAGTGGCGTCGCGAAGGGAAAGAAATCACTTTTGCAGATTTAGCAGAACGTCCAACTGTTGCCGATTGGTACAGTTTACTATCTTCACAAGCAGCACAGGTGTTGTAACAAATAGACTACATAATAAAGGGGTAGTAAAGAATGTCTAATTGTCAAAAGACTCGTCATTCGTTATCGTCTGCACAATCTGGTATGTGGTTTGCGCAGCAATTAGATCCGCTTAATCCGATTTATAATACTGGGGAATATGTAGAAATAAACGGAACGATTAATCAAGAAATTTTCGAGTTAGCTGTACGTAAAGTTATAACGGAAGCAGAGGCACTTCATGTTCGTTTCGAAGAGGATGAAATTGGCCCATGGCAAGTTATTGAGGGATCGTCAAAGTTTTATATGCATTTTATTGACGTCCGTAAAGAAGAAAATCCTGAAGAAGCTGCCAAGGTATGGATGAAAAATGATTTATCCATACCGGTAAATTTAAAAGAAGATAAATTATTTACTGAAGCACTTATTCAAGTTGAAAATAATCGTTTCTTTTGGTATCAGCGCATCCATCACATTGTGATGGATGGCTATGGGTTTTCACTTCTTAGCCAAAAGGTAGCCAATGAGTATACATCACTTATAGAAGAAACAAATAAGAATGAAAAGCAATTTGGCTCTCTTGCAAAAATTGTACAAGAAGATAATGAGTATCGTGGATCTAAACAATTTCAGGAAGATCGTACTTTTTGGTTAGAGAAGTTTGCAGATGAACCGGAAGTTGTAAGTTTGGCAGAACGAGCGCCGAGAACATCAAATGGATTTTTACGAGAAACCGCTTATTTATCAAATGCTAATACGAAAACTTTACTAGAAGATATTAATATTCCGTTAACGAGTTGGCCCGAATTTATTGTAGCCGTAACAAGTATTTATATGCATAAATTAACAGGTGCAAATGATATTGTTTTAGGTTTACCGATGATGGGGCGTCTTGGTTCTGTATCTATTCATACACCGAGCATGGTAATGAATTTAGTACCACTTCGTCTCACTGTAACTCCAAATATAACTCTTGCGGAATTCATACAGCAAGTTTCTAAAGAAATTCGAGATGTACGTCGTCATCATAAATACCGTCATGAGGAATTAAGAAGAGACTTAAAGTTACTAGGTGAAAATCAAAGGTTATTTGGACCGTTAGTGAATGTTATGCCTTTTGATTATGGGTTTAACTTTGCTGGAAATCGTGGTATTACACATAATTTATCAGCAGGACCTGTCGATGATTTATCGATAAATGTATATAAGCGCTTCGATGAAAATGAGTTAATGATTCATTTTGATGCGAATCCGGAAGTTTATAGCGATACGGAACTAGCATTGCATAAAGAAAGATTTATGAATCTATTAGAATTAGTGATAAATAATTATCATAAAGACGAGCCAATTGGAAAAATAAACATTACTCTTCCTGAAGAAAATCATAAAATTTTAATGGAATGGAATGAAACGAAGAAAGCTGAAGAGCTAATTAATCTACCTATATTATTTGAAAAACAAGTACAAAAAAATCCAAATAAAATAGCAGTTACTTGTAACGGGAAAAAACTTACGTATAAAGAGCTAAATGAACGAGCGAATGAATTAGCAACCTATTTAGTAGAAGAAGGAATACAAGCAAATCAGTTTGTAGCCTTAGTATTTCCAAGATCAATAGAAATGGTAGTTAGTATGCTAGCAGTTCTAAAGGCTGGTGCAGCGTATTTACCGATAGATCCAGAATATCCAGCCGAGCGAATTCATTATATAGTAAATGATGCAAATCCAGTTTGTATCATAACACATTCATCTGTTTCATCTACTTTAGTTATAGAAAATGATATTAAAAAAATCATATTAGATAGCGAAGAAACGAAAATAGCGTTAAAAACATATTCTCATATGAATATACCATTTAAAAATGATGAATCACTTTTAAACCCAGCGTATACAATTTACACTTCAGGATCAACCGGAAATCCAAAAGGTGTAATTGTTACTATGAAAGGTTTAAGTAACTTCTTATTAGCTATGAAAGATATGTTTTCATTAAATGAAAACGATCATTTATTAGCAGTTACAACGTTTGCGTTTGATATTTCTGCTCTAGAAATTTATTTACCTCTTATTAGTGGTGCAAGTTTAACAATTGCACAAAAAGAGGTAATCCAAGAGCCTTCTGCGTTAACCACATTGTTACAAGAAGAAAGAGCGACAATTATGCAAGCTACACCGACGTTGTGGCAGGCGTTAGTAAATGAATATCCAGAGAGGATACAAGGGCTAAACGTACTCGTTGGCGGTGAAGCTCTTCCGGCACATTTAGCAAATACATTAAAAGAATTAGGTTGCTCTATAACTAACTTATATGGACCAACTGAAACGACTATTTGGTCTACTTTCATGAACATTGATGACAGTGAAAATGGTATACCTCCTATTGGAAGACCAATTTGGAATACAGAAGTGTACGTTTTGGATGCAGGGTTACAACCTGTTCCACCTGAAGTTATCGGTGAATTATATATTGCAGGGGAAGGGCTAGCGAGCGGATATTTAGGAAAACCTGAGTTAACAGCTGAACGGTTTGTTGCAAATCCTTATGGAAAACCAGGGAAGCGTATGTACCGCACAGGTGATCTTGTGAAATGGCGTAACGATGGTGTGCTAGAGTACGTGAGCCGAGCAGATCATCAAATTAAAATTCGTGGTTTCCGAATTGAATTAGCTGAAATAGAAATGGTATTACAACGACATGAAAATGTTCAACAAGCGGTAGTAATGGTACGAGAAGATCATCCAAATGATAAACGGATTATTGCGTATATCGTTGCTGAAGAGAAGGAAACGATTCATCTTGCAGAAATTCGCTCTTATGTTTCAGAAAGTTTAGCGAATTATATGGTACCATCAGCATTTATTGTGCTAGAAGAATTACCGTTAACACCAAATGGTAAGGTTGATAGAAAGAAATTACCTGCTCCTGATTTTAATGGAATGAACAATGAGAGAGTTGCTAGAAATCCGAAAGAAGAAATACTATGTGATTTATTTGCAGAAGTACTTGGTGTTTCGCGAATTAGCATTGATGATAATTTCTTTGAAATGGGTGGCCATTCGCTTCTTGCATCTCGTCTAATGGTAAGAATTCGTGAAACGTTAAGTGTGGAATTAGGAATTGGAAAACTATTTGAATCGCCAACAGTTGCTGAATTAGCGAAACAATTGGATCGTGCAAGAAGCGCAAGGCCAGCTATTAAGAAAGTAAGTAGACCAAATGAAGTTCCACTTTCATTTGCACAGCGTAGGTTATGGTTCTTAAATTGTTTAGAAGGTCCAAGTCCTACTTATAATATTCCGTTAGTCATTCGTATGTTTGGAAAATTGAACGAGGAAGCACTGCAAGGTGCCTTTTATGATGTAGTGAAGAAACATGAAACACTAAGAACAATTTTCCCTAACGTATTAGGTAGTTCCTATCAGAAAATTTTAGATATGAAAAACTTAAATCTAGAAATGATTATAACAAAAACATGTAAAGATGAATTAGAAAGTATGCTTTCAGAGGCGGTAAGACATAGCTTTAATCTTGATGTTGAGCCAGCAGTTCGTTTACAACTTTTTAAAGTGAGTGACAACGAACATGTTTTACTAATTCTTTTACATCATATTGTAGGAGATGGATGGTCATTACAACCGTTAACGAGAGACTTTACAGCGGCTTATAAAGCACGATGTAAAGGTGACAAAGTTCAGCTGGAGGCACTTCCAGTACAATACGCAGATTATTCACTTTGGCAACAGCAATTACTAGGTGACGAAACGACACCAGAAAGTCTTATTTCAACACAATTAGACTTTTGGAAAGAGGCACTACAAGGTTTACCAGATCAAATGGAGTTGCCTACAGATTATCAGCGTCCAGTGGAAACGAGTTATCGCGGGGAAACAATTCATTTTTATATAGATGAAGGTATGCATAGTAGGTTAGTAGAGCTTGGTCGTAAAAATGGAGTTAGTTTGTTTATGGTGCTGCAAGCGGGACTTAGTGCACTATTTACAAGATTAGGTGCTGGAACCGATATACCAATTGGAAGTCCGATTGCCGGAAGAAATGACGATGCGCTATCAAATATAGTAGGTTTATTTGTAAATACATTAGTGTTACGTACAAATACATCAGGAGATCCAAGTTTTAAAGAATTATTAAATAGAGTAAAGCAGGTAAATCTTGCAGCTTATGAAAATCAAGATGTTCCATTTGAACGACTCGTTGAAGTGTTAAACCCAGTACGTACCCGAAATAGTCATCCGCTGTTTCAAGTTATGTTAGCTTTCCAAAATACGCCTGAAGCGACGTTTGATGTCCCGGATTTAGAAGCGAGCCTTGAAATTCAAAGTGTTGGTTCTGCAAAATTTGATTTAACATTTGAAATTAGCGAGAGTAATGGAGTTGATGCTACTCCAAACGGCTTACACGGATTGTTAGAGTTTAGTACCGATTTATATAAACGTGAAACGGTTCAAAAAATAATAGAACGATTCATTCTATTATTAGATGATGCAGCGAAACATCCGGATCAATCAATTGGTAGATTAGAAATATTAACTTTAGCAGAGCGAAATACAGTTTTAGAAAAGTGGAATGGTGGTTTTCAAATTGTGCCTGAAATGACATTGCCACAATTATTTGAAAAGCAGGCTCATGTAAATCCAAATTCTATTGCTGTCGTCTTTGAAGGTGAAAAGCTAACTTATGAAGAGTTAAATAGAAAAGCGAATAAAATAGCTCGTTCGTTAATAGCAAAAGGAATCGGTCCTGATCAACTCGTTGCTTTAGCGATGCCGAGATCTTTAAATATGGTTGTGAGTTTACTTGCGGTTCTTAAAGCAGGAGCAGGTTATCTTCCATTAGATCCAGAGTACCCGTCAGATCGTATTTCATTTATGCTTCACGATGCGAAACCATCATGTGTTTTAACAAATTTAGATGTGGAAATTGAATGTGATGAGGCACTAAAGATTTTAGTTGATGATGTGAACGTAATAGAAGAAATTGAGAAATATAGTGAAGACAATATTGATGAAATGGAGCGTATGAAGCCGTTATCTCCTTCACATATTGCTTACGTTATTTATACGTCAGGCTCAACAGGTAGACCGAAAGGGGTTATGATACCTCATCAAAATGTAGTAAGACTTTTAGGAGCAACTGATCATTGGTTCCAATTTGACGCAGACGATGTGTGGACGATGTTCCATTCATACGCTTTTGATTTCTCGGTTTGGGAAATTTGGGGACCTTTATTATATGGAGGGCGTTTAGTTGTAGTACCACATACTGTAAGTCGCTCGCCGAAAGAATTTTTACAGCTTCTTGTTAAGGAAAAGGTTACAGTTTTAAACCAAACTCCATCAGCGTTCTATCAATTGATGCAAGCAGATCGTGAAAATGAAAAGATTGGTCAAAAATTATCTTTACGATATGTTGTTTTTGGCGGAGAAGCACTTGAACTAAGTCGATTAGAGGATTGGTATAGTCGCCATCCTCATAACGCACCGAAACTTATTAATATGTACGGTATAACGGAGACGACGGTACATGTTAGTTATATTGAGTTAGATGAGAGTATCGTTTCTTTACGAGCAAATAGTTTAATCGGGTGCAGTATACCAGATCTTAAAGTATACGTATTAGATAACTATTTACAACCAGTGCCACCAGGAGTAGTTGGAGAAATGTATGTTGCAGGTGCTGGACTAGCTCGTGGATATTTAGGAAGAGCTGGATTAACTGCTGAACGATTTATCGCAGATCCATTTGGTAAACCTGGTACAAGAATGTATCGTACAGGAGACTTAGCTCGCTGGCGTCAAGACGGGACGTTAGATTATATAGGACGTGCAGATCATCAAATTAAAATTCGTGGATTCCGAATTGAATTAGGGGAAATAGAAGCGGTCATAATGAAACACGATAAAGTTGAACAAGTAGCCGTTATTGTCCGAGAAGATCAACCAGGGGATAAACGATTAGTTGCTTATATCGTCGCATCAAATAATGAAACGATTGATACGAATGAAATGCGTCAGCATGCTGGAGGTAGTTTGCCAGATTATATGGTTCCATACGCTTTTGTAGTAGTAAATGAGTTACCTTTAACTCCAAACGGTAAATTAGATAGAAAGGCATTGCCAGCTCCAGAATTTATTGCATCATCTTCTAGCCGCGGACCGAGAACACCGCAAGAAGAAATGTTATGTGACTTGTTTACAGAAGTTTTAAGTGTGTCTCAAATTGGAATTGACGACGGATTCTTTGATCTTGGTGGTCATTCACTTCTTGCAGTGCAGCTTATGAGTCGTATTAAAGAGGCACTTGGAGCTGAACTGAATATCGGAACTTTATTTGCAGCACCTACTGTTGCAGGTCTTGCTGAAAGACTTGAAATGGGAAATGGGCAAAGTGCACTTGATGTGTTACTTCCATTACGAGCAAGCGGAGACCAATTACCACTATTTTGTGTACACCCAGCAGGTGGATTAAGTTGGTGCTATGCAGGACTTATGAAATCTTTAGGAACAAATTATCCAATCTATGGTGTACAAGCGCGTGGTATCGCTAAAAATGAAGAACTTCCAAAAAGCTTAGAGGAAATGGCGGCGGATTATTTAAAACATGTTCGTGAAGTACAGCCTCACGGACCATATCGTTTGCTTGGTTGGTCGCTTGGAGGAAATGTTGTTCATGCAATGGCGGCGCAACTACAAAATGAAGGAGAAGAAGTAGAATTACTCGTTATGCTCGATTCTTATCCTGGTCACTTCTTACCGAATACGGAAGCGCCTACTGAAGAAGAAGCGTTAATCGCATTACTTGCTTTAGGTGGATATGATCCAGATAACATGGAGGGTAAACCACTTACTCTGGAAAGTGCGGTTGCAATACTTCGTAAAGATGGAAGTGCATTAGCAAGTCTTGAAGAAGAGACTATTTTGAACTTGAAAGAAACATATGTAAATTCGGTAGGGTTGTTAGGAAAATACGTACCGAAAGTTTATAACGGGGATATTTTATTCTTTAGATCTACTGTTATACCAGACTGGTTTGATCCTATTTCTCCAAATACATGGCTAAATTATTTAGATGGAGATATCGTGCAATATGATATTAATTGTAGACATAAGGATTTATGTCAGCCAGGGCCGCTTACAGAAATTGGACAAGTGCTAGCGAAATATTTGCAGAATAAGAAAGGGGTAAGTAGAGTATGACGAATCCATTTGAAAATGATAATTACACATATAAAGTATTAATGAATGAGGAGGGCCAGTATTCTCTCTGGCCAGCCTTTCTCGATGTACCTATTGGATGGAATGTCGTACATGAAGAAGCTAGCAGACAAGTTTGCTTAGAATATGTTGAATGTAACTGGAAAGATTTGAATCCAAAAAGTAATCAAGTTAGCGAAAAAACATTAGTAGGAAAACGATAATGAAAGCAAAAATAAATCCAAAAGTAGTTGTAAGCATCGTTTATATAACAGCGATGTTTATGGCTGCGATGGATGCAACGATTGTGAATGTAGCACTGCAAACGATAAGCAAAGAACTGCAAGTGCCCGCATCTGCAATGGGAACAGTAAATGTTGGGTATTTAGTTAGTTTAGCTGTTTTCCTTCCGATTTCTGGTTGGTTAGGAGATCGCTTTGGTACGAAAAGAGTATTTTTAATTGCTCTTTTCGTATTTACAATTGCCTCTGCTTTATGCGGAATGGCTAACGATATTACTTCATTAAATATTTTCCGTATCATTCAAGGTGCTGGTGGAGGGCTTTTAACACCGGTCGGAATGGCGATGTTATTCCGAACATTTTCACCAGAGGAAAGACCGAAGATTTCCCGGTTCATTGTACTTCCAATTGCTGTAGCACCAGCAATTGGTCCTATCATCGGTGGTTTCTTTGTAGATCAAATGTCTTGGCGTTGGGCATTTTATATTAATCTACCGTTTGGAATCGTTGCATTGCTCTTTGGACTTCTATTTTTAGCAGAGCATGTTGAAAAATCAGCTGGTTGCTTTGATTCGCTCGGCTTTATTTTATCAGCACCAGGATTTGCGATGCTCATATATGCACTCAGCCAAGGACCATCAAAAGGGTGGATTTCTCCAGAAATTATGAGTACTGGGGTAGCTGGGGGTGTATTCATTACATTGTTTATAATCGTAGAACTGAAAGTAAAGCAACCGATGTTAGATTTACGCTTATTAAAAGAACCAGTTTTTAGAAAAATGAGTCTCATATCCTTGTTTTCATCTGCTGGTTTACTAGGAATGTTATTTGTTTTTCCGCTTATGTATCAAAATGTAATCGGAGTTTCCGCGCTGGAATCAGGTCTTACGACATTCCCAGAGGCGATTGGATTAATGATTTCTTCACAGATTACGCCATGGTCATATAAGAAATTAGGAGCCCGAAAGGTAATCTCAATTGGATTAATAAGTACAGCGGTTATATTTGTTTTATTAAGTTTTGTAAATCACGATACGAATCCATGGCAAATACGGGCACTATTGTTTGGCATAGGTATTTTCTTAGGTCAATCTGTCGGTGCAGTTCAATTTTCTGCATTTAACAATATCACACCACCTTCTATGGGGAGAGCAACTACTATATTCAATGTGCAAAATCGATTAGGATCTGCAATAGGAGTTGCTGTTTTAGCTAGTATACTATCTGGATTTGGAAGTAATAGTGTACAAAATGATGCTCCAGCCGATTTCTTGCCATATCAAGCAGCATTAATTGGATCGGCAATATTTTTACTTCTAGCATTACTATTTTCTTTACGTATTTCTGATAAAGAAGTAATGTCAAAGAAGAATAAAAAGCCGTTATCTGTATTACAAAAAGAGAAAGAAGTTGTAAATGAATAAGTTGTAGCATGTTAATACTCTTTTGAAATAAAGTGATATTGGCATTTAAAAGGAGAGAGTTTACATGATAGAAAGTAAAGTTGTAGATTCTATACCAACTTTGAATGAGAATGATTGTCAAATATGGTGGGCGAGAATTTCAGATTTACAATCATGGCATTACAATTTACTAAATGATGTAGAGAGAGAGAAAGCAAATTCATATCATCATTCGGCAGATCGTGCACGTTTTATAATAGGTTGCGTAATTAGTAGAATAGTCCTTGGAAAGATACTTTCCATGTCACCAGTTCAAGTGCCGATTGATCGAATGTGCCCAGTATGTAAGTTACAACATGGTAGGCCGCAATTACCAGAAGGTATGCCACAATTATCAGTTTCACATTCGGGTGAGTGGGTTGTCGTTGCATTTACAAAATCTGCATCTGTCGGCGTTGATATTGAACAAATGAATCCAAATGTAGACGTGATGAAAATGGCAGAGGGCGTATTAACAGACATTGAAATAGCACAAGTTATGAAATTACCTAATGAGCAGCGACTAGAAGGATTTTTAACATATTGGACTCGAAAAGAGGCAGTGCTGAAAGCGACAGGTGAAGGGCTATTGATTCCACCAGTAGAAATTACTGTATCAGCTCCAAATGATCCTCCTAAATTGTTGGTTTTTAAGGATAGACAAGAGTTAGCAGAAAATACAAGGATGAAAGATGTAAGACCTAGTTTAGATTATATGGCTTCCATTGCAATATTTAGTAAAGAAGTAGCTGAAATTAAGCAGTTAGACGCGGTATCGCTATTAAATTATAAATCAATTTAATAAAATATTTTATAGAAGAGGTGTTCCTCATGTTAGTGGCGGAAAATAGAAAAAGTGAATTAACTTATAATGTACAAGCAATTAAAAATATTTTATTTTCTAGAGATACATCATCTATTCTTGCTTTAGAAAAGCTTTTGAATGATACAGTTCAATTTGATGTTCTAGAACAAGAAGTAATGGATAGGCAGTACATTCCGAAAGAAGCAAAGAATTTCTTTGATAAAAACGGAACATTTCTTTATCGTGTATCTAATGTTAGTTATAAAGGCAAGGTGTTATCTGAAAATCTAATTTTTGCGGACACTTCGTTTTTACCGGACACGATAAAGAGTGAATTAGAGAGTGAAAATATTCCAGTTGAAAAGCTTATAGAAAAGATGGAAGTAAGAAGAAACGTATTATACGAAGGGTATCAGCCTTCTGGAAATATTATCGAGTTGTTTGATGGATGCTCGGTAGCGGCAAATGTGTATCCAACTAGAAAATATCAAATTGTAAGTAATTGCAAATGTATATTTTATATTTGTGAAGTTTATCATGCAGAGAATATAAAGGAAGTACTTAAATAAGAAATAAACAAAAAAACCAGCCATTTTATAGGCTGGTTTCTTGTTTATTTAACAGCTTCTTTTAATTCTTTACCTGCTTTAAATGCTGGAACTTTACCAGCTGCAATCTGAATTTCTTCTCCAGTTTGCGGGTTACGACCTGTGCGAGCAGATCTTTCACGCACTTCAAAAGTTCCAAAGCCAATCAGTTGAACTTTATCGCCAGATTGTAATGCAGTGGCAATTGAGTCAAATACAGATTGTACAGCTGCAGAAGCGTCCTTTTGAGATATATCAGCTGATTGTGCCACATTTTTAATTAATTCTGTTTTATTCATGTTTTCACCTCATAAAAATTTTTTAGAAAGAATGTTTTAGTATAATGGATAGTAAAGATAAGGCTAACTTTGTGATTAGAAAGAATGCTGTATATTAATGTTAATTTCGTTGAAAGAAACTGAATCCCTGCAAATTAAAAGGGATTTATTAAGAATTGATGCATACGACAAGCTATAATATGAAGATGAGGGGGAGTATACAGATGATTTTTCGTGAAAAGAATGAGAAACAAAGTATATTAATTCGTCAACATGATCATGGTTTTTTAGCTGGAGAGATTGCAAAGCATATAAAAGAAGAATTTTTTGAAGGTAAAACATATTTAAAAGAAACAGTTGATGCAATATATGAGCATGACAGAGGATGGATAGAGCTTGATAAAGTACCAATTTTGAATGATGCTAAAAATATTCCATATACATTTATGGATTGTCCAAGTTCATTACGCTTTGTTTTTTATACGATTGGTTTGAATGAAATTGAAGATTCTAATCCATACGGGGCGCTACTTTGTAGTAAGCACTTTTTATCATTTCCATTAAATGAGGAAGATGAAGAGATGATGTCTTTTTATAAACATGAATTAGAACGACAAAAAAGAATTTTGAAAACGCTAACAAATGAACGATATGCGATGTTCGATAAACATTATAGATTATTAAAGTTGTGTGATGAACTTTCTTTATATGTATGTATGAATAAACCTGGTGTAAAAAAGAAAGATGAAATTGATTTATTTAAAGATGGTTTTGAAGGAACAGAAATGTTTAATAGTAAGGGGGAGAAGCCTATTCAAGCTGAATGGGTGGATGAAGAAACAATTCAAATTACACCGTTTCCATTTAAAGCGGAATTTTATACGTATGTAAAATATAAAACTATAAATAAACATGAAATGAATGAAAAAGGGATTGTAAAAGCTGATAGAGAATCGGAAATGAAGAAGCAAAACATTCGTTTCATACAATAAGGAGACGATTTAGATTGAAAGATTACATGTTAAAACAGTTTAATTACCATGCTTGAGCTAATACACGATTATTCAACCGACTAAAAGAGTTACCAAACTATGAGACAATTTTTAATGAACAGATACAGAGTGTATTCCCCTCAATTAAGGATACTTTTTTACATATTTATATTACCGATCACGTATGTTTACACATATTACATGGTAAAAGTATGATTGAGGCAATACAAAATCGTGAAAAACTACAAAAACAAGTCGTTACATGAATTAGAAAAAATGTTTATAAATATGGCAAATCAGTATAAAGAATTTCTAAATACACTAAAAGAAGTAAATGCTGTATTTGCTATTGAGAACCCTTATGTAGGGAAATTAGAAACTTCAATTTTAGAGCTAGTACCACACGTCGTAAATCATTGTACATATCATAGAGGGAATATAACAGCGATGCTTCGTCAACTATGATGGATTTTGTACTTTATTTACATATGGTTCAGAAGGATGGGGAGTAATATAGTTTGAAAAAAAAATGCTCATTATATATGAGTCATTCCTTTTTTGATAGATTAACTGTGACTTTAAAATAAAGTTATACTGTTTAAAGAAAGTGTTATTTATGTTAATCATGAAGGGATATTCTTAAACTAACAGTTGTGTTTGTTTAAGTGGACAATAATTAAAACCCACATATTTTGAACAATCATTTTTCAAAATGTGTGGGTTTATTCTATATACAATCGATATTTGTAATGAAATTTGAACTGATTTTATTTCAAGCAAACATTAACTTGCCTGTTTTTTATTGTGTTTTTTTAATTTCTCTGCTTGTAAAAACCGATTTGTTTCAGCGACAACTACACCACTTAATCCAATTAGACCAATTAAGTTTGGAATCGCCATAAGCCCATTCGCGATATCGGCAAATGTCCATACAACACCTAACTTTAAATTAGCTCCAATAGCAATCATAACGATAAAGATTGCTTTATAATATCGTACAGCACCTTGTCCAAATAAATAAGCTACACACTTCTCACCGTAATACGACCATCCTAAAATAGTAGAGTAGGCGAATAATATAATGGCGATACCGAGAATCATACTACCAGCAGTACCGAATACGGATTGGAATGCTAATGTTGTAGCTTCAACTCCGGTTTTACCAGATTTCCATGCACCTGTTGTAATTAATACAAGTCCTGTAATTGTACAGACGATAAATGTATCAAGAAAAGTACCAGTCATAGAAACTAAAGCTTGTTTTGCAGGTGAATCTGTTTTTGCTGCAGCCGCTGCAATAGGAGCACTACCTAAACCAGCTTCGTTCGCAAATACACCACGCGCCATTCCTATTTGAATAGCTGATGCAACTGTCGCTCCAATAAAACCACCAGCGGCTGCTGTACCTTGAAATGCACCAGAAAAAATAAGTGAAAATGCTTCTGGAATTTGATCAAAGTGATAGAAAATAATAATAAGACCAGCAATTATATAAAAGAAAGCTTTAATAGGAACGATAAATCCCGTCACTTTCCCGATTTTTTTTACACCGCCTAAAATAACAATAGCGATTAAAAATGACATGAATATACCAGTTAAAGCAGGGGGGAAAGAGAAGTTGATTCGCATTGCCTCTGCAACTGAATTAGATTGCACCATATTACCGATACCGAAAGATGCAGCTGTGCCGAATATAGCGAATAAAACAGCCAGCCACTTTTTCCCTAAACCACGTTCTAAATAATACATTGGTCCACCGGAGTATTCACCATTTTCATTACTAACACGGTATTTCACCGCAAGGATTGCTTCGGCATACTTTGTTGCCATTCCGAATAAAGCAGTAATCCACATCCAAAAGATTGCGCCGGGTCCACCAATTGTTACAGCAGTTGCGACACCCGCTATATTTCCCATACCAATCGTTGCAGCCATAGCTGTCATCAGTGCTTGAAAGTGACTAATATCTCCAGAAGATGATGTATCCTCTGATTTTTTAAAAGCTAGTTTGTGAGCGTATATTAGTTTACTAAACTGTAAACCTTTTAAGCGCACTGTGAGAATGATACCAGTTCCAACGAGTAGCAACAAAGTTGGTAACCCCCACACATACTGATTAATTTGTTCTAATACTTTACTTACTGTCTCCATCTGTATTCTCCTTTTTTAGAAAAAATAAAAACCACTTCAAGGAAATGAAATGGTCTCTGGAGAAACAAGGAATAGAAAAATAAACCGATACAAATCGGCATTTTCTTTCGCTTGTCTCTGTCCTTTTTACCTGAGAGATTATCCGCTAGATTAGCGGATTTGCTCCTTCGGCGCTCTTTTTCCTCCGCGCTATTAAAAGCGAGAGGGAGTCTCTCCAGAGATTCGTCCCCATGCAGTTCTACTTGTAACCAAGACCTGAGAGTTTCAAAGTTGGTATTACAACTTTTTGCCCCGTCGGTAGATCAATAGACCTTCTCCTGAATGGTTCATCCGAATTATAAAATTCAAAACTTAAACGCATTGATTGTGTATAGAATCAATAAAAACATTATAGATATACAATTAGTGAAATGCAATCATTTTTTATTTTGAAATAGTAAACAGTTTTATTTTTTAGAAATTCCTAATTTATCCTTAACTTCATTTAAAGTAGATAAAGCAATGACAATATGTTGATCGGCAAGCCCTAAAGCCTGTTTTGTATTTTCAATTATTTCATTGGTTGGAGTAGAATTATTGTATTTATCAATAATTAAATCTGCTGCATTTTTCATGTAATTTGATGCGGATTTAAACTGAGTTCTGAATTGGATTAGTTGTTTTTGTATATGTATATCCGTTATGTTTTCTTCGATTTTTATCGTGTCTATTTCGTTCATAATTGTTTCATATTGTTTGGAAACTGCACTCATTGTAATTAATAGTTTATTGCTATCCACTGAATCTCCGTTCGTGTTAATCTCTTCCCAGGCAGGCAAACAATCTTTTTCGATAATGTCATTATAATTAGTAGTCAATTCCTTAATTTTAGGTTGTAATTTAGTTTTGAATGCTTTTGTATCAACTGTTTCTATGGTTACTTTTTTGTTATTATTTTTATCTTTAATTGTGTAGAAAATGGTAATGGAAATGATAAAAATAGAAATTACAACCATCCATTTATTAAAAAACAATTTCTTCAATGTGCAACGCCTCCAAAAATAAGAAACTTATAATTACAATATGCAACAATAATGTTATTGAAGGTAGAGAATATAAGCAGTAGTGGTTTGAATTACAATTTTTATATACGTAAATAATTAAAATAGGTAAAATGTTGAAAGTAATATGTGAGAAAAGGGGATTTTTAGTGGAAATGAACAGAAAAAAACTAGTTTCAAATATTTCAACAGCTATGTTATTAGTTGGTTTACTTGCACTCATATATATGAACAAAGAATCCAAAATTGAAGATTTTCCAATACCAATGTCAGCAATACATGTTAATGATGATAATGAAGGGAATTATCAATATATAAGTGTTATGCCTATTACGGAGGCAACCGGATGGGAGAACTTAGGGGAAAACGGACATACTGTTAGTTTTAAAAAAGGGGGTCGGAAAGTAATTGTATTACATTATCCGGGAGAGATTACTTATTATTTATTTGAAAAGTAAATAGAATGAGCCATAAACAATGAGGCTTTCCTAATTTGTTTATGGCTTTTTATATATTAAAAATTGAAGTTTGAACGATATTATGAAGGGGAATTTTATATAGAAGAGAATATAAAAATGATATAAGAAAATATAAGGAGATATATTCTATGAGGAACGAAGCTTTACATGCGGTAGAGGAATATCGTAAAGATTTAAATGCTGGTAATATTGAAAAAATAAATAGTTGGGTATCAAATGATTTTATAGGTTACTTTGGGTATTACAGTGATAGAGACTATGAGGTATACCGAGGCGATACATATAAAGAAGATAATATTGAAACATTAAAAAGTTATGAAGGACAAAATCCTTATTGGAAATATAAAGACTTAACACATAGTTTAAGAATGGAGAACGAACTGATATTATCTGCTATTGTAGAGTTTTATTTGCAGGATAAAAAAATAGCATCTGTTTTAGCGATGGAAGTTTTTAAGAAAGAAATGGATGGGTGGAAGTTATATAGACAGCATATGGAAAGATATGCGGAATAATTTGAAGGATGCTGATTTTATGTAGATTATCAATTTAAACGTAGTATCTTGAACTATCTGTTACTTATCTAAACTTGAAGTGGTGCACTCCTACGAATACTAACATATCTATTAGTTATTTTAGTAAGTTTTATTGTAGTTACTGTAGCTTAAGGATTTCTGATATCAATGTCAGAAATACATATTTACCAGGATAATGAAGTTATAACTGTATCACATGATTCCGAACAGAATAGTTATTATGTATTTGAAAAATGAATGATGATAAAAGAGATAGAACGTAAACGACCCTATAGGAGTGTTTACGTCCTATTTTTTTGTTTTTAATTCTGAATTATTCGAATTATAATATATGTAATATGGGGAGTAAAACAATATTTTGAAGGGGAATGAGTTGATAAATTGCCAAGAATAAAAAAAATAGGGCGTTTTTGTCCTGTGGATGATCAAGGATTTATTATAAACGATGCACATTTGAATAAAATTCAGCCTGTGTTTTGGGAGGTAATACAAGAAATAAAGGATACTTGTTGTCAATTGTTACGGGATGATTTGCATAGTGTTTATATAAGAGGTTCTATTCCAAGAGGGATTGGAATAGAAGGTATTGCAGACGTAGATATGATTATTTTAGTTCAAAAGGACCCTAAGGCAATAAACTTAAGCTGGAGAAAGAAGCTAGAAGTCCAAATTACACAGCAGTTTACTTGTATATCAGGAGTGGAGTTAAGTTTTTATAGTGAAAAAGAAGTAATAAACTCAGAGGATTTTTCTTTTATAGGATTTATGATTCAAACACATAGTGTGTGTATATTGGGTGAAGACGTAAAATTATTTTTACCTAAATATAAAGTAAGTCAGGAGATAGCGTATGAACATCTCATTCATTTGCGGAAACAAATTGAACAAGCACACAAAGAGTTAATTCATAATCAAGACGAGGATGATATAGAGGATTGCTGTCGGTGGATTATGAAAATAATAATCAGAGCCGGTCTAGCATTAACAATTGATAGAGAAGGGCTTTATTCCAGGGACTTATACCCAGCGTATGCACTATTTAGTAAGCATTTTTCCGAGCAAAAAAAGAATATGAGGAAGGCATTACAATATGTAATTGAGCCTATAAAAGATATAGAAGAAATTTTATCGTTTTTAGATACCTTTGGTAATTGGTTGATAGAAAGAGCGGTGGATTATTTGAAGAATATCCGTTTTTAATTCATCATAATTTTATTATGTAAACAAAAGGTATTGAAGTAAAGTAGATGAGTGAGGGATTTGGATTTTTATATTGTAGATGTCTTCTCACGAGGTAAGTATACAGGGAATCAACTTGCAGTGTTTATGGAAAATCAGGAAGTTTCCAGTGAGGAAATGCAGACAGTAGCAAAAGAAATGAATTTTGCAGATTACTATGGAATCCCAGAGGATACGGCAACAGGAAGCTCAAACGAATGTTTAGCAGCGTATCTTCTAAAATATCGTTATTTTGGAACAGAAAAGGTAGATATGCGTGTTGAACAAGGATATGAAATAAACAGGCCTTCTTTAATACATATACAAGCTGAAAAAGTAGCGAGTAAAATTAATGTTAGTGTAGGCGGAAAAGTAGAAAGTATTGCAAGTGGGAAATGGATCGTATCATATCATAAGGGGGAATAGAAATGCTATTAAAAACAATATTTTGCAAGGTGGAAGAAGAGAAAAGGGAATTGTTTTCTGATGCGCAAGAAAAATGGCGTGATTTACAGTATTTAGACGGATTCTATGGACAATTTGGTGGGTGGAATGAAGATGAAGCATGTGTGTATACTTTATGGAAAGATAGAAATGCATATCAATCATTCATGAATGACGCCCATGATACAATTTTTTTTAATAGTAATCAAGAAGGCACATATACTTCCTGCAATATTGAAATGTTTCAAACGTTTTATGATATAACAGAAATTTCTTTGAAAGACGTAATTGCACAAGGTTCATTTGTAAGAGTTGCAATTTGCGATGTGGGGGAAGGGAAAGAAAAATACTTTTTACATGCGCAAGAAACAATTTGGAATAAAGGAATGGAAAATGCAAAAGGGATATTAGGTGGAGTTGTAGGGAAGTCTTTAAAGACTGAAAATCGTTACATAGTATTAACGTATTGGCAAGATGAAATAGCACATGAACGTTATATGAAAGAAATTTTTCCTGCGTTATATCAGTTAGCAAATGTAAATGATTATGTTGAAAATATAAATGGGAAGAGAGTTATTCGGAAGGAAGAATGGTCTGTTGCCACTTCTAAATAAAGTTAGAATTTATTAGAGTAGCTAGTTTCGAAAAAATTGATTAAGAACGTTTGTTCTTGTATAATTGCTTTGTACAAGAATAAGAGGGGGTATTTAAATGAGTAAAGTTTTAAGATTTGAATTGCAAGTCCCAAACCCTGAAGAAGCTATTCAATTTTATACAAATAGTTTTGGATGGAAGTTTGAAAAAATGCCTGGGCCACATGACTATTGGTTCATTATAACGGGTGAAAGCAATCGACCTGGTATCGATGGTGGATTAATGAAATCACCTGATGGTGCTACTAGAACGACTAATTCGATTGAAGTACCTTCAGTTGATGAGTACATAAATAAAGTCATTGAAAATGGTGGACAAGTAGTTGTACCTAAAACCGCTATTCCTAATATGGGTTACTTTGCTTATTGTATAGATAATCAAGGGCTTCTTTTTGGAGTATGTGAAGAAAATATTGAAGCGTAAAAAATTAGGGGATTTCGAAATTATCTTGTTTGTTGAACGATATTGAATGATGTTTTCAATTAAAGGTTATAATTATTAAAAACCCTTTTGTATAAAAGCTAGCACAATTTTAGCTGAAGAAGGATCCATTTTGATTATTTTCAAAAGGATTCTTTTTTGTTTTTCACATATTGTGAGTTATTTAGGCATCATTAATCAAACTTATATCGGTATATTATCTATGAAAAAAGTAAATAAATGATGATATATTCAAGGGTTAATCTATGGACTGCTAAACAGTTTGAGGTGAAAAGGAAAAGAAGACCAATTATTTTCGTGTAAACATGTAATTAAGTGAAGACGTCATATACCCTTTCATGTTAATATATTTAAGTTATAATAGGAGGCTTACCCTTTTGTATTGTACGGTAGAAGCAGTGTGAGCTTGAAATTTTTTATGAAAAGGATGTGCCTAACTTGCGTATCAATAAATTTATTAGTGAAGCTGGAAAAGCGTCTCGACGTGGAGCAGATAAGTTAATTAACGAAAGAAAAGTAATTATTAATGGTAAGGTTGCAAAAATTGGTGACCAAGTAAATCCAGGTGATGACGTACGAGTAAATGGAGAGCAACTTCGTATTGCTCGAGACCATGTGTATATCGCTTTAAATAAACCAGTAGGTATTACATGTACAAGTGAAAAAGCAGTAAAAGGTAATATTATCGATTTAGTGAATCATCCTTTACGAATTAGTCATATTGGACGTCTCGATAAAGACTCAGATGGTTTAATTTTATTAACGAATGATGGCGATATAGTTAATGAGATTTTACGTGCTGAAAACAAGCATGAGAAAGAATATATCGTTTCAGTAGATAAGCCGATTACACCTGATTTCTTAGAGAAAATGGCAGCGGGTGTTAAAATTTTAGGAACAAAAACACTTCCTTGTGAAGTAACACAGTTATCAAAATATGAGTTCCAAATTATTTTAACACAAGGGTTGAATCGTCAAATTCGCCGTATGTGTGAAGCTTTAGGTTATCAAGTTTACACGTTAAAACGTACGAGAATTATGAATATAGAATTGAATAATTTACCAGTTGGGCAGTGGAGAGATTTATCGAAGAAAGAGAAAAGACGTCTATTTTCAGACTTAAATTACGAACCACAAGATTGGTAAAATTGAGAAGGGGAAATCAAAAATTTATTTTTGGTTTCTTTTTTTATTAAATAAAATATCTTTTTTAAACACTTGCAAAAATAAAATGAATAAGATATAGTAAATAACAATTAATGGATGTACTTTTAAAAGCAAAGAAAAGGACACGAGTTATTTTACCCGGTTATACAGAGAGGGAAGGAAAGCTGAGAACTTCCTAACGCAGAAAAATAACTTACCACCTTAGAGCTGCACTAGGGAAACTAAGTATCTAGTGCCGTGTATGCGACGTTATCGCAAAGGAAGCCATTGCATTTTGTGATGGGAATCTGGGTGGAACCACGGATATAAGCATATTCGTCCCTATTTTAGGGATGAATATGCTTTTTTGCATTCAATTTCATAATAAGCGAAGAAAAGGACACGAGTTATTTTACCCGGTTATACAGAGAAGGAAGGAAAGCTGAGAACTTCCTAACGTAGAAAAATAACTTACCACCTTAGAGCTGCACTGGGGAAATTAAGTATCTAGTGCCGTGTAAACGACGTTACCGTAAAAGAAGCCATTGCATATTGTGATGGGAATCTGGGTGGAACCACGGGTATAAGCACGCTCGTCCCTATTTTAGGGATGAGTGTGCTTTTTATTATGAAATGGAGAGATGAAAAATGAAAGAACAGATGATTGAAATTAAATTTCCAGATGGTAGCGTTAAAGAATTTGTGAAAGGCATTACTTTAGAAGGAGTTGCTAGTTCGATTAGCAGTAGTTTAAAAAAGAAAGCAGTTGCAGGAAAAGTTAATGATCAGTCTTTTGATTTACGCCGAAATATTGAAGAAAATGCGGAAGTAGAAATCATTACTATGGATTCAGATGAAGGGGTAAAAATTGCAAGACATTCTGCTGCACATATATTAGCACAAGCTGTGAAAAGAATTTATGGTAATGTGAAGCTTGGAGTAGGACCAATCATTGAAAATGGATTTTATTATGATATGGATCTTCCGAGTAGTGTAAACGTAGAAGATTTACCGAAAATCGAAAAAGAAATGAAAAAGATTATAAATGAAAATGTAAAAATAGAAAGAGTTGAGGTCTCGCGAGAAGAGGCAAAAAAACTGTTTAAAGAAATGAACGATCACCTGAAATTAGAACTTTTAGAAGCAATTCCTAATGGGGAAAGTGTAACACTATATAAACAAGGTGAATTTGTAGATTTATGTAGAGGACCACATTTACCGTCAACAGGCTATTTGAAAGCCTTCCAATTAACTCATGTTTCTGGTGCATATTGGCGAGGCGATAGTAACAATCAAGTGCTTCAGCGTATTTATGGTGTTGCATTCTCTTCTCAAAAAGAATTAGAAGAATATTTACATTTTGTTGAGGAAGCAGCAAAGAGAAATCATCGTAAGTTAGGTAGTGAATTAGAGTTATTTATGTTTTCAGAAGAGGCTCCAGGAATGCCGTTTTACTTGCCGAAAGGACAGATTATTCGCAATGAATTAGAAGCATTTTTAAGAGAAATTCAAAAAGAGTACAATTATCAAGAAGTACGCACTCCGTTTATGATGAACCAAGAATTATGGGAGAAATCAGGACACTGGGGGCATTACAAGGACAACATGTATTTCTCAGAAGTAGACAATAAAAGTTTTGCATTAAAACCGATGAACTGCCCAGGACATATGCTTATGTTTAAAAATAAATTGCATTCTTATCGTGAATTACCAATTCGCATGTGTGAGTTCGGTCAAGTGCATCGACATGAATTTAGCGGGGCATTAAACGGATTATTAAGAGTTCGTACTTTCTGCCAAGATGATGCTCATTTATTTGTAACACCAGAACAAATTGAAGATGAAATTAAATCCGTAATGGCGCAAATTGATTACGTATATAAAACTTTTGGATTTGAGTATGAAGTAGAGCTGTCTACTCGTCCAGAAGATTCAATGGGTGATGATAAGTTATGGGAGCAAGCAGAAGCCGCATTAGAAAATGTATTACATTCATTGAATTATAAATATCGACTAAATGAAGGTGACGGCGCATTTTATGGACCGAAGATTGATTTCCATATTAAAGATGCTTTAAATAGAAGTCACCAGTGCGGTACAATTCAGCTTGATTTCCAAATGCCAGAGAAATTCGATTTAAATTATATAGATGAGAAGAATGAAAAGAGAAGACCAGTTGTCATTCACCGAGCAGTTTTAGGATCTTTAGACCGCTTTTTAGCAATATTAATTGAGCACTTTGGAGGCGCGTTCCCAGTGTGGGTGGCACCAGTTCAAGTGAAAGTAATTCCAGTTTCGAATGCAGTGCACGAACAATATGCAAATAGGATTGCAGATAAATTAGCACAAGCCGGAATTCGTGTTGAACAAGATATACGTGATGAAAAATTGGGGTATAAAATTAGAGAAGCACAAATGCAAAAAGTTCCGTATGTTCTTGTTATTGGGGATAAGGAAATGGAAAGCGAAGCTGTAAATGTACGAAAATATGGGGAAGAGAAGTCGGATGTTGTTTCGCTAGATGTATTTGCGGCAAGTATTGAAGAGGAAATAAAGAATAGAAAATAATAATTGATTAGAAAATACGCCATTATAATGAAGTGAACTCGAATAATGGCACATGAAAAAAACACCTCCTGAATTCGCATACTAAGTATGTCAATTCAACGGAGGTGTTTTTCATTTGAAGGGAAGAGTACATTACCCGAATGAAGTAAAGTGGAAAGTGATTGATTTGATATTGAAAGGCCCCAACATTGTAGACATATCTAAAATGTTGGGGGCCGATTTGTTTTCTAGTTATTCACTTATTAAAAGTAAAGCTGTTAACTTGCCTTACAAATTTTCTTCAAAAAGTTTCGGTAAAAATTTGCTGAACTCACTCATTTCTTCTACATTGTGTTTATATAAACCACTTAGATTAATAAATGGTGGTAATCCTTTTGGGAAAATGAATGTAGAGGTCATTACTGTACCGTTATCAGATTGTTCGTATTGATGTATTACTTGTGAAATGACATCGTCATCATCATCTAAACATGAACCTATTAAAACATGGCTGTAATGGATATTGATAGGGCAATCTTTAGGATCTTCCCATCTAATTCTTAGCGGGAATTCCAGTCCATCCCCCGCAGATTCGATTGAAGCTGATATGGCTCCTACGTGTCCATGTACTTTAGGGTCAATTAACCACTTAAAATCAACATGTTCTTCTGGGTGCCATAGTTTATATCGTTCAGGGTTATCAATATTATCCCACCACCAGTCAATCATTTCTGGTGTTACGTCATTCAATTTATGTTCAACTACTAGTGATACTTGGTTTTTCATTTCTATACCTCCTGTTTTTTAAAAACCAACATGGTGTTGGTTATTTGTATTAAGTATTATAGTATGGGTATCTTATGTGTTCAATAAACAGAAATAGCTGATCTGTTGTATTCTGAACATTATATAAAAATATGTCTAAAAAAATTAAAGAGGTAAAAAGTGGAATGTGTATATGCTGATTTACGCGTAGCTCGTACTAAAGAAGCGATACGTGATAATTAATAAATGAAAAAGGGTTTGATTCCATTACGGTTAAGGATATTACAGCTAGGGCCAATATTAATCGAGGGACATTTTACTTACATGGGGAAAATATGATAAAGAAAAAGCTATTGAATTAATAGTAACCATAGTCATGGATTTAGCAATACATTGGAATAGTGAAATTGAGCAACGAAAATGGAAGTACTCTATTTTAATGTCTATGAGAGAAAAAAATAATGATTATGATACTTTATTAGAGAATGTAGCTAACCTGTATAGTGATTTTAATTATCCAGAGGATATGAAAGGGTTTATTTATTATTTAGAACCGGATGAAGGCTATGATTCAAGTAAGTATACCAAAAATGAAAATATTAGACGACTGATAGATAAACTAGATTCATTCTTACAAAGTGAACAGAAAGCTTTACAGGAGGTTTAAATCATAAGAATAAACCTTTAGAGGATATTTTATAGTAAATCGAGATTCCTTTACAAAGTCGTAGGTTATACTCCTACGGCTTTTATTATGCATTATTTAAGTGAAAGCTACTTTTTTTGAAGAGAATGAAAGATCCAATGCTAGTTCGGGTGGTTTTCGATTTGAATCAATATGCTACTTTCCAAATCGATTTACATGTACTGTAATGTAGGGACTTAAATAACAAATCGATTATTTATTAAATATTAATATTACGTTATATCTCTTATAACGGAAAATAACAAATAACGACACGTTTTTTAGAAATGTTGTTATTTGTTGCTTATTTGTCTTCTATTTGTTGTTATTTGTTATTTATCCGTCTTGTATTTATTGTTTATTTGTTGTTTTTATCTATGGAGAAATATGTAATGATGCATATCTAAATAAAGGGGATCGATATGCAGAGTGTGATTAAATTATATTAATTATTTTATATATATTAAAAATGACGCCATTTAACTAAGTATATCAAGTTGTAACTGCTATAATTACTTAAAAAAATTAAAAAATCATTTTATAAGTATAACATTTTCATTCGTATTAATACTTAATAGTTAAATTATTGAATGTAATCGACAAAATTCTACTATTTACGTATTAAAAATTTAATGTTTTAATAAAGGTGTAAATGGTATGACCACTCAAGGGGGGAGAAGATTGCACTAATAAATGTGCAGTAAAGTTGCAAGTAACATTATGTTGAAATCAATTATCTTAATATTATGTTAATTTTAAAAGGGGCTAAAATCTCGAAAGTATAGCATTTGAAAAAAGTGTTTTAAGTTTCTACATAGCAAAAATGATTTTATTCCGTAATAAAAGTATAAGCAATGTACAGTATAAATTCATCTTTTGTAATCTTGTAGGGCCCTGTTGACAAAACTAGGAGAGATATTATGAAATTATTATCAAAAAGGTCATGGCAGGGTTAGCAGTAGCAGCAACTCAAGAGAAAAATAAATATTATACTTATCATTGGGCAGTTAATTCAAATATAGGTGATGAAATTTTATTATTTACTTCCAAAAAATTTAATATTCGAATTAAAAGAAAAGAATATCCTTACTTTCTATGAGAAGTAAATAATAACGAGGTTTAACACTCTATCCGAAAGATTTCTCCTTCCTAGAGCATGTGACAAAAAGAGCCTAGCGCTAGGTCGTTCAAGATGTATGTGTAAGATTGTAAATAGACAATAGTAAAGGGGCGTACGGAATGAAAAATAAAATAATTTCAGGATTTTTTATAACATCAATTGTAACTGGGGCGACTATTCCTATCAATACTCTCGCAACACCAATCGTTCATGCAGAAACTCAACAGGAAAGCATGGATATTTCCTCATCATTACGAAAATTAGGTGCACAATCTAAATTAATCCAAACATATATTGATCAAGGTTTAATGAGCCCTAATGTACAGCTAGCAGAAGTCCCAGCTTTAAATACAAATCAATCCCTAATCAAGCAAGATATGAAGGAATGGTCATCAGAACTTTATCCACATTTAATTCTAGTAAATTCAAAAAGTAAAGGGTTTGTAACTAAATTTAATAACTATTACCCAGCATTAAAAGAGTTTGTAGACAATAAAGAAGATAAAGAAGGGTTTTTGGATAGACTTGAGGTTCTTCAAGATATGACTATGACGAATCAAGAAAACGTACAAAGACAGATTAATGAATTAACAGATCTTAAATTACAGCTGGATAAAAAACTTCAAGATCTCGATATGGATGTAGCAAAAGCACAGGGTGTACTAAGTTCAGACGGAACAGGGAAAATAGATCAGCTAAAAAATGAATTACAAAATACCCAAAAATCAATTCAAAATGATTTACAACAAATAGCATTATTACCAGGAGCTTTAAATGAACAAGGGTTTGTTATATTCAAAGAAGTCTATAGCCTTTCAAAAGATATCATTGAACCTGCTGCTCAAACTGCAGTAGCAGCGTATAACAAAGGTAAAGAAATTAACAACTCTATTATAGAAGCAGAGAAAAAAGCAGAGCAAGAAGCGAAAGAAAAGGGTAAATCTGCTCTAGAGATTGAAGCTGCCAAAAAAGAAGCCCGTGAAGCAATTGAGAAAAGCAAACAAGCTGAAATAGCTGCAGCTGCAGTTGCAAAAACAAAAGAGTATGACCTTACGAAAGCTATTGACCCTGAAAAAATTAAGAAAACATATAGTGCTTTCGCTGAAGTAAATAAATTAACAGCAGAACAGCGAACACATTTAGCAGATTTAGAGGCACAAAACCAAAAATTTTATGATTTAACTAAGAACCTAAAAATAGCAGATTTACAAAAATCAATGCTTCTTATTATGCAAAATGATTTACATACCTTTGCATATCAAGTAGATGTAGAACTTGACCTACTAAAACGTTATAAGGAAGATTTGGGTCTAATAAAAAATAGCATTACAAAATTATCTACTAATGTTGATACAACTAGCCAGCAGTCTCAAAAAGATACATTAAGACAATTAAAAAATGTAATAAGTTACCTTGAAGAACAGGTCTATAAATTTTAATATTATGTTTTTGGAAATCTAAAAAGATTATAAGAATCTAGCGAAAGAATGAGAAGGAGAATAGTTATGAAAAAATTTCCATTTAAAGTGTTAACTTTAGCTACTCTGGCAACGGTTATAACTGCTACTACCGGTAACACTATTCATGCATTTGCACAAGAAAAGACCGCTCAAGAACAAAAAGTAGAGAATTATACATTAGGGCCTGAGGGACTGAAGAAAGCATTGGCTGAAACAGGATCTCATATTCTTGTAATGGATTTATACGCAAAAACAATGATTAAACAACCGAATGTAAATCTATCCAATATTGATTTAGGTTCACAAGGAGGAGAATTAATCAAAAACATTCACCTTAATCAGGAACTGTCACGAATCAATGCTAATTATTGGCTAGATACAGCGAAACCAAAGATTCAAAAAACAGCACGTAATATTGTAAATTACGATGAACAATTTCAAAATTATTACGACACATTAGTAGATACTGTACAAAAGAAAGATAAGGCAGGCTTAAAAGAGGGTATAAATGATTTAATAACTACAATTAATACAAATTCAAAAGAGGTTACAGAAGTAATTAAGATGTTACAGGACTTCAAAGCAAAACTATATACAAATTCTACAGATTTTAAAAATAATGTAGGCGGCCCAGATGGAAAAGGTGGATTAACGGCACTATTAGCGGGTCAACAAGCGCTAATTCCACAACTTCAAGCTGAAATTGAGAAGCTACATTCTACTCAGAAAGAACATTTTGACAATGTATTAGCATGGTCAATTGGCGGTGGATTAGGAGCAGTTATTTTAGTTATTGGCGCTATTGCAGGAGCGGTAGTGATTGTTGTGACTGGCGGTACAGCAACACCGGCTGTTGTTGGTGGCCTTACAGCTCTTGGTGCAGCTGGAATTGGTTTAGGAACAGCAGCTGGTGTCACGGCATCTAAGCATATGGACTCCTATAACGAAATTTCTAACAAAATCGGACAATTAAGTACAAAAGCTGATCTCGCTAGCCAAGCTGTTATTTCGCTTACTAACGCGAAAGACACTTTGGCATATCTGTATCAGACAGTGGATCAAGCGATACTGTCTCTAACGAATATTCAACAACAATGGAATAAAATGGGGGCTAATTATACAGATTTGTATGATAATATCGACCAAATGCAAGAGCATAAACTCTCGTTGATACCTGATGATTTAAAGGCTGCTAAACAAAGTTGGAATGATATTCATAAAGATGCAGAATTCATTTCGAAAGATATTGCTTTTAAACAAGAATAGAATTTAAAAATCATAACCTATATTGGAGGAATATAAAATGATTAAAAAAATCCCGTACAAACTAATCGTTGCATCAGCTCTTTTAACTATGACAACAACTTCTATAGTCTCACCAGTAGCAGCTTTTGCAAGTGAAATTGAACAAACTAACAATGGAGATACGGCTCTTTCAGCAAATGAAGCGAAGATGAAAGAAACTTTGCAAAAGGCTGGGTTATTTGCAAAATCTATGAATGCTTATTCTTATATGTTAATTAAAAATCCAGATGTGAACTTTGAAGGGATTACTATTAATGGATATGTAGATTTACCTGGTAGAATTGTACAAGATCAAAAGAATGCAAGGGCACATGCTGTTACATGGGATACGAAGGTGAAAAAACAGCTTTTAGATACATTGACGGGTATTATTGAATACGATACAACATTTGACAATTATTATGACACAATGGTAGATGCGATTAATACAGGAGATGGAGATACTTTAAAAGAAGGGATTACAGATTTACGAGGTGAAATTCAACAAAATCAAAAGTATGCACAACAATTAATAGAAGAATTAACTAAATTAAGAGACTCTATTGGACAAGATGTTAGAGCATTTGGAAGCAATAAAGATCTCTTACAGTCGATTTTAAAAAACCAAGGTGTAGATGTTGAGGCTGATCAAAAGCGTCTAGATGAAGTTTTAGAATCAGTAAACTATTATAAACAATTAGAATCTGATGGGTTTGATGTAATGAAGGGTGCCATTTTGGGCCTACCGTTAATTGGCGGTATTATAGTGGGTGTAGCAAGAGATAATTTAGGCAAATTAGAGCCTTTATTAGCACAATTACGTCAGACTGTAGATTATAAAGTAACATTAAATCGTGTAGTTGGAGTTGCTTACAATAATATTAGTGAAATGCATAAGGCGCTTGATGATGCTATTAATTCTCTTACTTATATGTCCACGCAGTGGCATGATTTGGATTCTCAATATTCGGGAGTACTTGGACATATTGAAACTGCATCTCAAAAAGTGGATCAAAATAAATTTAAATTCTTAAAACCTAACTTGAATGCAGCGAAAGACAGTTGGAAAACATTACACACAGATGCGGTCACTTTAAAAGAAGGAATCAAAGAATTAAAAGTGGAGCCTGTTACTCCGCAAAAATAAGGAAACATTAATTCTGTTGCAAAGTCACCTAAAACATAGAGAATCTATGATTACGTTGTTAAATAGTAATGCGACAATTAATAAATCCTTATACACCAGAAAGGCGGAGTCTCATTAATGACTTCGCCTTTCGTCTTTATAAAATTTGTACCCAGATACCAAGATAACCGTGCTGTATTGCAGATTTTTAAAAAATTTGAAAGATGTCGCTTTTAAAGAAGAATAGAATTAAAAAACAAAACCTATATAGGAGAAGTATAAAATGATGAAAAAAATCCCTTATAAAATACTCGCTGTATCGACACTTTTAACTATGACAACAACTTATGCAGTTACACCGGTAGCAGCTTTTGCAAGTGAAATTGAACAAACTAACAATGGAAATATGTCTCTTTCAGCAAATGAAGAACAGATGATAAAAACTGTGCAAGATGCTGGGTTATTTGTAAAATCTATGAATGAATATTCTTATTTGTTAATGAATAATCCGGATGTGAGTTTTGAAGGAATTACTATTAATGGGTATGCAGATTTACCTAGTAAAATTGTACAAGATCAAAACAATGCAAGAGCACATGCAGTTTCATGGAATACGAAAGTAAAAAAACAGCTTTTAGATACATTGACAGGTATTATTGAATACGATACAAAATTTGAAAATCATTATGAAACATTAGTAGAGGCGATCAATACTGGGAATGGAGATACTTTAAAAAAAGGGATTACAGATTTACGGGGGGGAATTCAACAAAATCAAAAGTCTGCAAAAGTATTAATAGAAGAATTAACTAAATTTAAAAATGCTATTGGAGAAGATGTTAGAGTATTTGGAAGCCATAAAGAGACCTTGCAGTCTATTTTAAAAAACCAAGGAGCTGCGGTTGAGGATGATCAAAAGCATTTAGAGGACCTTTTAGGGCAAATAAACTATCAGAAAGACATAGAATCTAAGGGCTTAGACATGGTAAAGATCCCCTTTCTCCCAACATTGATTGCTGGTGGGATAATGATAGGTGATGCAAGAGGTAAGTTAGGCTGGCTAGAGCCGGAATTAGCAAAATTACGTCAGAATGTAGATTATAAGATAACATTAAATCGTGTAGTAGGAGTTGCGTTTCATAATATTAGTGATATGCATAGTGCGATTGATAGTGCTATTACTGCTCTTACTTTTATGTCCACGCAATGGGATGATTTAGACTCTCAATATTCGGGCGTACTGGGACATATTGATACAGCTAATCAAAAAGCTGATCAAAATAGATATAAATTCTTAGTACCTAACTTGAATGCAGCAAAAGATAGTTGGAAAACAATAAGAACAGATGTTGTCACATTACAAGAAGGGATAAAAATTGCAGAGAAAAAAGAACAAGATTTTATGAATCAGCTTCGTCCATCAAGCGTTTCCTACTTTTATAAAAAAATTCATAACGCATATACATTTGAAATAAAGACCGGATCAAATGCACCAAATGCGTCTTATAAAGTTATGAATTTAACTAAAAACACGGTTCATAATATGTGGGGTGGAGGACCAAATACAAGCATGTGGGCTGACTGGCTTTCATTTAATCTAAAAGATGAATTTGCGGTGGTAGCAGTAGTGGATGGAAAAGAATATGTTGTATATAAAGACAAAGTAGAAAATATAATGAACTGAACCTGAAAATGAATGAGCAAAAAGAAAGAGCTTTTTTTGCTTTAGTAATTGCCAACTTTTTTATTTGATAGACGTGTAAATAGACTACTATTTTAGTAAGTCGATGAAAAATTTGTCGAAGTATTGAATATTTAAACCGCGTAGGCAAAACATTTAAATATACGCCTAAAGGTCCAGAAGGCCTTATTGAAAGTGACGTATATACGGAAGTTTAAAAATAAAATTAAGGATAGCTTTTAAATGGATTGGCTACAATATTGATTGTGGAGGTGAGAAAGGTGAACAAAAAACAACAAGGTTACAATAAGGCAACTTCTGGTGCTAGCATCCAAAGTACAAATGCTAGCTATGGTACAGAATTCGCAACTGAAACAAATGTACAAGCGGTAAAACAAGCGAATGCACAGGCTGAGGCAAAGAAAGCACAAGCTTCAGGTGCACAAAGTGCGAATGCTAGTTATGGTACAGAATTTGCAACTGAAACGGATGTGCATGCAGTGAAACAAGCGAATGCACAAGCTGAGGCAAAAAAATCCCAATCTTCTAGTTCTAATCAATAATGAAGGAAAAAGACTTCTCTATCTTAAGAGAAGTCTTTTCTCAGACCGTGGAGAAAGTCTTCTCCACGGCCTATTTTTGTGTCTGAGCCTTTATTGAAGGGGTACCGCCAGCATTTTTGAAAAAAACAAGCTAAGCAAAAAATATAATAAGCCACCCATATGGACAGCTCATTTACATAATTCTCATTATCGGAATTCAATGTATCTAGAAATGAATAAATATGATCTACTTAACATTAGCCTCCGTTATCAGTAATTGGATAACTACTTAAAACAGAAAAGGAATTTGCCAGTTTTTTTGCAAAACTTAATGGTGGTTCAACAGATTGGATATGAATATACATAATCAATGGTTTCATATATAACCAATGATTATGTAAGGCGCTAACAATAATCCCTTGTTGAACAATTGATTGTATAAATAAAGGAATTTCTTCTTGTAAAATAGCGATTTCCCCTAAGTTCAACGCATTGCCATTTTGATCTAACGATTCAAAAGATATCCCAACCGGTATCACAGAGGTGCTTGGTCGTCCTTGAACAAACACTTTAATATTACGACGCAAGGAGACGGAACAAACACCCTGATTTATGTTGCTCTTTCCATTAAAAATTTTAGCAAATTGCTCACAAAGGAAATTAAGGTTGTTCATAAATCTGATGCTCCTTTCTTAGCAGATAAAAGTTACTTCATAAATATTAATACTCGTCCATTAGCTTTTATATAAGTAATTCAAGAAATTTCCATAAAGGAAAGATACCCATATATGAAGTGAACCCAAATAGTGGTACATGAAAAAACATCTTCTGAATTCGCATACTAAGTATGCAAATTCAACGGAGGTGTTTTTTATTTGAAGGGAAGGGTACATTGCCCAGAAGAAGTAAAGTGGAAAGTGATTGAGTTGAAAAAGGATGGCTATTCAAATCGTACCATTATGGAAATACTCGAAATTAAAAATGTTTCCCCAATTAAGACATGGATGAAATGGTATCGTACAGATCCAACTTATTATTTTCAACAACCTGTAGGAAAACAATATCCTTTTGGAAATGGGCCGAAAGAGCTAAGCGAATTGGGCAGATGGTTTAGGTGTTTTGATATGTGTCCCGTTTTCTGGTTCACTTCAACTTCAAAATGGTGTGTTTTCTTTTTTACCTTACAAAATTGTAAGGTAAATGTAAGAGAAATCGAATGAACAGGTTATAGAAAGATGAGAATATTAAGGGGTGATATAATTCATATTTCTTTTTAGTTCGAAAAGTTAAAAAATTTAAGGGTTTATATGACAAAAAGATAAGAAATATGTGAGAAATTTATTCTATACAAAAGGGATGGAGTGAAAGAGATGTCAACAAATGTAGTTACTGTAGAAAGTGTAGAAAAAACGTATGGGAAAAGAAATGAGAATCAGTCAAAAGCATTAAGGGGTGTTTCATTAAGTATTAAAGAAGGGGAGTTTGTAGGGATTATGGGTCCTTCTGGATCTGGAAAAACGACATTACTAAATGTAATTAGTACACTTGATCAAGCGACAGGTGGAAGTGTAACAATAGCTGGCACAAATATTACTTCTATGAAGGGTAATGCATTATCAGATTTTCGTTCTCAAAAATTAGGATTTATTTTTCAAGATTTTAACTTACTAGAGAATTTATCAATTTATGAAAATATCGCTTTACCACTTTCTCTGCAAGGTGTACCGTCAAGTGAAATTACTGGGAAGGTAAATGGAGTAGCAAAGAAATTAGGGATTACTGAAATTTTAACAAAATATCCGACTGCTGTTTCTGGAGGACAAAAGCAAAGAACAGCGGCAGCACGAGCTTTAGTACATAATCCAGCAATCGTATTAGCAGATGAACCGACTGGGGCACTTGATAGTAAAAACGCAAAAAGCTTATTAGAAGCGATGCAAGATTTACATGAAAATCACAATGTAAGTATTTTGATGGTTACACATGATGCATTTAGTGCAAGTTATTGTGAACGTATTTTATTCATTCAAGATGGTCTTCTTTATAAAGAATTAAAGCGTCAAGGAACACGAGAAAGTTTCTATCAGGACATTTTAGGTGTGCTTGCTCATATGGGCTCAGCAACTGAGTCTAAGTAAGGGGGCGGGACTATATGTTATTCAAATTATCACGTCATAGTATGAAAAAGATGTTAAAAGATTATATGGTTTTACTTATTGGTCTCGTTATTAGTATTAGTATCTTCTACATGTTCCAAACGATGGCGATGAATAGTGAATTTACAAAAGATAATAGTCTCATTAGTAGTATTAGACTCGTCTTCTGGGTTGGTGCAATATTGCTTGCTTTCATTACAGTTTTTTACATCATATATGCCAATTCTTTCTTACTCACATTAAGAAGAAAAGAACTTGGTATGTACATGATGCTTGGCGCGAAAAAGAAAAAAGTAGCACATTTATTATTTATTGAGACTTTTGGTATGGGTATTGTCAGTATTATTATTGGGATTTTAGTAGGGATGTTACTTGCTAGTGTAGCAGGGAATTTTTTAATGAATGGAATGGAAATTTCAGCAAAAGGTAATTACGCATCTGTGTACACACCAGCTATATTAGTTACATCTATTTTCTTCTTAATATTATTTTTCATTACTGGTCTAATGAATAGTATCCGATTATTACGTAAAACAGAATTAGAGTTAATACGTGAAGATGAAACACAAGATGAAGTGAAAAAAAGTAAAACTCGCACAGTTATTATGACAGTACTAGGTGTATTGCTGGTAAGTACAGGTTACTATTTTATGGTAAATATAAAAATGTTTGCCGAACTAGGCTTTATAATAGCGACAATTGTTACGACATTAGGAACGTATTTCATTTTTAGTTCGTTACTCCCACTTTTTGTAATGAAAGTTAAGGGGAATAAAAAACGAAATGAAACGGGATTAAATAGTTTTACTTATGCACAGTTACGTTTTCGAGTAACTAGTTTATCGAGAGTATTAGGCACTGTAGCGATGTTAATTGCATTAGGCGCAGGTGCGATGACGGCAGGTATGGCGTTCCAAAAAAATGTAGGTATTATGACAGACTTTTCTCGTGTATATGATGTTGTAATTCATGATCCAAATGAACAAGATAAAGCTTCATTAAAAGAAATGGAAATCGTTGAAGAAAGCAAGTACAAGTATAAAGTAGATGGAGAAGCGGTTTATTATTTACGTAACGACTTAACTGCTAAACCACCACTTGTTTCAGATCACTTTGATACAAAAACTTTAAAAGAGCCTGCTCGTAAACGTGTGGCTGAACCTTTAACTGAACCTGTCTATTCTGCTTTAGAAGCTCCTGAAGCAGCGAATAAGCTTCCTCGTATGCCAAAAGATTGGGAAGATGCAGTTGTAAGAGAAATACAAATTACACATAATCAATTTAATGGAAAACCTGTAAGGATTGCAGATGAAGAACACTATAAAGGAATTCAAGGAACAGAACACACTGTAACATTAGCAAAAGTAGATGATATGAAAAAATATAAACCGTTGTTAATCGAAATAGATAAGAGACAAAAAGAACAAATTGAAAAAACAACAGGTACAAAAGTAGACTTATTTACGAAAATGACAATTTATCAATTTATGAACAGTTTCATGAGTGGGACAATGTTTATGGGATTTTTCCTCGGAATTGCCTTTTTAGCAATGATGGCAAGTTCTCTTATGTTTAAAATATTAACGGGTGCTTCTCGTGACGTACGCCGTTATGAAATGTTAAGAAAAATCGGTGTGAGACGTAGTATGTTAACAAAAAGTATATATAAAGAAATTTCATATTTATTTATCTTCCCAGCGATTATTGGAATTTCCCACGTGTTAGTAGGGCTTAACTTATTTAGCTTTATATTAGTTGACCCGTTTGTAAAGGTGTGGGTGCCAATAGGGATTTTCTTAGTCATTTATTTCATCTATTACTGGATTACCGTCCAACTTTATAAAGGTATGGTAATGCCGAAAGAAGAAGTAGCGAAATAAAATAGTTTAATGGAAAAGTCCTTGTATGAAAACAAGGGCTTTTTTAATAGGATGTTCTTTATAAAGAAGGAAAAGATTGGATAATAGTCGAAAAATATAACAAGACTTCCGAGAAATGACTGAAATAATACTATTTTGTCGAGAGAAAGGATATTACGTATGAAAGAAATGCTACAGTTATTTCGCAACAAAGTGTACGCACGTTTTTTTCTAGCAAATATTTTAGAGCGACTTGGTTCTATGATTGCTGGAATTTCTTTAATGTTTTATTTGTTAAATCAATACGGAAAACAACCAGTTTACGCAACGATGACGCAAATTATGATTGCATTACCTGCATTAATCTTTTTTCTATTAGTAGGGACAGTAGTGGATCGTTTTGATAGACAGCGTATTTGTACGGTAAGTAATATATGTTGTTCGCTTTGTAATATTGGAATTCTAATTTCGCTTTATTACGGGATGATTATACTCGTCTTCATATTTTTATTTTTGGAAAATGCATGTATACAATTTTTCTCTCCATCAGAACAGTCGATGATACAGGGGGTAGTTGAATCAGACCAATATGGTGTAGCGGCGGGTATGAATCAAATGGTAAATAGTTTGTATGCTTTGTTTGGTGTAGGAATTGCAACGATGGTGTATTGGACTTTTGGAATTTACGGAAGCATTTTAGTAAATACGCTCACCTTTATTATGAGTGGTATTTTGATTCAAACGATCTCCATTCCAGAAAAAGTTCGTTTACCAAATGGTAGAACAAAATGGAAAGAAGTTAATTTGAAGATGTTAATAACAGAGTTTCAAGAAGGGATCAAGTATATATATCAAAATGAAACTTTAAAAAAATTACTTTTAGGATTTATCGTATTTGGACTATTAAACGGTATTTTAAGCGTATCCACTACTTACATATTAAAATACAAATTAGCACCAGCAACGTATGAAAGTTTAGCAATGGTGGGCGGTGTAGTTGGAGGGATTTCATTACTAATTGGAAGTATAGTAGCAACAAGTATAGGTAAGAAATATGCACCAAAATCTATTATTGTTTTTGGTATGGCAGGCTCAGGAGTCTTCTTCGGTATGTGTTACTTTGTAAATCACGTATGGTCTTTTTATGTATGTATCGCTTTTGCGACTTTCTTTTTACCATTTATTAATGTTGCAATAATGGGCTGGATGTATGAAATTGTAGAAGAGTCATTCATGGGACGTGTACAAAGTTTACTTAGTCCATTAACGACAGGATTCCAGCTTTTATCTCTCGGTGCGATAGCAATGTTGTTCCCGAAATGGATTAGTGCAGATACATTGTTTATTATTTTATTTGGTTTATTATTTTTGGTTACGTGTTTATATCAAGTTATTTTACCTAGTGGGAAGAAGCAAGTGCAGGGTATAGCTGAAGAGATGTAACATATGTAGTTTTTTATTTCTGAATATTCTACCGAATTGTAAAGGGGATAGAGTGATGGTGATGCGAGTTGCTAAATGGTGTGGGATTACTTGTTTACAACTAGTAGCTGCAATCTTATGTATAATCTGCCTAGGTGCGTTACCGCGTTTATTTAAGGGATTGCAAATTGATTTGATCGGTTTTTGGAACACAGTTCTGTTTCTTGGAGAGAAGTTACTTCAACCAGGTGAAATTACTTATGGATTTCGGAACTCAAGAAAGTTATTTCCGCAAATATGGATTCATTATGTAGAGACAATGTTTGTATTTATTTCGGCATTTATCCTTTCTTTACTCATTGCGTATGTTATCGTTGTGTGGGTATTGCAGCGCTCTCAATCAAAGCAACGTATATGGAATGGAGTTTTCGTCGCACTTGAAAGTATCCCGGACATTTTATTAATTTTACTATCTCAACTTCTAGTAGTAATTATCTTTCAAAAAACAGGATTTATGCCAGTGAAACATGCGGGATTTGGTGAGGATAGAGCTCGCATGTTACCAATAATATGCCTTGCTATACCTACAACGTTATTATTTATGAAGCTACTATTATTACGTTTTAGAGAAGAATTAGAGAAAGATTATAGCATATTTGCAAAGAGCAAAGGACTGAGTTTAAGACATATTTTGACACACCATATTTCAAGAAACGTTTTGTTAACAACAGTCTATTATGCAAAAACAAATATTTTATTTATGTTATCAAATTTATATATTATTGAATGGCTATTTAATACGTACGGCATGTTTGTTTTTGTAAAAGAAAATTCCAAATTAGAAATATTTACAGTGAGTTTAGTTATATTATACGTACCGCTTTTTATACTATTTCGTATATTACATACGCTTTTAAAAAATGTTATAAAGGAGCGTGTGTAACATGTGGCAAGTTGTAAAAAGAGATGTGAGATTTTGGCTAGGTGTTACTTTTTTGAGTGTACTAATGCTTGTTAGTATTGGAAATACGGTGTTTTTTGACGGGAATATTCGCGAATTAACGATGATGTATAACGAAAAAGGAGAATTAGAGGCTGCTCCGTTTTCACCATCGAGTAAATTTTGGTTCGGAAGCGATGAAAAAGGACGCGACCTTTTTCAGTTAATAATAGAAGGAGCGAAATGGACAGTTGGTGCTAGTATCGTTATCGCAATTTTACGTGTAGTAATTGGCGGAACTATTGGTTTATTGCTTGGTATGTACAGTAAACGCTCATTTTCAGTTATCTCATCTTTTTTTGATCCGTTTAGCATTGTACCGATGATTATGATTTCCTATTTTATGTTACATGAAGTTTTAATGTTTGAAAGTGGAGAGGAGGCTGCTCCGTTTCATTTGCGAGTTACGTTTCAAGTAGTGGTTCTTGCGTGTCTTGCTGTACCAACTGTTATGTTGTATGTAGCGCAAGAAGTAAAACGTATTAAGAATGAAGAATTTATGTTGGCGGCCACTGTGCTCGGCGGGAGTAAGTGGCAGAGGTTGAAACGTCATGTATGGCCGCATATGCTACCATCATTTCTTTTATTAGTAGCCCAGCAATTTGTAAGTACTTTATTACTCCTCTTGCATCTTGGTTTGTTAGAATTATTTTTTGGCGGAACAATAATTTTTGGTACAGAAGCAGATAGTGTAACAAAAGAGTGGACAGGTTTAATCGGACAAAACTTCCGTCACTTAACTACACATACATGGATTGTACTTATACCAATCGCTTTCTATAGTATGACAATTTTGTCAGGAAATCTTATTAGTAATAGTATGCAAGATGCGATTAAGCTAGGAAATGTTAGAAGAGCGAATCGGAAGAAGGAAGAAGTGAAAGTAGAGAAACTAATACAGCCTACCATGAATGATTTTTCATTTCATAGAGAGGTGCAAAAATAAAAAAAGATAGCTGAAGAAAAATTGTTTTCAGCTATCTTTTTTCGTTTAGAGTGGAGGTAAATCAATCTTACCTTCTTCAAATAATTCTTTTATCATATGTTTCGTATAACCAGCAGCTTGACCAAATGTGATTTTTGCTGGCATTGGTGCTTCATTTACATCTACAACTACATCAATAATGCACGGTTTATTTTGTTTTACTGCATTTTCAAAGGCAGGAAGTAAGTCATCTAAATGTTCTACACGGTATCCAATACCACCGCACGCCTCTGCGTATTTTGCGAAATCAGGATTCGCTAAGTCTGTACCAAATTCAATATTACCCATAACCTCTTGTTCGAATTTAATCATAGCAATTTTATTATTGTTTAATACAACAACAACGATTGGTAGTTTATATTTAACAGCTGTTACGAAGTCATTCATTGTCATTCCGAATCCGCCGTCACCACAAACTGCAAATACTTGTTTATCCGGGAAAGCAATTTTTCCAGCAAGGGCACCAGGTAAACCACAACCAAGCGTGGCAAGCCAGCTAGAAATGATAAATTGCTGATTCGTCATACGGAAGTGTCTTGCTGTCCATACTGTTACATTTCCGACATCGACTGATAGAATTGCGTCATCTTCTGCTACTTTCTGCAGAGCGTGCATAACTCGCTGTGGTTTAATTGGAGTGGAAGAGTCTTCTTCTTGATTGTGTAATTTTTCTTCCCACTTTTTCATCATTTCTTGGTGGTGTTCTAAGAAAGTATGGTCTTCAAGTTTTTCTACATTTTCAATTAACCATTTTAATGTTTTATCAGCATCACCAGCTAAGCCGATGTCTGTCGCATAACGTTTCCCGATTTGAGCCGGATCTGTATCAATATGAAGTGTTTTTGCTTTCTCAGGTAAGAAACCAGTAAACGGATAAGAAGTACCAACCATAATTAAAGTATCCGCATGCTTCATTGCCTCATAAGAAGGCTTTGTTCCAATTAATCCTAACCCACCGATGCAAAGAGGGTGTTCATCAGGAATAATCCCTTTAGCAGGTAACGTAAGTACGATTGGAGCACCAATGTGTTCTGCAAATGCAAGTAAAGACTCTCTTGCATGTTTTGCTCCTTTCCCGGCTAAAATAACAGGTTTTTTCGCTTCATTTATTGCGAGTTTCGCTGCATGTAAATCTTTTTCTTGCGGAAATAACTCAGGCAATGTAAAAGAAGTGTTTGTAACACGAGCACCATTTTTTATTTCGAATTTCGGAACATCATCTGGAATTGTTAGAACAGATACACCTTTTTTCGTATATGCCATTCGAATCGCTTGATTCACTACAGCAGGTAGTTGTTCTCCTGACATAATGCGTTGGTTATAAACCGCAACATCATCAAACATTCTTTCTAAGTTTACTTCTTGGAAAAAATCGGTTCCGAGTAAATCAGATTCCACTTGTCCTGAAATTGCTAATACCGGGGCTTTATCGAGTTTCGCATCATATAAACCGTTTAATAAATGAATAGCGCCAGGTCCTGCGATTGCCATACAAACACCTAGTTTTCCTGTTAATTTTGCATAGGCAGCCGCTGCTAATGCGCCAGCTTCTTCATGACGAACTTGAATGAATTTAATTTTATCTTGTTTTTTTCTTAAAGCTTCAATAATAGAGTTGATGGAATCTCCAGGCATTCCGTATATATGTTCTACTCCCCAGTCAATTAATAGATCAACTAATGCTTCACCGGCTGTTTTTCCAAACATAATTGTTCCTCCTTTTAATAGGTAGATACTATTATGTTTTGGAGAAAAAGGAAAAATATACAATTGATAAAATTTTTATCTTTAATGATGACCGGCGAATAGTGTAAATACTATTATTAGTAAAAATCCACTAATAGACCACGATAGAAACGGAAGGAAAGGTAGCTGTTTTTTTGCTTTCCAAAGCATTTCATGAATTGTGACATATCCAAGTGAACCAATAGCACTTCCCATAATGAGTCCTTGTAAATGAAGAGCTTTTCCTTCCATAAAAATGCCAAAAACTGTACCAGTTCCGAGAATAAGAGAAAGTAATAAAGTTGTTAATAAAAAGGAAATACATTTATGTTTTGTAAAGAGAAAGGGAATAATTAATGCTAATCCTTCTGGAATATGGTGAACGACAATTGCTATTAAAAACGGAATGGCAGAGTCATTATGATTTATAAAAGCTGTACCTAACGCAAATCCACTCGGTATATTATGAATAAATATAGCGAAAGAGAGAAAAAGGAAGGTTTGCCATGCTTGTTGATCCTTTTTATGTATCATTGGATGATGACAATAGTTATCTAATAAGCTCATAACTAAAATACCGATAGCTATACCAAGTATAGGCCCAATTATTTCATAGCTTGAAAATGTTTCAGGAATAATTTCAAGTGATAATAACCCAAGTAAAATGCCGCCACATAATGCGTATAAACGATGCATTTTTTCTTCAATTAGCTGGCGTGTTGCTATTCCAACAGCACCGCCTAATAGTAATCCACCGAATGAAAAAAACGTAACAATCATTGGAATCCATAATCGTTCCATAGTATCACACTCCGATTCTATACCCTTGTTTTTAGCTTACGAGAAGGAAAGTTAGATTAGTCCAAATTATTATGATTAATTATAGAGAAAAAACTGTAAATTCATTATAATTTATATATTGAAATGAAATGGAGAATACAAATGCAAACAAAATGGAGTTTATCTGAATACGAAAATCCAAAACGGTATGATATTGAAAATAAAAGTTTGTCAGATTTTCCGTTTTTACTATCATGGGCAAAAAAACTAAATATACAAAATGAATGGATTCTAGATATTGCCTGTGGTACAGGAAGGGTTACAATTCCATTTATAGAAAATGGATATCAAATGATTGGTGTAGATATACATGAAGGAATGCTTGCTGAAGCAAAGAAAAAAACTACGGATTGTAAGAAGGTAAAATGGTTACAACAAGACTGTTTACAATTAAGAATGAATGAAACAATTCCGTTAGCATTTATGGTAGGACACGGATTCCAGCATTTTCTTACGAATACTCATCAAAATCAGTTATTAACATCTATTCATCATGTGTTAGCTGAGAATGGTATATTCATATTCGATACACGTTTTCCTTCAAAAGAAGAATTAATACAACCATCTACAGAAGAATATTGGACTACTGTTACTGACGAAAAGGGAAGAAAATGTGATCTATATACTGAAATGACATATGATTCAATTCAGCAAATACAGCACTACATAACCACAAGAAGGTTTTATGAGGGTGATACTCTAGTAGAGGAAATAAAAACAACGATAGATCTTCGTTATACGTACCCGCAAGAATTAGAAAGGTTGTTAGAGTTGAACGGGTTCGAGTTGCTACATATATATAATGATTGGGAAGGGAATGAGTTAGGAGAGGATTGTTATTCAATGGTAGTAGTTTGCCGGAAGAAAAAATAGTATTATTTTAATAAATATGAGTGTAAAAGCCTTTAAGGAGAGAAAAAATGTCTTGGTACTTAGATAATGTTTATGAATTAAATAAAGAAGCGCCGTATACATTCTACCTTCCTAGCTCAGAAGTGTTGGAGAAATTAAAGGTTGGAGATTTGGTAAAGCTAATTTTTGTATCTAAAAATGAGGAAGAAGATGGATTTAATGGTGAAAGAATGTGGGTTGAAATCACTGAAAGAAATGAGAAGAAGTTTGTAGGGGAACTGAGCAATGAACCATATCGCTTAGATTTAAAAATAGGTGATAAAATTTCATTTGGAATTGAAAATATATGTGATACGGAATATAACGATCCAGCTTCAAAAGCTTGGGATTTTTATTTTGATACGAAGGTAATTGTTAGTAATGATGTACTTGAAAAAAGAGAATTTAACTTTATGCTTAAAGAGGATTCAAGAGAAGAAGGTGACTCTGGCTGGTCAATATTAAGTGGCTATGAAAGTGATGACTATGTAAATAATCCTAAAAACTTTCAAATTATTTCAATTGGAGTCATATTGAATATGGATGATTCTATTTTAGAATTTATTGGGGAACCATCTTTATGTGCATATGAAAGAAATGATAGAGGTAGATTTTATAAGATTGAAGACTATGATTGGGATACTTATTTAAATGGATAAGGAAAGATACGACATGCTAAAGAAAATACAGTATGTATATTGTTTTTAAGTAGGTGAATTTCAAATGATTTTTTCATTAGGTAAAATAGATATTTTTCTTCCAGATGCAACATCCTCATACTTTTTTATTGTTGAGGACTTAGCAGAGATATTAAAAATTGAAACAAACTACGATGCATTAAAACAGTTTCGAAAAATACTTAGAAACGAGATAGAAAAAGATTTATACAAGCGTATAGATTTTGGTCAAGATTCAAACGAGGTAGTAATTCGTACTACTAATGCTCTTACTATACTTAAGATTGCTGTAATTATTAATGGAGTAATTAATGTTACGATTTCAGAAGAAGAAATGACAGAAGCTGAACAGAAGCTCCTTTCTCACAAACGCCCTAAAAAACAAAAGTGGAAAGTGGGAGACATATTTTGGCTTAATCTTAGTAATGGTACATATGGGTTTGGACAGGTATTATGGAAACCTTTTGGTAGTCCTGTTTGTGGACTATTTGATTTAAATACAGAGACCATTCCAAATGTAGAAGAGGTTTCAAATCATTCTTTTATCTCCGTATTAACAGTACTCTCTAGTTCATTAGACAAGGGTGATTGGAAGGTGATTGACAATGCAGATGTAAGGATTGATGTGGAGAAGGTTCCTAGGCAACATCGTGGATTGGATGTTGCTGGTTCAATGAGTTATAGTGACGACACTCTTCTTGAGTTAGCAAATGCTTATTACGGACTTTTTCCGTGGAACGTTTTCTATGAAGAAGATTATTTTGACAACATTTTATTATCACCATTTAAACGCCCTAACATTGCCAAAGTTTTATCGTCAATAGAAAGAGAAGAGTTTAGAAAAGAAAAAAAGTGGAATTAAGAATAAAATGGTAGCCGAAACTACCGTTTTAATTTTTAGTTTAAATAAAAGCATCAATAGTAAGTTTTTTATATTTTTGTAATACGTATGTTTATGTAAATGAAATTGAATGTGAAATGATTAGGATATGTTAGTATATTACTTGTTTTTGCCACTGCCCAATAAGGTAAAAAGTAACTTGAAGATGTGGGAGTATATGAGATTTTTAAAGGGATTCCAAAAGAATCGCTTATTTTATATTGTTTTTAAAAAATGTTGTACTATATCGAGGTATTTATCTGGATGAATTAAACTAATTTCTCCATGTCTATTTTTTTTTATGACTTTTAGCAAACTATCATTAATGGTAGCGTGAAGTAGAGCTGCTGATTTTTTCATTATTGATAATTCTTTCTCACCAACTAATATTAATGTTTTGGCTTTAGTCTTGCATAATGTTGAAGGGATTGGATAGTCTCCATTGCTTTTCGTAATATTAATTAGGGTTTCTTTTGTCATTCGTGAACTATCTTCATAATATGTTCCAAATAATTCCTCTGGTACATTTAATGTTTTTGCCTGTAGTTTTGCATACCATCTGTTTTTAATTAATCCATAGCACACATTATACATTGGTACAGTTAATGTGACTGCTATTTTCATAGGATAAACCAACGCACTTTCGATAACAGCATTCTCTGTAATATCAAATTCTTGAGATATTATTTCAACAACGATTTGAGCGCCAATAGAAAGACCACAAATCGCAAAAACTTTTCCATTACAATTTTCTTTTATATAATTAATAACCTGTTCGGCCGATTTTTTTATACTTACAAAAGTATTATTCCAATCATCGCCATGTCCATCAATAATAGGCGTAACAATATAATACTCTTTTTTCAATGCTTCAATTTGTGGTTTTAATGACCACCATGACAGTCCACCACCATGAAGGAGAATGATAACTGGCATATTTTTGTTATCAAATTCTTTGAATAACATATTTATCCCTCATCTATATATCGAATAGTGAATAAGAAATCTTTTTTTATTACTGAACGAATACATATAATTGCTAATATATTTAGTTTCAACACCATTAAAACCTATCTACCCACTTTGTGTATTTGTTGTGTATAGGAACTGGAACGTGTATTCATTTTATCTAATCGTATTCTATAGGAGTTTCTGTATCAAAAAAAGATCAGTGATTTTCTTTTAATTATATACGATAATTATAATGGGGGAGGAACATCGCCAAAGTTTTATCGTCAATAGAAAGAGAAAAATATAGAAACGAAAAAAAATGGAATTAAAAAGAGAGCTTTTTTGTGATTTTAATATTACTAACTATAACCTATCGAGTAAAACAATTTTTTTGTTTTACTTATAAATAAATGGAGGTACTAATTATGCAGCAAATTAAAAAAATAGGAAATTCATTTTGGTATATGACACCTGTTTCTGACACGGATAGACCTATATTAGGAATGGTCGTTGGAAAAGAAAAAACTTTAATGATTGATGCAGGGAATTCAGAAGCACATGCACAATTATTTTTAGAAATGTTAAAAGAACAGAATGTATCAAGTCCTGATTTTGTGGCACTAACGCATTGGCACTGGGATCATATTTTTGGATTGTCTATACTACAAAATGCATTAACTATTGCACATACTGAAACGAAAAAGGAGATGCAGACATTAGTATCTTATGAATGGACAGATGATGCGTTGAACGCACGAGTAGAAGAAGGTACAGAAATTGAATTTTGTGCGGATTGTATCAAAAAAGAGTTTAGTGAACAACCAAGAAATATTAAAATTATCCCACCGAACTTAACGTTTCAGAATCAACTTGAATTAGATCTTGGTGAAGTGACATGCGTGTTAAAACATGTTGGCGGAGATCATGCACATGACTCTGTTGTTATGTATATGAAAGAAGAAAAGATATTGTTTTTAGGAGACTGTATATATGCTGATATTTTTTCTTCGAAGTGGAATTATACGACGAAACGAACGTTTAAATTAATAGATGAATTAGAGAAATTTGATGCTGAGACATATATTCTTTCTCATGGGACAGCTATAAATCGGGATGAGTTTTTACAAGAGATGCATTTGCTGAAAACAGTAGGAACTTATACGGAAATACATAAAGGCGATGAAGAGAAGATAAAGGAAGCTTTTAAACGAGATATAGATAGAGAATTAAATGAAGATGAACTAGAAACAATAACGTTTTTTGTAAATGGCTATGAAATGAACAATCTGTAAAATACAAATCTAATCAAATGGCATTAAATTACACAAAAAGAGTATTGAGAGTAAGTGCAATACTCTTTTTGAAATTAAATTTGAAGTGATGAAAAGTCATCAATAATTTCCACTACTTCAATTTTCCCATTAATCAATAGCTCAGGAAGTTCATTTTCAACGTTTCCCTTCCAATACTCTTTAGCTTGTTCAATTTTTTGAGAGAATGGAATACCATCTTCTTTCGGTAAAAGATTACCGTCACCTTCAAAAGAATTTCCAGTCACTTGTAGTTTAACAATCTGCAAAACTTCTCGATTGTAGGAATCAAATAATGCTTTCCATTTCAAAGCATCTTCATAGTTTTTGGCAGCATATAAGCAAGATAATCTGGAAGGGTATTCAGGATATTCTTGTAGCCTAACCATTTCTACAATCGTTTCTCTGACCGCTCTAATTGTTTGATCCATATAACTCATAACTACTTTCGCATTTTCATTTTTTATATATAATCCGCCATTTGTATAATGATTTTTTAAAATTTGCATCGAATCTTCACCATTAGAATTTAATTGCGCTCTTTCAAAAAAGAAGCGATATAGGGTATTTGTTTGATTTTTGTCAAAATGAATGATTTGTCCTACACTCATTTTTTTCCTTGTAACGATGTGATAAGCGTAAAATTCTGTTTCATGCATGGTTCTCCTCCTAGAAGTTATATATTTCAATGTTAAATTTAATAATTCGACATTGAAATATATAAAACCTTTATAAATAAAAGTGAGAGTTCGGGTTGAGAGGAAAGAAAAAATATGAAAACGTTTTAAATTTGTTCACAAAATGTTCACTTACGAAGAAGTTTCCAATATCGATATAATGACAAAGACTCAAAGAGAAGGGATGATGAAAATTGCCAACGACAAGAAAGGAAAACCTCCAATTTGGTATGATGATGTGCCTCGGGATGGTTATAGTTATGACGTTTTACAATATATTATTGAATGGAGCAGGAGGGCCAATTCATATTAAGGAGATCGCATTAGAATTACTAATTGGATTTATGATTGCACTATTAATTGAAATATGTATCGTTGGACCTTGTGCGAAAAAAATTGTATTCGCGTTACCATTTGATAAATCGAAGAAAATAAATATTATACTTGCGATGGCGACAGCAATGGTAATCGGAATGGTGTTCTTTATGTCATTTCTTGGTATGGCTATGATGTATTTACATAACGGGCTACATGGTGACTCATTTATTTCTATTTACTTTTCAATTTTTATTAAAAACTTCATGATGGCGTATCCACTACAATTAATCATTATGGGACCGTTAGTACGTTTCTTATTTGCAAAGTTTGTTATGAAGAATAAACCTGTTAATATAGAGTAGTTATTATTTATAAAACATTATATATAGATGAAATCATAAAAACGCATCTCAAATATTTTGAGGTGTGTTTTTTCTTATTCATTCTCAGTTATTTTCATAGTAATGTGACATTTGTCCTTTTGCCTTTGTAGGATTATAGCTTTTAATTAAGTCAGAAATAGAAAATTAGGAGATGATTTTTTGAAGGGCATTGTATTTGCTATTTTTGCTGGTCTATTTATAACACTTCAAGGAACCTTTAATGCGAAACTTAGTTCACATATCGGCATATGGTCAACGAGTATTATAACGCATTTAATTGGGTTTCTTATTGCCACTACTGTATTTTTGGTAAAGAAAAAAGAGAAAGTAATGGATTTAAAGGGTGTGAAAAAAGTATATTTAGCAGCCGGTGCATTCGGTGGTTTGATTATTTGTGCAGAAACTATGGCGATATATTCAATGGGAGTTACATTAACAGCTGGAACACTTTTGGTTGCACAATTATTAACAGCAACTGTTATTGAAATGAAAGGACTGTTTCATATAAAAAAGATAGCAATGGAGAGATATCACATTGTGGGAACAATAGTAATGATTATAGGTATTGCTGTATTTAATATGTAAATGAAAGGAGGAAATGAAAGTGGAGAATAGATCAGAATTAATTATTCAATATTTGAAAGCTTATAATATGCTTGAAATTTTTTCAGGAATAAGTACTGATTATTTTCAAGTAAATCATTTTGAAAAAGGCAAGCTTATTTGCAATATAGATGATGAAATGGATCGTTTGTATTTCGTTGTTAAAGGTAAAGTAAAAGTTTACACGATTACACCAGAAGGAAAGAAACTCATCCTTCGTTTTATTAATCCATTGGCAGTTGTTGGCGATATTGAATTAATACAAAAAAGTAAGACGCATAATGTCGTTGAAGCTTGTTCAGATGTTGTAGCTATCTCCATTTCTAATACAGTTATTAGAAACAAGTTATTACATGATCCTATATTTATGAACTTCTTGTTTGAAAACATTGCGAACACGTTAAAAATATCGACCCGTTTTACAGCTCTTAATTTACTTTATCCTGTAGAAGTACGTGTAGCTAGTTATTTACTTTCAATTTCAACAGATAGTAACGGGAATATGTATAAAGAGGATTTGGATTCAACTTCGGTATCAAGTATTGCGGATTTTATAGGAGTAAGTTATAGGCACGTAATTCGGGTGTTACAAAAATTTTATAAAGAAAAATTAATTGAAAAGAAAAATGGAGTTATTGTAATTAAAGAATTTTTTAGAATGAAGGAAGTTTCTAAAAATAATATATATGAGTAATGAAAGGGAGAGGAAGATTTTGATTGGATTTAGTTTAGCTATATTAGCTGGAATATTAATTAGCTTACAATCTGTTTTTAATACGAAAGTGAATGAAAATGTAGGACAGTGGTTAACAACTACATGCGTTCTTGGAATAGGTCTCATAAGTTCTGTTATATTTTATATCATTACAGAGAAAAGTATTATCATTAATTTTTATACTGCAAATTATTTATTTTATATAAGTGGATTGTTTGGCATTGGACTAATTATTTGTATAATGGGCGCAATAAAGAGTTTAGGTCCAGCGTATACGGTGTTAATTAGCCTTATTACTCAATTAGTCGTTGCATTGTGTATCGATACATTCGGATGGTTTGGAATGGAGAGCGTACCATTACAAATAAATAAATTAGTTGGAATAGGTCTATTAATTGTAGGGGTAGGAATTTTTAAAAATCTTTTTTCGAATAAGAAAGCTATTAAAATAAATGAGCGATAAAGAGAGAGGATAAGTGATTTAGTATATGTTGCAAGATTTTATAAAGTTTTTTGGTTAATCTAGTAACAAACGAAAACCTTAAAACCCACACCAGGATAGGAATGTATAAAAAAATAAATAGAGTCATAGAAAAAGAAAAAGGCAGATCCCCACTTTCACAAGGAATCTGCCTTTTCCTTGCTACCGATAATGATGCGTTATGTTAATTGAGCATGAATGTGGTATACAATAAATTAGAGGTGAAAATTATGAATCGAGAACAAGCCATTCAAATACTTGAAAAATACTCTCCTATGCCTGATGACGAGGATTTAACTGAAGAAATGATAGATGAATACGCAAGTGCAATTACATATTTTGAGGAGAATCCACATCCAAGTTGCATAGAGCCTATTATGATGACCTTTAGTTTAGATGATTGTTATGGTGTATATGACCATGCAACAGGTGTATTATGTGAGTTTAGTAACGATGAGGTAGTACCATACCTAATTAGAGCTATACAAGATAAACATGAAGGTAGAAGATACTGGGGAACAGAAGTAGCTAAATTCTTTCCGGATATAAGATTAATTAGTTCTTTATTGACTTGTATTGACGATCCAAATGATGAAATTCGAGAATATGTAGCTTACGTATTAAGTAAGATTGGTGATAAGTCAGTTTTGCCTGTATTACTTAATAGACTACTAAAGGAACACAATGAAGATGTTTGTGAGGAATTAAAACAAGCTATCTCAAAACTAGAAAGACTTAAATAACTTCCGAGAACGAGAATTATGTAAATGAGCTGTCCAAATGGATGGCTTATTTTATTTTTGCTTAGCGTGTTTTTCTTCAAAAATGCTGGCGATACGCCAACGCCAGCATTTTAAGAAACTTATCGTTCACCAAAACGAAAAAAATTTGAAGTACTTCAAATTTTTAGCTAGATGACTATGTATCGGTCCCCCATAATAAAAAGGCAGGAACATATCAAATATGTTCCTGTCTTTGATTTAATTAAATTAAATTTAACATCTATGACCTAAATATAAATTTATTGAGGTCTTTTTTTTGTTGTTTTTGTAGTTATGTGAACTAAAGTAGAGGAGTATTAGAAGTGGTTTTAGGAAAGAAGAATATGGCCGGAAATAAAATATTACTAAACATATATAACTAATGAATGCAATGTCTTTTTCAGTTATTATGTTGTAAATCATTTTATGATAAAATCTATTACATAATTAAATAAAGGGGTAATATTCTGTGGGTTATTTCTCAAATAGTTTATTAGTTTTGTTTGTTCTTATCGTATGTAGCTGTATGATTTTTGGTTGATAATATAATGATAGTCTTATATAAAAGAAGTTAACTCTGGTGAGGTAACTTCTTTTTATTTTATGTTGAGAAGGAATTCTATTTTTCTTATTGAAGTTTGTACTAGTTATTTTCACGTCGATCAGAATTTTTTTATAAAGGGTAGTTTTATGAAATATAAACAAGCCAGAGAATAGGGAGTATTACATGGAAAATAGTATACGCTACACAAGTGAACATCCTACAGATTTTAATGGATTATTAGTCTTATACGAATCTTTAGGATGGAATTCTCTTAAATTAACGGTTAACGAATTGGAACAAATGTGTAAACAAAGTTGGTATGCAATTTATGTTTTTAAAGAGCAACAATTAATTGGGATGGGGCGTGTTATATCCGATGGAGTAATAACAGGTGTTATTTGTGGTGTATGTGTATTGCCAGAATATCAGTCCATTGGTATTGGAAAAGAAATAGTAGAACGATTAATCCAGCACTGTGAACAAAACAAGGTTATTCCGCAACTAATGTGTGTAGATAAATTGCAATCTTACTATGAAGCTATAGGGTTTCAGGCATTCTCTATTGGGATGACAAAACAAATTATAAGATAGCAGGGCTTTAAATTCTCGGTGTAATCGTACATATTTTCAAACTTCATTATAAAGGAGAATTACTGTATGGAGATTGCTAAAGGAGTAGGAATGCTATATCTTGAGTTTCAAGAGTATATTATTCACCCGATTCTTTTATGGGATGATGAAATGGCAGTTTTAATAGATACTGGTTTTCCTGGACAATTTAGAGATATACAAGTAGAGATGGAGAGGATTGGGGTATCATTTGAAAAGCTAAAAGTCGTGATTTTGACGCATCAGGATATAGATCATATAGGTAGCCTTCCTGAATTATTGGAGAACGGTGTAAGCGATATTAAAGTTTATGCGCATGAGCTAGATAAGCCATATATTGAGGGGGATTTACCTTTATTGAAAGATGGAAATGTAGAGAATCCACCAAAAGGAAAAGTAAGTACTACTGTGATTGATGGGCAAGAACTTCCATATTGCGGTGGGATACTAATCCTCCATACTCCAGGGCACACACCGGGTCATATAAGTTTATATTTGAAACAAAGTAAAACTCTTGTCGCTGGGGACTCTATGTATAGTTTGAATGGAAAGTTAGGAGGAGTTCATGCCCCAACTACACTAAATGTAAAGGAAGCACAACAATCTTTAGAGAAGTATTTAAATCTAGATATCGAATCTGTAGTTTGTTACCATGGGGGATTAAGTAAGGAGAATATAAATGTTCAACTTCAAAAATTGTAAAAGTTGAGGATAAATTTTTTTTGTTAAATAGTGCTAAAGTATCATCTGAATACTAGTATATAAATAAATAATAAAAGAGCATGTTTGAAAAAAATTCAAACATGCTCTTTTATTAAAGGAAATCTATTTAATTTTAATGACTTAACCCATTCCAATAAAACGAAACGATTTCTTTTGCTAATTCATCTATATTTGCAAGAATAGGATTGTGATTTTCATCTTTAAAATTCCCGATTGATAATAAAGATACGAATGCATGAGCCGTAAATTTAGCGTTTCCTTTCGGGATTTCTCCAATTTGCATTGCATTATCGAGTGCCTTTTCTAATACTTCATACATGCTATCTTCAGCATTTTTTAATTGTTTCAATTGCTCTGCAGATAACGATAGTTTTGCATCTTTCATAAAGTTCTTCATATCAATATCCATCGTTGCGTGTAAGTATACTGTAGCAAAGTCCAATAATCTTTCTTCTAAATTCTTATTTGTAGAGAGGATTTGATCCATATTTTCTCTTATTCGCACCATCATTTGAATCATAGTAGCGGTAAATAAATCCGCTTTTGTTGAATAGTAATAGTAGACGGTTGCTTTTGTAACACCACATTCTTTCGCGACCTCATCCATCGAAACAACTTGATAATTTTGAGTGAGAAATAACCTAGTTGCAACTTCTAAAATGATTTCTTTTGTAGATTTTGTATTTTTATTTTGACGAGGCCTTCCGAGAGGACGTTGTTTTTGTTCCAACTACATTCGCTCCTGACATTTATTATTGAGATAATTATAACATAATTTTTAATCATTCTTGATTAATTAACTGACCAGTATATATAATTAATATTGGAAGGAAAAAGGAAGGTGGGTTTTTATGAAAAAGCACCCGTTACATATGTTAGGAAAGCTTGTAGCAGGGAAGAATACGCAATGGATAACATTATCGGTATGGATTCTTATTACATTAGTACTTTCATTTACGTTACCACAAGTAAATAGTAAGAAAGAGCCGAATCCGAAAAATTTACCTGAAACAGCTATGTCACAGCAAGCTGAAGCACTTATGAAAAAAGAATTTCCTAATAATGCAGGAAATCCGTTGTTAGTAGTATGGCATAGAGATGGTGGATTACAGTCAAAGGATTATAAACTCATACAAGACGTTTATAAAGAATTAAAGGCCAGTCCTTTAAAAGAACAATCAACATTACCACCATTTGATACAATTCCAGAGCAAGTATTATCAAAAAGCGCATCAAAGGATGGTACATCATTTGTTACACCGGTATTCTTTAATAAATCTGCTGGAACGGATATATTAAAAGGTAATTTAGAAGAGTTACGAAAAATAGTGAATAGTAAAGTGGAAGAAGATCCATTCAAACAAAAGATAAGTGATTCTGGTTTACATGCTCGATTATCTGGACCTGTAGGTATTCAAACAGATGCAGTTAGTTTATTTAGTCAAGCAGATGTGAAATTATTAGTTGCTACCGTATTACTCGTATTAGGTTTATTAATTTTATTGTATCGTTCACCAATTTTAGCAATTTTACCTTTACTTGTTGTGGGATTTGCATACGGTATTATTAGTCCTACACTTGGTTTTTTAGCCGATCACGGATGGATTAAAGTAGATGCCCAGGCGATATCAATCATGACAGTATTATTGTTTGGTGCTGGAACGGACTATTGTTTATTTTTAATTTCGAGATATAGAGAGTACTTGTTAGAAGAAGAAAGTAAATATAAAGCGCTGCAACTTGCGATTAAAGCATCTGGCGGGGCAATTATAATGAGTGCCTTAACTGTTGTACTGGGATTAGGAACATTATTACTTGCTCAGTATGGTGCCTTTCATCGATTTGCAGTACCATTTAGTGTTGCTGTATTCATAATGGGGATTGCTGCTTTAACAATTCTTCCGGCATTTTTATTAATTTTCGGCAGAGTTGCATTCTTCCCGTTTATACCGAGAACAACTTTGATGAATGAAGAGTTTGCAAGAAGGAAAAAGAAAGTAGTAAAAGTCAAAAAATCAAAAGGCCTATTTAGTAAAAAACTTGGAGATATTGTAGTACGAAGACCGTGGACAATTATAATGTTAACCGTATTTGTATTAGGTGGATTAGCTTCATTCGTACCGCGCATTCAATACACTTATGACCTATTAGAATCATTTCCAAAAGATATGCCTTCACGTGAAGGGTTTACGTTGATTAGTGATCATTTTTCGGCTGGTGAACTAGCACCTGTAAAAATTGTTGTTGATACGAAAGGAAAAGAGCTTCCTATTAAACAAGAAATTGAGAAATTTTCTTTTGTAAATACAGTGAAAGAGCCAAAAGAGGGAAAAGACAATAAACAAATACAAATGTATGAAGTTTCTTTAGCGGAAAATCCGTACTCTATTGAAGCGCTAGATCAAATCCCTAAATTGAAAAATAGTGTAGAAAAAGTATTAAAAGATGCGGGGATTAATAATGTTGAAGATCAATTGTGGATTGGTGGAGAAACAGCGTCACTATATGACACAAAACAAATTACGGAACGTGATGAAGCAGTTATTATTCCAGTAATGATCAGTATTATAGCTTTACTATTACTTGGCTACTTACGATCAATTGTAGCGATGATTTATTTAATAGCAACAGTTGTTTTATCATTCTTCTCTGCATTAGGAGCAGGATGGATATTACTTCATTTTGGTATGGGAGCTCCAGCAATACAAGGTGCGATACCGTTATACGCATTCGTATTTTTAGTTGCTTTAGGTGAAGATTATAATATCTTTATGGTTTCAGAAATATGGAAAAATAGAAAGAATCAAAGTCATGTAGAAGCTGTAAAAAATGGCGTAATGCAAACAGGAAGTGTCATTACATCAGCAGGTTTAATTTTAGCAGGGACTTTTGCAGTGTTAGGCACACTTCCAATTCAAGTTCTTGTCCAATTTGGTATTGTAACTGCAATTGGTGTATTACTAGATACATTTATTGTAAGACCATTACTTGTACCAGCAATCACAGTTGTTTTAGGCCGCTTTGCTTTTTGGCCAGGGAAACTTTCTAAAAAGAGAGAAGAAGTACAAAAATTGGATATATAATAGAGAAGAGCCAAGGATATTTTCCTTGGCTCTTTTCTATGTAGTTCATTAATTTTTTGAAGTCAAATCATCAGTTACAACGTGATCAGCATCTTCAATGGTTGTTTCGGGCATTCCATATAAGCCGTTCATTGCTTGTTCTTCGATATTAAGATTTGCAGTATTATTATTATTTTGGATAGAGGTAGTGTTTTCGATAACATTTTCTTTTTTATTTACACTTTTGTCATTCATGTTTGAATCCTCCAAACGTCATTTGATTTATCCCGCATTAACGGGCAGTAAGACCTCCACCTCAAAATTCGGCGAAAACAAAGAAGATCAACTGCCCGTAAAAGCCCGATTGGTTCAACTAATAATCAGTGGGGGATGAAGTGCCCCTCCACTGATTAAAGTTTCACTTTATTAATAGTATGTGGATGGATTTCAAGAAATATGTGAATGGATTTTTGCAAATGTTATATAATTAAATAAAAACTTGAGTATAAATTTAAACTATAAGGAGTGAGCAAGTGTGGTGAAAACAAGAAAGTTAGCCTTCTAAAATAAAAATGAAATTTTAGGAGGCTAATGAAATGAAGTTTCATGTAATTGACAGAGCAAATTGGAATAGAGAGCAGTATTTTGAACATTATTTAAAATTAAAGTGTTCGTTTAGTATGACAGCGAATGTTGATATTACGATGATGCTAGAGGAAATACATCAAAAGGAAATTAAATTTTATCCGACTTTTATTTATGTAATTTCTAAAGTGATAAATAAACATACAGAATTTCGAACATGTTTTAATGATGAAGGAGTTTTAGGGTATTGGGAGGAAATGATACCTAGTTATACAATCTTTCATAAAGATGATAAATCTTTTTCAAGTATATGGACGGATTATTCTAGCGATTTTCACATTTTCTATAAAAACTATGAAGAGGATATGAGATGTTATGCTAATGTTCATGGTTTCTTCACGAAAGAAAATATTCCGCCAAATGTTTTTCCGATTTCTGGTATACCTTGGACTAGTTTTACAGGATTTAATTTAAATATTAATAATGATGGTGATTTTTTATTACCAATTATTACTTGTGGGAAATATTTCAATGATGGAAGCAGGGTTATGCTACCTGTTTCATTGCAAGTACATCATGCGGCTTGTGATGGATATCATGCGAGTCAATTTATAGAGGATTTACAGGAGCTAGCTAATACTTGTAACGAATGGCTTAAGTAATATCTAATTATTAATTATATAAAATTGAAAATGAATAAGCGTTAAAATAAAAAGAAGAGAACATACGTATATTACATGTTCTCTTCTTTTTATTCATTCATACTAGGTAATGGTGGAAAATATAGGTTGATTTGTAGTTTAATAGTAAAGAGAGTGATTGGTTTTAATTTTCTTTATTTTATAATTATTTAAGGGTTCAAATGTTTTAATAGGGGGAAGGTAAAGTGAAATTCATACGTATTGAAAAAGATGAAAACCTAATTAATAATATGGCAAAATTGTATTGTAAAGCATTTGAGAAAACAAATTTTACTGAAATGATTGAGAGAATGAAAAGACATATAAAATATGTAGATTTTAAAGGTATAGTAGCAATAAATGATGAAAATGAAGTAGTTGGTTTTACTTATGGTTATCGCTCAATGGGGGGACAGTACTATAATCAATTAATGAGAGAAGCATTACATCTGGAGCAAGTAGATCAGTGGCTGCAAGATTGTTTTGAATTTGTAGAGTTAGCGGTTCACCCACAATATCAAAATGAAGGTCTTGGAATGAAGTTACATAATGAATTATTAGAAGGGATTTCAAATAGAACGAGTATTTTAACAACACAAATAAACAATGAAAAAGCGCGTTCTTTATATAAAAGATTGGATTGGGTGGATGTATTAGAGCCATTTCACCCAAGTGAAAGTGATGTTCCATATGTAATAATGGGAAAAATATTAAAGACAAAAGTAAATTAATAACTATATCGTTCACACAAGTAATCGGATTATAACAATGAAGGGGAAAACAAAATGACAATAATTTCTATAGAAAAAGCTACAATTTTAGATGCTGAAAAGTTAACAGAAATAATGAAAAGAACATTTGATGAAGAAGCGAAGCGATGGTTATACGGCCAAGATGATGTAATTGATTATAACATCCAACCACCAGGCTATTCTTCAATTGAAATGATGAAATATTCAATCGAAGAATTGGATTCTTACAAAGTGATAATGGATGAAAAAATAATTGGGGGAATTATAGTTACGATTTCTGGTAAGTCGTACGGTCGAATTGATCGTATTTTTGTAGAGCCTGTTTATCAAGGAAAAGGAATTGGATCATATGTTATTAAATTAATAGAAGAGGAATATCCGAACATAAGGATTTGGGATCTCGAAACATCTAGTAGACAAATTAATAATCATCATTTTTATAAAAAAATGGGCTATGAAATAATGTTTAAATCTGAAGATGAGTATTGCTATGTAAAAAGAAAAAATGTAGATGCAGTTGGAGAGAACCTAATTAAAAATAAAGATATGAAAAATGGTCAATACGAAAACTGTAATTTGGTTAATACAGAATATTATCAAGTAAATTTAAAAAATAGTGCATTTGTTGGTAGTAATATAATGCATATGAATATGAGTAATTGTAATGTAAGTCAATCAAAGTTTAGAAATATAAATTTTAGAAGGTCCTCATATGCAGATTTAAATCTTTCTAGTAGTAAATTTAATTGGGTGACATTAGGTGGAGTGCAATTCCAAAATACAAGTCTTGGAGATGAGAAGGAACCTATTTCATTTGAAAACTGTGATTTGGAAGGTAGTACAATACATAATAGTAACCTGAAAAATATTGAAATAGTAAATTGTGATATAACTGGTATGAAAATAAATGGTATCCCAATAGAAAATTTGCTTGAGTTATATAATAAGGTGAAAATTTAAAGCGTATCGGTTGTTAGGATAAGATGTTTGGAAAATAAGTGTTATACCGAAATAGCTGTGTAAAAATAACATAAAGAAATACAGGTGAGAAAGGATTTAATGTAGGGTTCTAGAATGAGATAATATATTGGTATTTATATGGAGGGGGACGAATATGGGAATCAATATACGAGCAGTAGAAATACAAGATGCTAGAGCAATTCATCGTATATGTATACAGGATGAGGTTTTACCTTATATGGTTTTCTTACCTAGTATGCGTGTAGACGCTATGGAAAATAGAATTCGAAACTTAGCACCAAATCAATCTGAATATGTTGCAGAGTATGACGGGGAAGTAGTAGGTTTTATTGGCTTAACACAAAGTCCCGGACGAAGATCTCATTCAGGCGATTTATTTATTGGGGTAGACAGTGAATATCATAATAAAGGTATTGGCAAAGCACTTCTTACAAAAATGCTTAATTTAGCTGATAATTGGTTAATGTTAGAGAGAGTAGAACTTGGTGTTTTAGAAACGAATCCGAAAGCAAAAGATCTATATGAAAAATTCGGATTTGTAGTAGAAGGGGTAAAGGTAGGGAATTTGAAGGCTCACGGAAAGTTTATAAATGAAATTATGATGAGTCGTTTTAGACCTGATGGTTTAATTGTACATAATTAATATGTAAAAGCATGACAAATCAATGTCATGCTTTTTTAATTGTTATTTGCGATTCGGTAGTTTCGGTTGTAATAAAAATAATGTTAATCCAATGAAAATAATTGAAATTCCTAGTGCTTGTTGTAAAGTAATGCTTTCACTCAAAATAAAATAGGCTAGAATACAAGTTCCAATTGTTTCTCCTAAAATACTCATCGAGATAACAGTAGCACTCATCCATTTTAATAACCAATTAAAAATTGTTTGCCCTAAAATCGTTGCAACAAACGCTAAGCCAATAAAACACAACCAAGTTTGCGTAGAGTAATGGATGAAAGATTGTTGCTGCATATAAGCAAATATACCGAGAAAGCATGCACTACTTCCATAACTAATTACCGAATATGGTATAAGAGATAAATCTTTACGAATGTGTTGACTAATGAAAAAGTAAACTGTAATAATTCCGGCCGCCATAAATGCTAAAATATCTCCGTATAAAGCGTCGCCACTAATTTGGAAATCTTGCCAACCAATGACGATACTTCCTGAAATGGCAATGAGGCAACCGATAACCGCTCCTTTCGTAAATCTCTCTTTAAATAAAAAGTAACCACCAATCATTGAAAATAAAGGTTGTAACGTTACGATAACTGTAGAACTTGCTACGGAAGTATATTGTAAGGATTCAAACCATAGTACATAATGTGCAGCTAAAAATAGCCCGGATAGAAATCCGAATCCCCATTGTTTTTTCGATAATGTTTTTAGTTCGTTTCGATTCCTTTTATTAAATAGTAATAACGGTAACAGAATTACTGTAGCAAATAATAATCGATAAAAAGCAATGATTGCCGCAGGAGCATCTGCCAATTTCACAAAAATTGCTGAAGTTGATAAGGCGAATACACCGAAAAATAAGATGAAATATGAAAGAATAGGTGATTTCAAAGTCTGTCCCTCCGATAGAATGTTTATTATAATAAACTTAATACGATATAATGTACAAAGGTAAGTATATAAGACCCTGAGACGATAGGAAAGGATTAGTTGCCTTTGTTTAGTATGTCAGCACAAAGGCAACGAAACATGCAATATGATGGACGAAAGGAAGTTTTTACTATGATACATGATAGACTCGGACAAACTGTATTAAGTTATCGTAAGAAAAATAATATGACAATACGTGAATTTGCTGATTATGCAGGGATTAGTACTTCACTAATTAGTCAAATTGAACGAGGATATGCGAACCCTTCTTTAAGTGTATTGGAATTAATTGCGAAAGCATTAAATGTACCGCTATTTACACTTTTTATTAATGAGATTGATACAGATTCACTCATTTCTAAGAAAAAAGATCGAAAAAAAGTATATCGGGAAAATAATGATCACATTGTATATGATGTATTAACACCTGATTTTATGAAAGCACGTATTGAAATGTTGATGATGGATTTAAATAAAAAAGCAAACACAACGGAAAGTCACTACTCACATGAAGATAAGGAAGAGATTGCGGTTATCATGAAAGGGGAAGTGTATGTGGAATTAGAAGGAAAAGAATATTTTTTAGAAGAAGGTGATGTTGTGCGTATCCCGCCAAACGTGAAGCATCGATTTTTGAATAAAAGTGATGAATCGAATCACATTTTATTTGTATTAACGCCATCTTTAGGATGAGTATAAAGTGAGTTTTATAATGGGGGATAGAAAATGGAAGGTAAAAGTGTTTTAAAAGGCGGCCTTTCAATTATTTCTCAATGCAAAAAACAAACAAATGATATTTGGCATGCACATTACGGGGGAGCTGCAATTGCTAGTTATTTTTTCATGAAAGATAATAATATTGAAGAAGAGATAGCTCGTAATATGCATTCTCATACAAAAATGATGCTGAACAAGCAAAAATAAGATGAAATCATCGATGGTAAAGAAGAAATTGATTTTCAAAGTGCCGAAAAAATGATAATAAAATCATTGGAAAATACAATTGATGAACTTCATTGGGTGGGGCATAACGTTATTTATGCGGCATTAAGTTTATTAGCTATGAAAGAGCTACAAAAATGGGGCGATAATCAAGCAATAGAAGGGATAACTGACCTTATATTATCATTTCAAAAAACAATTCCCGGTAGATCGTGGATTGGTTTTACGACGAAAGAAGTTAAAAAATTAAGTATATATGACGAGATACAAAGTGAATTAAGAAATCCAAAACAATTATCTAAGTTTATTTTAAATGAACTATCGGAGTTTAAGATTATTTATAGAGCAGAATCACATCATGATTTAATTGGCCATATGCTTACTTTTTCCCACGCAATTAATATAATGTATGATTTAGGATATAAATATATATTTCAAAGAGGAATACGTCCACTTTTAAAACTAGTATACGTACTGCGTGCTAGTAAAAAACTTATGCTGAATACTGAAATAAATCTACATTCTCCTATAGATCATTTACCTTTAATTGAATCTAAACGTGCTCACGTATTACCAACTGAAAATCAATTTTGGCTAAAAGACTATAGTGAATTTGATTGGGATTTTGGACATGTTTTCAAATTCTCATATAGTTATTTTGATCATATAAAGAGAGCTCCGGAATATAAAGATATAACCTTAGAACAATTCCGATTTGTTATTAATACGTAATGAAGTCAATGATCTGTATAAAGGGGCAAAATTTAAAATTTCTTTGTTGATTGTATATTATTTTTATATTTGTAAGGTTTTACATGCGTATTTTACTTTTACTTATTATGTAAGTAGGCTATACTAAAATACATATATTTTGAAATTGGAGCGAATAAAGACGACATGGAATTAGTAAAGTTAGAAAAAGTAATTGAATTGAAAAAAGAAGAATTATTGAATCTAGTCTCAAATTATGGACTTCAACATGAAAAAGTAATAGAGCTCAGCCAAGAAATTGACAAATTAATAAACTGGTTTATGTTTTTAAAATAGAAAGAACTATGACGTGGTTTGAATATGTTATAGTTCTTTGTTATTTAGTAATAGAAATGTACTCGATATACAATCAATAAACAGAATATTCATTATAATCGGAGGGGAATAAATGATTTTACATACGCACATCTCAGGCGAAGGGGAACCAATCGTGCTTTTACATTCTGGTGGAATGACAGGTTTAGTAGAGTTTGAAGAGCAGGTAGAATTTTTTATAGAAAAGCATTTTAAAGTAATTCGTCCTGATTTAAGAGGACATGGCGAATCAGGAGGTACATTAGATAATTATTTTCTTTGCTCTGCTGATGATATAAATGATACGCTAGAACATTTGCGAATTAATAGTTGTCATATAGCGGGTGTTTCACTAGGGGGATTAGCCGCTTTATTATTTGCAAAAAAATATCCAGATAAAGTGAGGACATTAACTTTTTCAGGTATCTTTCCTGTTGAGCGAGATAATTGGGAAGAATCTCAGGAATATGAAGCGAAGTGTCATCAACAGTTGATGGAAAATGAAGAAGTTGTAACTTATATGAATCAAATTCATGTAAAAAGTGATTGGAAAGGATTGCTTGAATCGTGGCAAGTTAAGGATTGGTACCCATTTCATGAAACGGGTGATGTAGCTAATCTTCAAATACCTACACTGTGTATTGTCGGGGGAGATTCAGAAGATGAAGTTACAGCCGCTACAACTTTTAAACAATTAAACAATAATATACATATTGCCGTTATTCCGTTTGCAAATCATTTAGTGCATAATGATCAACCAAAAATATATTCATATATATTGTCTAATTTCTTACAGAATGCGCAAGCCGCTAGTCGAATATGAGGGATTTTGGGTATAATAAAATAGGATTTATTAATTGTATCGGTTAGGAGCGCAGCAAATATGAAAACAGTCGTTGTCATCGGTGGAGGTATTACTGGACTTTCTACTATGTTTTATTTAGAAAAATTAACGAAGGATTATAATATAGATTTGAATTTAATCCTTATTGAGAAAGAAGAGTATTTAGGTGGTAAAATCCACAGTGTGGAAAAAAATGATTTTATTATGGAATCTGGAGCAGATTCTATCGTTGCTCGTAATGAACATGTTTTGCCGCTTGTAAAAGATTTGAGTTTAGAAAATGAAATGGTGTATAACGAAACAGGTATTTCTTACATATACTCTGATAACATATTACATCCAATTCCTGCTGACACTATATTTGGGATTCCTATGAGTGTTGAATCATTATTTAGCAGTACACTAGTCTCAAAAAAAGGGAAAATCATTGCTTTAAAAGATTTTATTACGAAAAATAAAGAGTTTACAAAGGATACATCACTTGCTGTATTTTTAGAAAGCTTTTTAGGGAAAGAGTTAGTGGAAAGACAAATTGCGCCTGTACTTTCAGGTGTATATTCTGGCAAATTGAATGAGCTTACTATGGCATCTACATTACCGTATTTAGTGGATTATAAAAATAAATATGGAAGTATTATTAAAGGTTTTGAAGAGAATAAAAAACAATTTCAATCAGCAGGAAATAAAAAATTTGTATCATTTAAAAGTGGACTATCTACGATTATTAATCGCTTAGAAGAAGTGCTGACTGAGACTGTCATTAAAAAAGGTGTTGTAACGACTGCTGTAAGTAAAAAAGGTGATCAATATGAGATTTCTTTTGCAAATCATGAGACAATACAAGCTGATTCTGTCGTTTTAGCGGCCCCGCATGATATCGCACAAACTTTATTGCAGTCTAATGAGTTAAACGAGAATTTTAATAAATTTAAAAATTCATCGCTTATAAGTATTTACTTAGGTTTTGACATACTAGATGAACAACTACCGGCTGACGGAACAGGTTTTATCGTAACGGAAAACAGTGATTTACATTGTGATGCTTGCACATGGACAAGCAGGAAGTGGAAACATACATCGGGTAAACAAAAGCTATTAGTAAGAATGTTTTATAAGAGCACTAATCCAGTATATGAAACGATCAAAAGTTATAGTGAAGAGGAATTGGTACGAGTAGCTTTATATGATATTGAAAAAAGCCTTGGAATTCAAGGTGAACCAGAAGTAATTGAAGTTACAAATTGGAAAGATTTAATGCCGAAATATCATTTGGAACATAATCAAGCGGTGCAATCATTAAATGAAAAATTAACGGCTCTTTATCCAAATGTATACTTAGCTGGAGCTTCATATTACGGTGTCGGAATTGGTGCTTGTATTGGAAACGGAAAGAATACTGCCAATGAAATAATTGCGACATTGAATGAACAATCAAAATAATAATATTGAATACATATGTAAATAAAATGTCCCTCCAACATAATGGAGGGACATTTTATTTGTAGTTACTTCACATTAATTGAAATCTTTTTATAATTAGCTTTATTATTTTTAATAGTTAATGTTATTTCTCCAGATTCTTTAAAGGAGTACGGTGAGAGTTGATAAAGTTCTTTAATATTATGTTCTTCTTGTAATTTATTTGTAGGTATTATTGTTATATTAGGTTTCCATGTTTCCTGTTTTCCTGAAGGGTAGGCTACTATTATTTCTGGATTACTTAATTGTATTGTTTCCCAAGAGGCAAAATACAGTTCAACTTCTGCATCTTTTTTTAGTAATTCTTCTGAGAAATAACTAAATTCACCAACATTACCGAAAACAGTAAAATTTTGATTTTGCAATTTAATATCTAAATATCTAGGTTGATATGTTGCTGCGTGATAAATTCCGTATGAAAGAGAGAGTGTGGCAGCGATTAATATACCAACTGAAAACGTCTTAAAGCTATTTCCTTTAAAACTAGTCATCATGAATGAGTTTGGTGTAAATTTTTTTGCGAATAAAAAAATGAGTAAAATGAGCAAGAGGGATAGACCAATGAAAATATACATAAAGTTTAAGCACCTCCGTAGGAAGTATTTACTGTTTTTCTATATTTTAACATGAGACGGTATAAATTAGGGTTGGTTTTTAGAGGGTAAATTAATAAATACAACGAAGTTATATATTATTAAGAGGATAAGCATCGCTAGAAATATTTGATTTGTGGGACATTGAGGACTTTCCTAATTATAAATACTTTTTCTGCTATAATAAATGAGTAGAGAGAAAGGAGTGATCCTATGGCATTTCCTATGTTAGAAACAGAACGCTTGCGCTTAGTTGAAATAGAACAATCTTATTGTCAAAAAATATATGAAATATTCTCATTAGATGAGGTAACGTGTTATTACGGTATGAATTCTTTTACTGAGTTTGGACAAGCTTCACGTATGATTGAATCTTTTTCGAAAAATCACTTTGAGAAAAAGGCGATACGTTGGGGGATTGTATTAAAAGAAACAAATACTTTAGTAGGAACAATTGGATTAAATAATTTACAACTTTGGAGTAAACGATCTGAGATTGGATATGATTTACATCCTCGTTATTGGGGGAATGGTTATGCTTCAGAAGCTGCTCGAGAAATTATTACTTATGGATTTCGAGATTTAGGTTTATTTAGAATTGGAGCTATTACATATCCTGAAAATATAACTTCGTGTAATATGTTATCTAAATTAGGTTTTCAAAAGGAAGGACTGTTACGCGGATACATTCATCAAGGAAATAGACAACACGATGCATTAATGTATTCTGTTGTGCGAACAGATGTAGAGGAGAATCATTATTAATAAAAAGCCCCTCTTAATAAAATAAGAGGGGCATGTAAAAATTAACCTAACTTAGGTAATAAACGTTCTCCACTTTTCATGCTACTTTTACATAAAGGGCATTTAGGCTCTTCTTCAAATGAAAAGTTCTTTCTCATCCATCCTAAACAATCCTCTGATTCACATTCCCAAACAGGTGTTTGTTCTGGTGGTACTTCTGCTACATCGTTCTTTCGATTGCGATACATGTAACCACTCCTTTTATGTAAAAATTTTTAGTTATATATTAAAAAGGTTGTTAACCGAGCTGGTAACAACCTTTTTATTGTTTGAATTATAGCTTTACAACGTTTTTAGCTTGAGGTCCACGGTTACCGTCTTCAACTTCGAAGCTAACTTCTTGACCTTCGTCAAGAGATTTGAAGCCGTCGCCAGTGATAGCTGAGAAGTGAACGAATACGTCGCTACCGTCTGCAACTTCGATGAAACCGAAACCTTTTTCGCTGTTAAACCATTTTACTTTACCTGTTAATGTCATGGTAATGCCTCCTAAAATTTAAAAAGATTACAATATGATCGGCCTTATTTGAATGAAAATAAAAGTTCACATATTATCAAAAACCCATAAGGAGTACGAAATGGTCCTGATTGATACTTGATAATATGCAAAGAAAATATATTGTTAAATTGACCTTAATTACTATCTTACAACAAATGGTGTGAAATAGCAAGTGCTGGTAATGCCAGTAAATTATTTGGGTGATAATGGTAAAAGGCACAAAGACATCTCTTTTATTTATATATTATTCCTAATCTGAATTTATTCCAAACAGAAATCATTTATATTAAAAAGTATGTTTAAGGGAAACGATATATATATTTTAAGAATACAGATGATCACAATAATAAGGAGGATAGAATATTGCTAAATAAAAAATTTAAAATAATTGAAGCAGCAAAAGAAGGGAGAAGAAAAGTTCATCCTGTTTTCGCTGTTATACTTGCTATTATATTCTTGACTTTAGGTGAATTATTTATGTTATTTATGCTGTTTTTACCGAAAACAGAAATAAACTTTATGAAGGCAATTTATAGCAATATTGAGATGATATTAACGTTTGGCGGGGCTATATTTTTTGTGTTTTTATGGATTAAATTTGTAGAGAAAAGGTCATTTTCATCTATTGGTTTTTGGAAAGAGGAATGGATGAGAAAGTATTTGAGGGGTGCATTAATAGGGTTTATTTTCATTTCGATACCAGTAATTTCACTCGTATTAACAGGAAATGTAAAACTACAAATGCAAGAAATTACGATGACAGCTATATTTAGTATTGTAGGGTCTTTAGTTGCATTTTTAATACAAGGGGCAACTGAAGAAATTGTTGTACGAGGTTGGTTATTCCCAGTTCTCTCTGTTAGAAGCCGTATATGGATTGGGATTGTTGTGACTTCTTTTTTATTTGGTTTTCTTCATTTACTTAATCCAGGTATTACAATTCTTTCGATATCGAATATAATATTAGTTGGTGTATTTGCAGTTTTTTACGTATTAAAAGACAGTAGTCTTTGGGGGATATGCGCGTGGCATTCTATTTGGAATTGGGCGCAATATAACATCTATGGTTTTGCAGTTAGTGGAATGACGATATATTCAACACCACTATTTAAACCTGTAACAAATGGATCAGAAGTGCTCCATGGAGGCTCATTTGGTATTGAAGGTAGTATCATTACAACAATAATGCTTTCAATTGCTTCAATCGTTTTATGGAAACAGTTGTGGGGGCGAAAGTCGAAACAAAGAGATATTAGCTAATGAAAGAGGGAGAAAATATGGGGATTATAGCGTTTGAGGGAGCGAGCGCAGTTGGTAAGAGTACAACATGTCGAGAATTAGAAAGAAATTACGGTGCATTTATTATTCCAGAAGTTAACGATTTATTTGAAAGACCTAGAAATGAACATAGAACATGGTATTTTGAAAAACAAGTGGAGCGCTGGAATATGGCAGTGCAGAAATCACAGCAATATGAAATTGTAATACTTGATGGTGATATTTATCAGCCACTTAGTTATAATTGGTGTTTTCATTTTGATATATTTAATCAGCCATTATCTTTAATAGAAAACTTTTATAAAGAAAAGATGATAAATATGGAAATTGGTTTTCCGGATCAATATTTTTATTTGTACACGAATGATGAAGAACTTCGAAAAAGGAAAGAATCTGATGAGACGAAAAGAAGAAGAAACTTTGAAAAGCATTTACATATATCAAAATCGTTTCAGCGTTATTATGAAAATTTAAATACCATAACGGACGGATACTGTAAATTGATTGAAGCGAAAAGTGTAAAGTCGAATGAATTAGAAATTGTGAAAAGTTTAAACAGTTTAAATGTGTGTGAAGAGAGACGTTTTGATGTTTCGAGGTTAGATGCTATTACGAAGTGGTTAAAAGAGAATCGTGCATAAAAAACAACGAGTACCTTATAAGGTACTCGTTGTTTTTTATACATATTGAATATGTGAGTTCGTATTATATATTATTTTTAATATTTGTAAGTTTGCTGTTTCATTTTTCTTAAGAGCATTTGTATATTTAGGAGGAAAGAGTTGAGAAGGATAAACTGTTCGTTCATCACAAACATCGATACTATAAACAGAATTATTCATGGTGAGAGAATGAATACATTTTTAGGGTGTAGATAGTTTCATCAAAGTTTGAAGATGCTAAACCATCATACAATAAACTCATATTTATGCAGCTACTATAAATATTAGGCTAGCATATATTTTTATAAATTTAAAACGAAATACTTAGAGTGGAGTTAGCATTTGAAAAAGACTGTGCTTTTTAACGGAATAATCTTTCAATTTATAAAGAAAAGAAATACAATATAAGGAAATGCATATATGATTCAGGGAATAGAAAATATGTAATAAATGAAAATGAGACTTGAAATTGAATTGAGACAAAAAGTAGGTAGAGATTAACTACCAGCAAAAGCTCAGTCGATTCAACAAATAATCAATGTTTCGAGTTATTATTTGTGAAAGGAGAATAAATGTAAGCATGAAAAAGATTATTATTTCAGATCTTGATGGGACTTTATTAAGAAGTGATAAAACAATTTCAGAGAAATCTATTAATATTTTGAGGGAATGTAAAAATAATGGAGACGAATTGATTTTTGCTACTGCAAGGCCTCCAAGGGCTATAAAACAGTATATTCCCAACGTGTTAAAAAGTGAGATTATCATTTGTTATAACGGAGCTTTAGTTCTTAAAGGTAATGATATTTTATATGAAATGAAGATTTCTAAAAATGATATTTTAGAAATCATAGAAATAGCAAAAAAGTATAATCTTCATCAGATTTGTCTTGAAATAAATGATAAGCTGTACTCAAATTTTGATGTTACTGATTATTTTGGTGATGTGCCGTGTGAAGTCATGGATATAAGAAAGTTAAACTTTGAAAAAGCTTCTAAATTAATCGTTTGTACTAATGGCTCAATAAATAAGGAGTTCACTAAGGAATTGCCTGATGAGTGTAAAGCAGTCATTACAGATAACGGAACATTGTGTCAAATTATGCATACGGATGTTTCAAAATGGAATAGCATTCAGCATGTTCTACAGCACTTAAATCGAGACGTATCAGAAGTAATTGCATTTGGAGATGACTACAATGATATGGAAATGATAGAGAAGTGTGGGATTGGCGTAGCGATGAACAATGCTGTTGAAGAATTAAAATCTGTCGCTAAATTTATTGCCAAAAGTAATGATGAGGATGGAGTTGCTACATTTCTGGAAAGTAATAGTTATAGTTATGTTAATTAGTATGGAAAAATGAATCGCAGCAAGCTGCGAAAAAAGAGATGCTACATTTGTTTTTGATAGATAGAAATTATGAAAAGGGCTATGTGGGAGGAAATAGGCGAGATGAAAACACTATTTAAAGTATTAGGGATTATCGTGGGGATGGTAGTAATCGGGGTAGGTGTAACATATGGTATGCTGTATTATCTGAATAATAGTAAACCAGCTGCGAAAAAGGCATCACCAGCCGCTCCGGCAGTAGAAGTGCTAGCTGATAGTAATGTAAAAGCTGAAGATGCAAAGCTTTTGGAAAATGGCAATCATTCATTACCGAATAGCGGTTTAAATAAAAATTTTAAGTGGACAGATGAGAACATACAGACAGCATTACATGAAATGGCACATCAAAAAACAAAAGCTGATCAAAAATGGGGCTATATTTTTATTACACAAGAACGTATTGAAAGTTTACTTGAAATTATAAATAGTAATGATGTTGCACAAAAAAGTACATATGTGGATATTTTAGAACGATGGAAACAAGGAAAATATGAAAAGGTTGATGTGGACCACAACAAGATTTGGAAATTACAAAGTGGGAATTTAGGAGAAGGGAAAGGAGTAATGTCAGAAAAGGAACAAAAAGAATTAATTAATCAAGTTTTTATACAAAAAGGTACATATTCAGGTAGTAAATTAATTGCAGGTGAGGTGCAAGCTAATAAATAATATACATATTGATTTTGAAACACCTTTGTTGGTATAAATGCAAAGGTGTTTTTTATTGACACAAGAAATAAATGGGAATATGATTCATATATGAAATAAATTAGAGGGGCTTAAATATACATATGAATAACAGAGAGCTTTACGGAAATATTCGTGATGTTTATCATTTACTCCAAAGAAATTTAGATAAAGCAATTGAACAATATGATATAAGCTATGTTCAATTCGGAGTAATTCAAGTACTCGCAAAATCTGGGAAAGTATCCATGTCAAAATTAATTGAAAACATGGGATGTGTTCCAAGTAATATGACAACAATGATTCAACGGATGAAGCGTGATGGTTACGTTATGACAGAGAAGAACCCCAATGACCAACGTGAAACGCTCGTTTATTTAACTAAAAAAGGTGAAGAAGCAAAAAAGCAAGTAGATGTGCAATATAGTGATTTTTTAAAAGAGAACTGTGGTTGTTTTACGAAAGAAGAAGAAGAGCATTTAGACGCTTTATTATTAAAGTGGAAGAGGCATTTGAGTTAAATATAATAAAAATGTAACGCTTTGTTACATTTTTATTTATATAAATACTTCATATATGAAGTAAAAACTAGTGCAATAAAAAAAGAAGGGGGATAATTATAAAGAGTTATTTCATATATGAAATAAAAGGGGAGTTTTATATGGAGGTAAAGTCGATGATACGTATTTTGGCAATTGTAGCTTTTTTTGTTGGGCTAGATTCATTACTTGTGGCACCTTTATTACCAGCTATTACAGAAACAATCAGTATGCCTGATGGGAGTGGAGGACTTTTAATTACTATTTATGCACTTTGTTATGGAATAACTGCACCTTTATTCGGACCAATGTCTGATAGAGTTGGAAGGAAACGTATGATCATAATGGGGTTTGTTATTTTCTCCATTTCTACATTTTGTACCGGAATAGCTAGGGATTTTGAAATGTTTTTATTATTTCGTGGTCTAACAGGTTTATCCGGTGCAATGATCATGCCAAGTATATTTGCATTAGTAGGAGATAAAGTTATATATGAGTCAAGGGGAAAAGCAATGGGAACGATTATGGGAGCAATGGTAAGTTCGACAGTCATCGGAGTACCTATAGGAGCATTTTTATCTGAAGTAGGAAATTGGCAGTGGACATTTTATAGTATAGGACTATTAACTTTATTTATTACATTACTAGTTAATCAGCTATTAGAAAATGAAAAACCGAGAGATGAGGTGCGTGCTTCTATAACGAAGACGTTGATTGCATCGTTAAAAATGGTTTTAGTAAATGTATCAGTTTTATTTGCATTATTAGCAACGTTCCTATGGACAATTGGATTACACGGAATGTTTTCATACATAGGTGTTTATTATGGAAATAACTTTGGACTTTCCGTTGGCGAGATAGGTATTGTCATCTTTCTGGCGGGAATTGGTAGTGTGGCTGGAAATATTTTTGGTGGAAAGTTAGCTGATAAAGTAGGAAAGAGGAATGTTGTTTCCATTGCCAGTATTGTAGCCTCAATTAGTGTAATGATATTCTCGCTTTCTATAGAAAATCTAGCAATTGCAATTACTGTACATATAATTTGGAGTTTATTTATTGGATTTGGCCAAGCATCATTAACGGCTTTAATTTCAGAATTAAAACCAGCTGTGCGAGGGACTGTGATGGCATTAAATAGTTCTGCCATGTATATTGGGATGACTATTGCTTCTGGAGCAGCTTCACTTGCAGTAAGTAATGGATTGCCGTTTTCTTCTTTAGGAATTATGTGTGCAATTGCTATTTTACTAGTTCTTCCAATCGTATATGCTTTAGTTAAAGAAAAGAAAACGTCTAATAAAAAGAAAATGACTATATAAGTTAAATACTATCTCTATTATATTTTTGTCTTTTTTAATAGTGTAAGAAACGATTGTAAAACGGGTGATATCCATCTAGATTTATGATAGATTACATGGCTTTGAATGACTGTTGGAGTTTCGATGGGCTGAAAACAGAGTTGCTCTTTTTGACAACTTTCCTGTACAACGATGTAAGGGAGAATGGAAATTCCTAACTCACACATCACAGATTGTTTAATGACTTCAACATTGGAAGTTTCGAATGTTTTAGCGGGAATATTCCCACTTTGACGTAAAAAACGATCTACCATTGGTCTATAGCCGCAGCTTTGTTCAGTAAATATAAATTGAGTATTTTGTAATAAAAAGAGTGGATCAGTGTTTGAAGGGAAATGAGCAGGGAAAATCCATCCAAATGTTTCATTACATAAATTACACGTAATAAAATCATTATGCTCTATACTTTCTCCAATTATGAAGATAACATCGGTTTCTCCTTCATGTAGTTTTTTCAATGCTTGCTCATTGGTATTTGTCTCAAGTACGATATTTACTTTCGGATTTTCCTGTTTGTAAGTACGTAATAATTGTGGTAACCGATACACTGCCAATGATTCATTAGATGTAATAGTCAATGTTCCTTCTAAATGGTCACTGTTTTGAGGGATTTCTTGCGCTTTATCATAAATAGTAAGTAATTCTAATGCGTACGGATGAAATTGATGACCTGCTTTTGTAAGAAGTATTTTTTTTCCTAATCGATCGAATAGAGGAATGTTTAAATCGCTCTCTAATGATTTAATATGAGCTGTCACAGTAGATTGCGCATAACCTAATGCATGAGCAGCTTTAGAAAAGTTGCCATATTTAACAATGGCACAAAATGTTTTAACATGTCTCATTTCCATAAGTGATACCCCTTTTATTATCATGATTTGTGAATGATTATATCATGTATTTCAATTTTTCAAATCATTAAATTTCTTTTAAAATTAAGTTGTGGAGAAATTTATTCAAGTGAAATTGGAGGAGAAAAAATGAGTGAAAAGAGCTACCATGTAGCTGTAGTTGGGGCTACAGGTGCAGTAGGACAAAAAATTATTGCATTGTTAGATAGAGAAACGAAATTTAATATAGAAGAAATTACATTACTCTCGTCAAAACGATCTGCTGGTAAGGCAGTAAAATTTAAAGGAAGGGAGATTAAAATACAAGAGGCAAAATCAACTAGTTTTGAAGGTGTAGACATTGCATTTTTTAGTGCTGGAGGAGAAGTTTCTAGACAATATGTAAATCATGCAGTTTCTAGTGGTGCAATCGTAATTGACAACACAAGTGAATACAGAATGGCACACGATGTACCACTCGTCGTTCCAGAAGTAAATGCACATACTTTAAGGAAACATAAAGGGATCATTGCAGTTCCGAATTGCTCAGCACTACAGATGGTAACAGCACTTCAGCCAATTCGAAAATCATTTGGTTTAGAACGAATTATTGTTTCAACGTATCAAGCTGTATCAGGTTCAGGAATTCATGCGATTCATGAATTAAAAGAACAGGCTAAGTCAATGCTTACAGGTGAAGAAGTGAAGAGTACTATATTACCAGCGAAAAAAGATAAAAAACATTATCCAATTGCATTTAATGTATTGCCGCAAGTGGATATATTTACAGACAACGATTTCACATTCGAAGAAGTAAAGATGATTCAAGAGACGAAGAAAATTTTAGAAGATCCAAATCTGAAAATGGCAGCTACTTGCGTTAGAGTTCCAGTTGTATCGGGGCATTCTGAATCGGTTTATATTGAACTTGAAAAAGAAGCTACCGTTGCAGAAATTAAAGAAGTACTACTGAATGCACCAGGTGTTATTTTACAAGATAATCCTAGTGAACAAATTTATCCAACGCCACTATATGCAGAGGGTAAAAGAGATACATTTGTAGGTAGAATACGCAAAGATCCGGATATGCCAAAAGGATTCCATCTTTGGATTGTTTCTGATAATTTATTAAAAGGTGCGGCTTGGAACTCAGTTCAAATTGCAGAGACATTGGTGGAAAAGGGGATTATTTAGTATAAATTTATATAAACATTGAAAATAGGAGAATATATGGGAAACCGTTAATTATAATGGTTTCCCATTTTTTACTTAATGAGTATTCTCCTATCTTCAATTTGAATTTAATTTAAGTTAGTTTTTATAGTGTTTTTATAGATATCAATTTTATTTGCAGAGAATTTTAAAAATCTAGGCTCTCCATTAATTGTGAGATAAATATTAATTGAGATTGGCATCTCAACCTTTTTTACTACATCTTCTATAGCAATATACTCATTTTCTTTTTGGTTATAAAAAACAACGGAACTAATTAAGACCGCGTTATTTTCAATATCAATACTACACATCATAGGGAATTTCTCATCATTATGTATTATTAATTCGCCCAGTACTATTGAACCGTTTAATTCTTCTGTGAAATTAATAGTTTCAACTGGTTTTACCCACGTTTCATCGCACTCTTCGTATTCCTCTTCATCTATTGCCCATTCCCATATTGGGTTTTGTTTTAAGTCTTCAATGGTTAATTCGTCAACGGGTTTGCTTTTACTCATAAGTACTTTCCTCTCTTAACATAATAAATGGATGATTAAAAAATATTCTTTCATTAACTGAACAATATGGCCATTTGCATCCATTTGAAATACAAGTTTTCGCATTTTCATAATCAGTTGAACGCCAATAAACAGGTTCAATGTAGAGTTTATTCCATTTGATATTATTTTAACTAGTTCCGAAATACTGTACTCATCCTAATAATTTTCCGACCGTTTGTTCTTATAGTAATTTTTACAATGTTTTGAGTAGGTATCAAATAGTTATTAACTGACCTGATTGAAAAGAAAAAAGGATTGTTAATGTAAGTGGAAAAGAGCGGAAAACATCAAGAATGAACAAAAGGATTTCGGTATGATATGGATATATTCAATGTGAGGGGGAATTTAAGGTGTATCAAATAAAGGGGTATTTTTCGTCACTAAAAGGAAATTATTATGAAATTGGTAAGCGACAAGGAGAATTCGTAAAGAAACATCCGTATCTCATTCCACAATTTATACAGCAAGAAAATTTTATATCAGATAACCACTGGACAGAATCTAGAAATGTATTAAATCAATATTGTTCAGGAATTAATGAAGAAATTGAAGGGTTTTGCGAAGTGTTAAAAATTCCGTCTAGAAATATGATGTATTATTATCAAACGCTATTAAAGGCAGGTTGTAGTCATTGTGCAGTATTACCACAAAAGACGGATTCAGAGCATACGTATGTATTAAGAAATTATGATTTATCACCAAAAATAGATGATATGCGTTTTTGCTCGACGCATGTTGAAGGTGCGTATACACATAGTGGCTTTTCTACTCAATATTTTGGCCGAACAGAAGGAGTTAACGAGCATGGATTATCTGTTACATTTTCAGCATGTGGGCAACCAGTAGGGAATATTGAAGGTTTAAGAAAGCCAATGGTAAGTGGTTTACAATGTTTTGCGGTAATTCGAGTATTATTGGAGAAATGCAAAAATGTACAGGAGGCTAAGTCACTAATAGACGAAATGCCAATTGCAAGTAATATTAATATTATTGTAGCTGATCCTTTAAATGCAGCACATATTGAAATATTTGACGGGCATAAATCCATAACAACAATTGAAGATAATAATCATGCTTTTATTGTATCTACGAATCATGCGGTTAGTTCATCCATTAAAAAGTTAAATAATAGAAGGCTAGAACAGTCTACTAAGAGATATCAAATATTACAAGACTATTTAAATCAAGGTGAACAAATTAGCAAAGATTCTTTAAAAAGTTTGGTAGAATGTGAATATCCAAAAGGGCTAACAGTACATAATTATGAAGAGTGGTTCGGGACTTTGCATTCTGTATTATTTGATTTAAAGGATCGTACATTGAATATTTGCTTCGGGTCGCCACTTTTGAACGAGTGGTACTCATTGAGAGTTGGAGAAAGCCTTCCGTTTTCTGAGGTGAATGTGAACTTTAAAAATAGTAAATATACTGATTTTTGGAGAGAAGACAAAAATGAATGGATTCCTAAAGATTAAAAAGGAATAAAATGGTAAAATTAAGGGGTGGAAATAGATAGGAGGGATTGACTTTGCTACAAGTTATGTTAGCAATTGTTTTTATCTTTTTTTTAGTCGTTTCGATGTATATAACTTATCAAAAAAGAAAAAAAGCAGGGATAAAAGGATTAAAAAGTTCATTAACTTCTATTTGTTGCTTTTTAATTGCAATCTTAAATTTGTTTGCATATTGGCTTCATTTTGGCGGTATTTTTACTTGGCTAGTCTCAATAGTATTGTTGCTAGTGGGGGCGTATTTTACAAAATATATTCCAATCTCAAAAAAGGTGCACTAAAATTATATGAGTTTATATGTAATGTTTTATTTCAATGAGCTATAGATGCCTTTAAATCAATACTTTTGAGCATTTCGATATGTGTTTGCAAACATTTTGTAAATACATATCAAAATATACTCTTCGCGAATGCTTTCGCTGCATCTTCTTGCATATTGGGTAAGACATGAGGATATACTCTTAAAGTTAAAGAGATATCAAATGCCGATGACAGAATTCATGAAGTTTGTAAAGTGCGAGAACGAAGGTGTTTTTGACATCAAGCAGATGTACAGCGCGGAAAAAGCTTTCAAGAAAATGGAGAACCACCGAAAGCTACATTTTGCTTACATGGGTATGCGAGTAAATGTAGCTGGCAAGTGGGGTACGATTGTTGGAAAATGGAAGACTAATTTTTTCGTTTTGTTCGATGGGGAAATAGAAGCGTACAACTGCCACCCTTATTGGGAAATTGCTTACTTCGATGAAGAGGGCAATGTGGTCCATAGCTGTCAAAAGGGAGAGTATGCGATATAAGTAAAAAAAGGACGAGCAGTCGTACCTACTGTCCTTTATAGGAGAAAAATTATTCTGGACTAGAACTACGAATAACCAGAAAACGTGCTTTTAACCAGTGTTGTCAAAGATGTAATAATCTATGCAACAAAAAAGCTTAGTCGGAATTCAAAACACCAAAATGGTTTGCATTGGTAAACAGGCTCAAAAGTAGTATATGCAAAATGAAAAATTCCATACAAAAAGCAGACAACAATTTTGGTTGTCTGCCAGTGAGTCGAATGAGTTAGCTAATTGTGATAAATTGCTTTCCCATTACAAGAAGAGTGAAGCTGCTAGTTCAAACAGCTTGTAGGTAGTCTTTTCGATATTTTAAAAAATATACAGAGAAAGCAGATAAGTGACGTATCTACCTGCTTCTGCTGTAAAAAAAGAAAGAAGTATTAGCCGTGGGTACGGCGGCTTGAGAATAGTATGTATTGGTTTTGAAAAAATATTTAAGGAGTGAAGGGAAATGGGATGGGTACGAAGCTATTCACTCGAACAGCTTCGTACCCGTCACAGTCGTTATCCTATTGTGACGGGTATCTGACTTATATTATTGAGGGAACGGGACGGAAGGATGCCACGGTATTGTTGCAGGAATCCAGACGGACCTGCGCGCTTACCCCAGCATTCGTGAGTTGCGTCACGGCATTCAAGATAGCAGATCTTCTGCCAGACTCGACGGCTACGTTATAGTTCACGACTAGGGGGCGAACTGGGTCCTGATGGGGAAAGCGATTGAGAATTGCTTGATGATAGGTTGTTCTTAACGTGACGTTCGCTGTCAACGTGAATCCTTCTATAGTAATGCCAGTCAGCGTTGTCCCGTTAAATGAGGTGAGTTTGACTGTAAGCATGTAACGGTTTTGCATATTTATTTTTCCTTTATTATTAGACTCAATTTATTTTATGCTTGTCTAACAATTTAGTGTAGACACTTGCATCATAATAAGTTGAAAGATATATAAGATTATATTTTGATAAGGCGTGGGGATTAAAAGAAGGCAGTTGAACAAAAACGCTATTTGAATAAAAGCTAGTGGACTAGTTTTTAACACTCACTGAAATTAATACTCATAATATACTTTGTAATAACTTATATGGAAGTGAGTTGAATACTAATGTTTTATTCATATTTTGATACTCGAGATAGAATGCGTCCGTATGGTACGGCGGGTATTACGTATAGCGGAGCACAAAGTACAATTCAAGCTGTTCAACAAGCGTTACAAGCACAGCAGCAAATGCAACAAATACAGCAAGGCATACAACCGTACTATTCATCTATGGAGTATTATTATCCAATGCATCATATTACACCATACGGAATTTCTGTTTCAACAATTCCATATGGAACTGTATACAATTTATAAAAATATGCGGGGGAATAAATTTGAGTATTTATATAAGGGCGCAAGTACAGAGCGCCCTTATAAGAAATGATTCGTATCTGATGAATTAATATTCAATTAAATGTGTAATTAAGATTAATATAAAAATTTTATTTTTTATGTATTTGAAACACGAAAAGAGCACTTAATAAAGTGCTCTCATGACGAGATTATTCACTCAAAAGAAAGGAATACACCATATCATACGAAAATATTTTGAAATGCTCTTGGATAAATTAATTATTATTTGTAAAAAAAGCAGCTAGCAAAAGCTAACTGCTCGGATATGATTGGAATTAATGGAAGAACAGAGAAATATGATTAGTGTCTCTCTGTTCTTTATATTATTCGCAAATAAATCCAGTTGCTATACCAGTTGGAGCAACACCTACTGGGACCGTATCAATAACCGTATTTGTAGCAGTATTGATGACAGAAACAGTATTACTAGCTTGGTTTGTAACATAGGCGCGAGTGCCATCTGGTATGATAGTCACTTGGTCTGGTGATAGTGCAACCGGAATGGTATCGATGACGGTTTTTGTCAACGTACTTATTACAGATACATTATTACTTACTTTATTTACAACGTAAATACGAGCTCCGTCCGGTGTAATAGCTATACCAACAGGTTCGGTACCTACGCTAATGGTATCAATAACGGAATTGGTAGCGGTGTTAATAACAGAAACAGTATTGCTGTTTTGATTTGTGACATAAGCACGAGTCCCGTCTAGTGTGAAGACGATTATCCTTGGACGAATGCCGACAGGAATGGTAGCACTAACTGTATTGAGAGCAGTATTAATAACAGAAATTGTGTTACTTAATTCATTTGCAACATATGCAAAGGCCCCATTCGGAGAAACAGTGATCCCTTGTGGAGCGTTACCGACAGAAATAGTATCAACAACTGTATTTGTAGCAGCATTAATAACAGAAACAGTATTATTACCATGATTTCCAACATAAACAGTTGTGTTATTTGGAGAAACAGCTACACCGATTGGATTACTTCCAACAGGAATGGTAGCGATGACTGTATTGGTAGCAGTATCAATAACGGAAACGGTATTAGAGAAAATATTAGTAACATAAGCACGAGTCCCATTTGGCGAAACTGTTACTTCAAGAGGTGCATTATCTACAGTAATTGTAGCGACAACTGTATTTGTTCCGGTGTTAATTACAGATACTGTATCATCTGAAGGGTCATCAATGGCTCCTGCGTTGGTAGCATAAACAAGGAAATTACATCCAGGTCCCGTCGGCCCCGTCGGCCCCGGTGGGCAATCACAATCTCCCGGTGGTCCTTCAGGCCCTTGAATACCTTGCACGCCTTGAGGTCCAGTAGGTCCTTCAGGCCCTTCAGTGCCTTGAATGCCCTGCACGCCTTGAGGTTCAGTAGGTCCTTCAGGCCCTTCAGGCCCTTGAATGCCTTGCACGCCTTGAGGTCCAGTAGGTCCTGGTGGCCCGGGAACTCCTGTTCCTGTCCCTGAACCAGTAGGTCCTGGTGGTCCTTGAATGCCTTGAATACCTTGCACACCTTGAGGTCCAGTAGGTCCTTCAGGCCCTTCAGTGCCTTGAATGCCTTGAGGTCCAGTAGGTCCTGCAGGCCCTTCAGTGCCTTGAATGCCTTGCACGCCTTGAGGTCCAGTAGGTCCTTCAGGCCCTTCAGGCCCCGTCGTTCCAGTAATGTTTAATAGTGAACTATTCAAGACTCCTTGTAAAATTAAGCTAAATGTCTGCTGTAACAAGGGGTCCGATATATTTGAACAACTAATAAGCGAAGACAAGTTTTGGAATAGAAATTGGAATAATGCTGAGATTTGAGTGAGAGTTGCAGTAGGTAAGGAATTGATTAATTGGTTTATAGTTCGTAAAACTAAATTTCTATTTGGTGTATTTGGTTGTACTGCTATTAATAAATCATTTAATGCCTGTAATGCTGTTTGGAGTATTTGTCTAGTTGTAGGATTTGGTGTTTTGAAGAAAGAAAGGATAGCTTGGTTTAATTGGTTTATTATTTGCAATAATTCTTGTTGTTGAGAATTTGAGAAAAAACAGGTGTACAACAATTACTTTGATTACAAGGGGATACAGAAATAAAGCAGGGGAGCTGAAACTTATCACACGAATTTGGTGAATTTGACTTATTATTATGTCTCATAAATAACTCCTCTAAAAAATTTTAAATGTTAGATATGTCTTGATAATTTATATTAGCAACTGAGTTTAAAGTATGTATGGGTATATGTTTAATATGAAATGTTCAGAAATGTTTCTTCCTTCAAAGTATATGTCAATAAAGTAAAGATGATCTTATTTTACATGTAATCATATATATAAATAAAATGAAGATATTTTTATAGTACATATAATCAATACTTAGTTACTAATAGGATGTTGTAATCATAGGAATAGAAGATATTATGACATATGATTTTATTAATATGACTCGCATTCCATATAACGGGCATCTGATTTGAATTTTTTCCAGTATCTTAATACATTTAAGATACTGGATTGTTTAGTGGAAATAAAACTTAATAAAATAATCCTTTTATAAGTAAGTAGATCGAACGGAGGGGAACCGTATCGTATGAATCGATTGTCATTTTCTGAAGACATTGATGGAAAAGAGATGCGAAGACTTGTGGTGAAGGAGCTGAAAAACTACAAAGCATTGTGCGTTCGGATGAAAAATCAAGAAGAACAGGCTCAAGCGGGAGCATCGTTCTTTTTCCTAAAATGAAAGGTGACGATAAGAATCATGAGATACGTTTTAAACAAATTGAACGGACATTGAAATATGCTCTTGATAATGATCAACGTCAGATAATTGAGTTGAAGTATTTTGGGAGTGAGAAAGTCAAAGATTCCTATGTTTATAATGAATTGATGATGAGGCGTGATAGTTTTTATGAGAATAAAAAAATAGCTATCCGTTTGATAGCTACTGCTTTAGGGATTATATGAACGTGGTTTTATTTTAGTGAAGATGAAATTATGATCTTTTGTGTTACTGATATAAATTGTTATATGATACGTGTAATCCATCTTACTCGCTCTGCCTTGTGGCAGGGCTTTTTTATATAATAATATAAATTAAGTAGTTAAAGAGGTGTGTTTAAATGAGCTGGGAAGAATCATATAGAAGAGAGCAACCATGTCCATGTGGTAAGGGAAAATATATTGAAATTATGAAGGTGTATACAATAGAAGAAATATAAAAAAGTGCTAACACGTATGCGGAATAGACAAAAAACATCACTGATTTGCCATTCATAAAAATAGACTTTTCTTAGCAGAAATCACTAATTATAAATACTTATAAAATTAGCTCTGATACAGCAGATATTGAAGCGAAGAAAAATAAAGATGGGAGTGCATATTGGAAATACGAAGATGATCAAACAAAATTATGGAATATACGACTATAGAACTAGAAAATGATGACATAAATCTAAATGTTATTGTTTAAATTCACATTTTATAATTTCCATTTATCCGGCTATTTGTGGGCAGTAAAATTCCCACCTCAAAATTCGACTGGAGCAAAGAAGTTAGGTGGAAGCCCTGCTGCCCGTAAACGCCCGATTGGTGAAGGCTAATAATCCGGGGGAGATGAACAAAACCCCCACTGATTAAAGTTTCACTTTATAAAAATGAGCCCATAGTAAAAATAACCTAAAAATAGGCATATGAACAAGGTACATCATCTAGTGATAGGTCATATTTTGTTGGTGTACGTATTGAACTTAGTTTATCCCGCTATTTGTGGGCAGTAAAACTCCCACCTCAAAATTCGACTGGAGCAAAGAAGTTAGGTGGAAGCCCTGCTGCCCGTAAACGCCCAACTGGTGCGGGCTAATAATCAGTGGGGGATGAACACTCCCCACTGATTAAGGTTTCACTTTATAGCGCTATTTCTACTTAGATTTAACGAACAGAAATATAGGAAAGCATCGATGGGGTTGTAGTTTATAAACGGAGGTCATGAAAATGAATAAGTTTCAACAAGAACTGCAAGCGTTAAGCCTTAATGATTATCAGTCTGGAAATATTGTGTATTGGGACCAGCAAAACCAATATCCATATTACTATATTACAGATGATGCTCGTCGCTGTGGCGGTTGTGGTCGCTGTGGTGGTTGTGGTCGTTGTGGCGGTTGTGGCGGTGGTCGTTGTGGTGGATTCCGTTGTTTTGGTTGCTTCGGCTGCTTTAGTTGTTTTGGTTGTGGTGGTTGCTCTAATTGCTCTAATTGTTTTGATGGTTTTAATGGTACTACCGTAACATTTGAATATTGATAAGAGACAAAAAGGAATCCATTTTGAAAAAAGATTGATAGAAACGGATTCCTACTTTGTAAAGCATTATATAATTTTTAAAAAATGTGCTAACACCTATACGAAATAGACATAAAACATCGCTGATGTGTAGCTTAATAAAACGATAATAATTAAGCACTTATAATGAATAATAGGTTATTAGAAAAGAAACCACAAAATGTAATGTTTTATATCATTATAAAAAGAGATTATTCTAATAGGTCGTTGTGTAACGGCTGCATAGGATAATCTCTTTTTATGTTTTGTAGAGAATGTACTGTTAACTTTAGTTGTTCAATAAATTCTCGGGTAGCAGCACACATGTATTTATCTTTTCTATAAATAAGTCCTATATCTATTGTTGGAGTGGGGTTTTCAATTTTAATAGATTGAATGTGCTCGCTTTGCAAAAAATCAATATAAGGTTTTGGTAATACTGTAATTCCCATATCTTTTGAGACCATTTGAATTAAAGATTCCATCGTACTAATTTCTAAAATTGGTTTTGGTGTAAAGTTGAATTTTTGACAATGAGATGTAATTAGTTCGGTTAAAAAGAAATTTTTAGGTAAAAGAATTAAAGGGTAGTTCTGTAATTCAGCAATAGATACATGATCACGTTCAGTTAATCGATGGCCGGTTGGCACGACTAATGTAAGTTCACTTTTATATAGAGGGATAGAAATAATCTCTTTATCTTGCGCCGGGAGAAAAGTAATGCCAATATCTAGTTCGTTTTGTAATAATTTTTCACGAATCTCACCTGTACGAAGTCCCAACACAGAAAGTTCGATATTTGGATATTGCTTATTGAAACCTAATATAGTTGGTGGTAGTAAATAATTTACTACGGTTAACAAAGATCCTATCGTTAAGGAGCCGTGCTGTAATCCATTTAAATCTTGAATGGCAGAACGAGCTTGTTCGACTTCATGAAAAATTGTTTTACCGTGTGATAATAAAATTCTTCCTGCCGTAGTTAAAGATATTTTTTTACCAATTCGATCAAAAAGCGGCATTCCCACTTCATGTTCTAATGCACGTATTTGTTGACTTAGTGAAGGTTGTGAAATGTTTAATTTCGCAGCCGCTTTTGTAAAATGTAACTCTTTCGAAACAGCTAAAAAATATTCTAGTTGTCGTAATTCGATTGGAATCACCTCAAATTTAATCATAGGATATACCTATCATTATTATATAAATAATTGAATTGAACAATAGTTTTATGAGATTTATAATCACTTTATCAGAAATGGATTGATTATAAAAATTAGATGAGGTGAAGCAGAATTGTTGAAATCGAACGTATTAACAGGGAATTATTCACAAGTACTTCAAAAAAAGGTATGAGGCGGTTTACCGACAGGAATATAGCATTTAACGTCTTTATATGTAAAATAAGCAAGAGGAGCGATAAGGATGAATAAAGAATATGAAATACTATCTCTAAACATAGGATTTCCAAAAGAGGTTATATATGGAGGGAAGCTAATTCAAACAGGCATAAATAAAGTTGAAACAAAGGAGCCTATATATTTATCGTTTGTAAAATTTAAAGGTGATGGCCAAGCGGATTTACTTCATCATGGTGGAGTGGATAAAGCAGTTTGTGTGTATTCGGGAAAACATTATGGATATTGGGAGAAAGAATTGAGTCAAGACCTTGTATATGGAGCCTTCGGAGAAAATATAACAGTTAGCGGTATTCGCGAAGAGGATGTTTGTATTGGTGATACGTTTCAACTTGGAGAAGCGATAGTACAAGTGACGCAGCCAAGACAGCCTTGTTTTAAACTAGCTAAGAAATACAATGTTCCAAAGTTACCATTGTATTTTCAAGAAACAGGATATACAGGGTTTTATTTTCGCGTATTAAAAGAAGGATGGGTATCACCAGTCGATACGTTAAAATTGCTGAAGTCTGATTCGAAAGGTATTACAGTAGCGTTTGCTAATTGTATCATGCATAAAGAAAAACAAAATATGGAAGGTCTAAAAAGAATTTTAGAAGTACATGCGCTTTCTACTAGTTGGAGAAAGACATTTGAAAAACGAATAAGGGGAGAAGAAATTAATACGAAGGAGAGGATTGAAGGAACTAAAGATTAAATAAATATTTTTTATAAATGGTGCATTTCTATTAGTAAAAACTCATTAGAAAGCGCTATTTTTATATCTGTCTCTTATACACATCTCCGAGCCCACGAGAC
>NZ_JAEHBK010000149.1:0-367 GCF_016483685.1 Bacillus cereus group sp. N8 | reverse complement strand
CAATTAGTAGCGATTGCTTAAAGTCTATTTCCAATCTGTAGACCTCTCTATATTTTTTCTAACTTTGCAACAGAACCTTAAAGAATCATAAGTTAGCAAAAGCAATTAGTGAGGTATCATGGTCACAGTTTCCAACTATGGTGGAATATAAGGCAAAATGGTACGGCAAGCAAGTCATTGTCGTATCGAAAACATTTGCTTCAAGCCAATTATGTTCTTGTTGTGGATATCAAAACAAAGACGTAAAAATCTAAACCTACGTAAATGGGACTGCCCTTCTTGTCGTACATACCATGATAGGGATATTAACGCAAGTATCAATCTAAAGAATGAAGCAATAAGGCTTCTAACCGCAAGGACTGTGGAG
>NZ_JAEHBK010000148.1:0-367 GCF_016483685.1 Bacillus cereus group sp. N8 | reverse complement strand
TGTAGTCATAAAGCTGGTGTGAAAATTCAACTAGAGTATGACTTGTTGAGTGGAGAATTTTCTGATGTGAAAATTGAACCAGGAAAACGAAGTGATCAGGCGTATGGTGCGACGCGAACAGGTATGGCACAAAAGAATGAACTGTATATTCGTGACTTAGGATATTTTCGTTTACAAGACTTTAAGTCTATTCAAGATAATCAAGGATATTATTTATCACGTCTTAAGTTACCAACTAAGATATATAGAAAAGAATTCGAAACAGTCGTATTTAAAACAAAACCAGCTCAACTGAGGCCGGTATATATACAAATTCATTTGGAAGAAATCATGAACCAATTACAGCCTGGCCAAGTGTATGAATTAC
>NZ_JAEHBK010000147.1:0-373 GCF_016483685.1 Bacillus cereus group sp. N8 | reverse complement strand
CTAGTTTTGGCAATTTTATTTTGTTTCCTACAACGGCAATGTTTTCATTTGTTTGTTTTGTGGTATAAGATTGTACGTTGTTCTTCTTAGATTTGAAACGCGGGGCATTGTTTTGTTTTTTGAAAAGGCGTGTATAAGCATCCGCAAGGTTGCGAACAGACGACTGAATCGCGATACTATCCACTTCTTTTAGCCAAACAAACTCTTTCTTCATGGCAGGGAGTTTGGCAGAGCATGTACCATATGTCAAACCTTTCCCTGTTTCTTTGTATGCATTATCCCATAGAGATAGGAAATGATTGAATACAAAACGAGAACAGCCAATCGTTTTATTGATTAGGGTTGCTTGTGCTTTATTTGGATAGATACGAAA
>NZ_JAEHBK010000146.1:0-374 GCF_016483685.1 Bacillus cereus group sp. N8 | reverse complement strand
GCTCTTTGGGCTTGTTCAAGTTGATTATTTGTTTTACTGGTGTCTTTTTGGAGTTTGGCCAGTACTTCATTGAATTCTTTTAAATCTACATGAAATCCCATTTAATTCGTCTCTCTTTCTAGTGGTAGTAACAGGGTTGCAGTCATTCCCCCTTAATAAAAGCTTTTAAAAAAATCAATCAAGTATAGCAAAATAAATCAAAAAACCATCAAAACGGAGCGTTTTCGATACGGGATATACATTTAAAATACAAATAAAGACCAATGACAAATCCCGTCATTGGTCTTTATAGGAATGTTATACAAGATTTTATGCAAAAAAAGAATAGCAAGGATCTCCCGGATTCCCTCTATATCAACGATGTATAAAATCAT
>NZ_JAEHBK010000145.1:0-376 GCF_016483685.1 Bacillus cereus group sp. N8 | reverse complement strand
TCTTGTAACATGCGTTCTAAATCATTTATTTGCTTCTCGTTCATTAAAGAAGGGCTATATTTATTCTTAATTGTCTCACGAGGAATCCTCCAGTAAAAAGCTGCTTCAGATGGTGTCATGTATTTATCGATTTCTTTCATGAGAATTCTCCTTTGTTTGTGCTTTTCCTTTTATGTTACAATAAATAAAGAAGGAAATGGACTAGATTTCCTTCTACTTCAGTCACTCATTAACTAAGCCCTTTGTTTGCTCTTAAGCAAATGAAGGGTTTTTATTTTGCTTGCTTAAATTTACTATCTATGACAGCCAAACGGATCAACTTCAGCTTAATATCCTTACTAAGAGAAAGCCATTCAGATGTACCAATTTTCATATC
>NZ_JAEHBK010000144.1:0-380 GCF_016483685.1 Bacillus cereus group sp. N8 | reverse complement strand
TGGAAAATGATAGACGGTAAAAGATACTATTTCACAAATGGTCGCAATTACACGTTCAATGCTTATGAAAACATTGACGGAAAAAAATATTATTTTCATGAAGATGGATCAGTTAATCGCGCAGGATTTGAAAAAATCGATGGTAAGCTATACCATTTTGACAATAACGGCGTAGCACAAACGGGCTGGCAAACTATCGATAATAAATATTATTACTTTGATGAGAATGGAGCAGCTAAAACAGGATGGTTCCAAGTTGGTGGTGGATATAGACCTTGGCCTCTTGCATACGGATACCTTTGGTATTGTGCTAGAGAAGATGGTTCACTTTATTCAGACGGTTGGTTTAAAATCGACGGTAAAGATTATCACTTTGACCA
>NZ_JAEHBK010000143.1:0-381 GCF_016483685.1 Bacillus cereus group sp. N8 | reverse complement strand
ATACATCCGGGAGTTGAAATGCAGTTGAATCTAAAATACGAATACGCTTGAAAACAGAAGTGTATGGAGAAGAAATCAGCATAGATGCGGCCAATTTTTTGCTTAGTAGTTCGGCTAGTAGGTGTTGTAAAAGTTGGACGGCTGCCTTATTAAACCGTTGATTCAGTCCCTCAGGACTGATGAGTACTTCTGTTGATGCTTCTAAACAGCTAGATAATTGAGTTAAAGAAGTTATAGCTACATTTTGGCTCACCCATACACATAAAGCTACTAAATCTTTTGCTTGGTATTTACTGGTTCGTTGTACAAAACCAACATCTCTAGCAAGATCCCGTAAGGTATTTGGAGATAAAAAACTTTGAATCTCTTGAGCAAATAGTT
>NZ_JAEHBK010000142.1:0-384 GCF_016483685.1 Bacillus cereus group sp. N8 | reverse complement strand
AATCGTTTTAGATTTAGATGGTACTTTATTAGATTCACAAAAGAAAGTGTCAGAAAGAAATAGAAAGGCTATACTGGAGTGTCTGAAGAAAGGAATAAAAGTTATTTTTGCTACGGCAAGGGCGCCACGATCAGTTAAAGTTTTTCTTCCTCACGAACTTCAAGACATTGCAACTATGATTTACTACAATGGAGCTTTGGTAGTAGATAACGCATTAGGTTACAGACAACATTACCCGATTGAATCAGCAATCACAAAAGAAATTATAGAATTTGTTATTACTCACCAGGCTGATGCATGCCTCTCGGTTGAATCGGAAGATACATGGTACAGTAATAAAACATTGGATTACAACAAAACCATGAATGCAGTTGTAAATCCAAT
>NZ_JAEHBK010000141.1:0-387 GCF_016483685.1 Bacillus cereus group sp. N8 | reverse complement strand
GTGCGCTTATATATTTTAAAAAGAAAAGACACCCTAAGGTGCCTTCCTCCGACTTGATAACCACTTTAATTTTAATACATTGGATTCCCATCCGAATACTATTTTAACACGTTAAGTAATGTTGGTCATTGAGAAAGTCAAATACGTAGTGTTCATATATAGTGACACCTAGGAGCATGCAAGATTTTATGAAAAAAATCGGGAGACATAGGGAACTATGGGGAGGCCAAAAGGCGCACCAAAATAGGAATGTATAAAAAAATGCATAGATCCATCGAACAAAAAAGGAGGTTCCCTTATGAGAGTAGGAGTTCCTCCTTGTCCTTGCTACCAATAATATTGCGTTATGTTAACTTTCTATGAATATCATATTCAACCAAAATTACC
>NZ_JAEHBK010000140.1:0-388 GCF_016483685.1 Bacillus cereus group sp. N8 | reverse complement strand
CCTTTTAGGAAAGGGATGTTCTCCCCTACCCATTTTGTACCTTTTCTCAATACATCCCATTTCTCACCGGCACTTTTGGAAAAGTTTTGAAGCCAAGCCTCCACTGGATGATGTTCCGCCCATTCCTCTTGCTTTTTCTTCATTTCTCTTTCAGCTTGCAGTTGCGCTTCTTTTTCCGCATTCGTGATTTGTGTATCCATTTCATGAATGCCTTTTGCCAACTCATCTAGCTTAAAGAAGGCCTGAAGTTGCGGATCAGTATAAGATAAACTACCCATTTTGCCTGCAATTTGAACTTGTTGGTTTAGGGCATCGAGAATGTCTTCCGCATTGCTTTTTTCTTTTTTGCTTTCAAATTGCTGTACTTTTTGAATCGTATCCTCTAGTT
>NZ_JAEHBK010000014.1:0-127540 GCF_016483685.1 Bacillus cereus group sp. N8 | reverse complement strand
TATTCGTGACATAAAAACGCCCCCTTAGATAAACAGATTTTTATTTTTTATCTGTCTACCTAAGGGGGAGCATATCAAGATTGATTAAAATGGATTCTTTTCATATGAATACATATACAGTTTTTATAAAAAAGTTCGATCATATATAAATCATCGTCGTACAAGGGAGATGTTCACCTAAAGATTGTCTGAAGGGTTTGAAATGAAGTTAAGAGAATTAATAGGAGAGATTAAAAAATTAAATTCGGCAGACTTCATGTAATAAACCGAAAATTCTGACATTAGAGGGGAATAAAAATGAATATTTCTGTTAAATATCAAGAAAAAGTTAAACATGATTTAGAACCTAATGAACAAATTATCGATGTCTTTACTGGAAGAACTGCCCCTACTAATTGGGTGATGAAACTTCTTCCTGAAATTTCTTGGCTCACTAAAGAGAATATGCCAATAGTTTTAGTGATAACAAACCAAAGATTGCTTGTATATAAACAACAAATAAATTTGGACATTCAACTCGCCATCGGAATTCATCGCTTCGATATAACGGAATGTAAAGAACTAACTAGTGTACTTAATGGAGCAATTCAAGTTACTTTAAAAGACAATCAATCTTTCAAGTTTGTCTTTAAAAAGGAACGGATGCCGAAAATCCTAAAAGAACTTACAAATTAAATTTATGTGTTTCAGAGGATACCAGATATACCATTGTGTGACAAGGTCTTGTTTATACAGCAAGGCTTTTTCTTATGTGTTACAATTACATTCCAAAGTATTATTCTACTCATTAAAATTACCCCTTGTGTTTAATTTATTTTGGTAAAGTGTGTTTCTGTTTTTAATCAACGTATTATTTAAACTGCTAAATTTCATTTGGCTTTTACTCAACAATCTGGCCCTTTAATGGAATAACTTTATTATCAATTAACAGATTTTTAATCCACAAGAAAAACCGAAATCCCTTTTTTAAAGAGATAGGAAATTCCGGTGCATCTTTTTTATAAACGGTTAAACTTTTTCAAAACCACAGATGGTACACCATGTACGGCTAGTCTCTTTTATAAACTCTATATTTACCAGACTGGTCTTACTCCCGATATAAATTTATCTTCTCTTGCTTCATCAACTATTTTTGTTAAATCTTCTCTGATCATTTGTATTCGTTCAGCACCTATCTTTTCACTCAAGCGCTGTTCTATCTCAGCTAGTATTTCCCCTTTTGCTTTCACTACTAACCAACCTCGTTTAGTCAAAACAATAGTTTTCCCTCTGTATGTGTTGTTAATGAGAGGAAAAGAGTGTGTTGCGAAACGAATATAATGCAACTTTACCGCACGGAAAAGCTAATTCTAGTATGTAAATGAAATGGAATGAAGGGGTTTGTTTTTTTGTTATGAAAAAAATTTTCTTTATAAAACTTTATTTAAGAAAAAATTTATATACTAATTCATGTAAACGGTTTACTAAATCGTATATTGCTAGAAATGAAGGAAAGATCCGCATGGAAACAAGGGGGAGAGTAATCGGGATTGACATCGGTACCACAAGTGCGAAGACGGTTGTGTTCACAGAAAAAGGGAAAGTCGTTGCGTCACATGCAATTGATTATCCAATTATTCAACCAAACGTCGGATGGGCTGAGCAAGATCCCGATGTAATATGTGCCGCTGTATTCAAAACTGTAAGCGTTGCCATCGAAGAAAGTAATGTGTTACCAGAGGATATTTCTTCAATCGGTATTAGTACAGCAATGCACGCATTAATTGCTGTAGATGAAAACGGTGCGCCGTTAACGCGCTCTATCATTTGGGCAGATAATCGGAGTACGAAACAATCAGAAAAATTATTAGAACATATGAATGGACATGAAATTTATAGACGAACAGGTACACCCATTCATCCAATGTCACCACTTTCTAAATTATTATGGATGAAAGAAGAGGAACTAGAGTTATATAAGAGTGCTTATAAATTTATTTCTATATTGAAGGTGGAAATTCATGCTATAAAGATACGTTGCGTCGTGCTGAAGAAGCGAAAAGCTTTGGCTTACATTACGTAGATATCGGTACATCAGGCGGTGTAGAAGGAGCTAGATACGGTGCTTGTTTAATGGTTGGTGGAGAAAAAGAAATTTATGATCAATTAGAACCGTTATTTAAAGATTTAGCAGTAGAAAACGGTTATTCATATGCGGGCCGCGAGGGTAGTGGGCATTTCTTAAAAATGGTTCATAACGGTATTGAATACGGAATGATGCAAGCAATCGCTGAATGGTTTGAAGTACTAGATAAGAGTGACTTTGATTTCAATTATGAAGATGTTGCAAAAGTATGGACAAACGGATCAGTTATCCGCGGTTGGTTAATGGATTTAACTGAAAAAGCATTTGCAGATGATCCGAAACTTGATGGCATTAAAGGTGTAATGAACTCTTCAGGAGAAGGGAAATGGACTGTTGAAACTGCGCTTGAATTACAAGCAGCGGCACCAGTTATTGCTATGTCATTATTTATGCGCTACCGTTCACAAGAAGATGATACATTCCACGGAAAAGTGGTTTCTGCACTTCGTAATCAATTCGGTGGACATGAGGTTGTGAAAAAATAGGAAATATTAGTTTTGTGAAACTCATACTATTTAATGAAAGTTTTTCCCTCTTTTTACTGTGTTTTGTATAGAAATTTCTGATAATATATAAATATAACTTGAAAACAAAGGGGAGAAATAATTATGAAACTAGTCGTTATTAACGGTACACCAAGAAAATTCGGTAGAACTCGCGTTGTGGCAAAATATATTGCAGAGCAATTTGAAGGGGAGTTATACGATTTAGCAGTAGCGGAATTGCCTTTATATAATGGAGAAGAATCACAACGTGAATTAGAGGCAGTAAAAAAATTAAAAGCTTTAGTGAAAGCTGCGGATGGAGTAGTACTATGTACACCAGAATATCATAATGCGATGAGCGGAGCGCTGAAAAATTCATTAGACTACTTAAGTAGCAGTGAATTCATCCATAAACCTGTCGCATTGTTAGCAGTTGCTGGAGGAGGTAAAGGGGGAATAAACGCATTAAATAGTATGCGCACTGTCGCTAGAGGCGTTTACGCAAATGCAATCCCAAAACAAGTAGTACTTGATGGATTACATGTGCAAGATGGTGAACTTGGAGAAGATGCAAAACCATTAATTCATGATTTAGTTAAAGAATTAAAAGCATATATGAGCGTATATAAAGAGGTGAAAAAACAATTAGGAGTTGAGTGATATGTCCTCTCTTTATCAGGATTCTCGCTTATATTACATTCTAGGAGCCAATAGTTTATCTGCTATTGGCTCCTAGAATGTTATGATAACGATTCCGTGGCTGTTGATTAAGGAAAGTGGGGGAGAGACAACGTTTGGGTATATTTCTATCGTTGCAACTCTCATCATGTTTTTGCTAACGCCATTCATTGGGCAAAGCATAGATCGTTTTTCAAGAAAATCTTTATTGTTATGTAACGAAGGTATCGGGATAGCCATTATAGGAATGATGGCTATTTGGGGATTTGCTGGGCAATCATACAATTCTATTCATTACATTATTATTTATATAGCAGGTTCTTTCTATTATCTATTATCTATTATCTATTATTCTATCCCACAATATTTGCATTTAACCAAGAAATATTTCAATCAGAGCATTATAAAAGTTTAAGTGGCACAATGGAAATACAAGGACAATTAACGCAAGTTATTTCAGGTGCAGCTGCTAGCTTTTTAATTGAGATTATTTCTTTGAAATGGATCTTGTTAGTGGATATGTTAACTTTTGCAGGAGCATTTTTCCTGTTCTTATGTATACCGTATGTAAAGAAAAAAGAAGTGAAAGGGAAAGTAACATTTAAGAAGCAATTGTTCGAAGGAATTCACTTTATGAAAAAGCGCCCTAAGTTATTTTGGTTTTTACTAGCGACTTATATGCCGTTTATCGGTGTCATGATGGCAAATTATTTAATCCCAGTATATATTTCAAATATACTCAAAGCTAGTGCCTCTGTATACGCAATTGAAGGTATGATGTACGGTGTCGGAGCGGTTCTTGCAGGAATAAGTATTCCAATCATGATGAAATATGTCAAAACAGAAGTTTCAATCGTTATGACGATGTTCATTTATGTAATTTCAATTACCGCAATGATTATTGAGCCTTCCATTATGTTATTATATGGACTTGCGATTTTTCATGCGATTGGAAATGCTGGAACGAGAGTGGCGAGAAATGTATTGATGATGGAAGAAATACCAAATGAAGTAATGGGACGTGTGGACAGCTTATTTCGACTAATTGGTACAGGAATTCGAATTGTATTATTAATGTTGTTTACGGCAGACGTATCTAAAGCAGGGGTGATGATCCCGTTTTACGTACTAAGCTTTATATTGATCCTATCATTAGGGATTGCTTTTTATTATGTAATTTCAAAACGTAAAATGGAAGCAAATGTGTCTAATAAATCCATCGTTTAAAAAACACTTCTTACTCCCTTTCTTTTTCTATATAATAAAAAGAAAGGGAGTGCTAACTTATTTATGAACAAATGGATTTTGCTTATAATCTTATTACTACCTCCGCTATCCATCATTTATATGACGTTTCGAATGAATAAAGTTGCTCGTGAAACATTGAGTAATCACTCTCCATACGTTCTTATATTAGGTGCAAAGTTATTTGGAGATAGACCATCCTTATCTCTTCAAAATCGTTTGGATATAGCGTTGGAATATTTACATGCTCACCCTGAGGTGAAAGTAATTGTTTCAGGTGGTCAAGGGGAAGATGAAGATATACCGGAAGCTCACAGTATGAGAAACTATTTAATGGTACATGGTATAGATGAGAATCGTATTTTAATTGAAGACCGCTCTACAAATACGTATGAAAATTTAAAGTTTAGTATGGATTTATATGATGTAAAGCATGCGGTAGTTGTAAGTAATACGTATCATTTATATCGAACGAAAATAATTGCAAAGCGTTTAGGGATAAAGATGGAAGCTTTGGCTGCTGAAACACCGAGGCGCTCTAAGAAAAAAGCGTATGTGCGTGAATATGCTGCAATTATGAAAACATTATTGTTCGACCGTTAGAGCTCAAATGAGAGCTCTTTTTTTGTATAATAAAGCGTATCATTTGAAATGAGTGCTATATTCCATCAAAATAAAGGAAACAACATGAAAGGAGTTGTGTCTGTGATTCAATTTAATCATGTGTCAAAATCGTATGAAGATGGCACAAAAGCAGTGGATTCATTGCATTTAGAAATTAAAAAAGGAGAATTTTTTGTTCTCATTGGTCCGAGTGGTTGTGGGAAAACAACGACAATGAAGATGATTAACCGTTTAATTGAAACGACGGAAGGATCAATTTTAATCGATGGAAAAGATATTCAACAATATAACATAAACGAACTACGTTGGAATATAGGGTACGTGTTGCAGCAGATTGCGCTGTTTCCACATATGACAATTGCTGAAAATATTGCAGTTGTCCCTGAAATGAGGAAATGGACCAAAAAGGAAATAAAAGCACGTGTCGATGACTTGCTACAGATGGTTGGGCTCGATCCAGATGTATATCGTGATCGTATGCCAGATGAATTGTCGGGAGGGCAGAAACAACGTGTTGGTGTCGTACGGGCATTAGCCGCAAACCCGAAAATTGTACTTATGGACGAACCATTTAGTGCGTTAGATCCGTTAAGTAGGGAGCAGCTCCAGAAGGATATTGTACAACTGCAAAAAAAAATCCAAAAAACAATCGTGTTCGTAACGCACGATATGCAAGAGGCTTTATCACTTGGTGATCGTATTTGTGTAATGAAAGAAGGAAAAGTTGTTCAATTAGATACACCAGAAGGTATTATACATAACCCGAAAAATGAGTTTGTTGAGGAGTTCATCGGAAATCGTGGACGACCTTGGTATGAGGGGATGAATATAGAAGATGTATTGCCGCTAGACGATAGTACACGAGTAGAAGGGACTGCTTTATCTTTACATTCTCCTTTACAAGAAGCACTAGTCCGCTTACAAGGTGAAGAGTCAGTGCCAGTTGTAGAAAATGGTCAATATGTTGGAGCGTTAACAAGTCGTCATATTGTCAATTATATTGTTGAACAAATGAAGGGGAGAGGCTAATCAGTGACTGATTTTATTCAAACGTTCCAAGAACGAAAAATGGAATTGCTGAGTGCATTAAGTGAGCATTTACAAATATCGCTTATTTCACTATTTTTTGCAGTAATCATAGCGGTGCCGCTTGGTATTTTATTAACGAGAAAAGAACGAATGGCTGAATTTATAATTGGGACCTCTGCAGTTATGCAGACAGTACCATCACTTGCATTACTCGGACTTTTAATTCCGTTAGTAGGAATCGGAAAACTTCCAGCCATAATCGCATTAGTTGTGTATGCACTATTACCTATTTTACGAAATACATATACAGGAATACGGGAATTAGATGAATCACTTATAGAAGCGGCGAGAGCTATGGGAATGAATAGCTGGAGAAGGTTATGGAAGGTGGAGCTTCCTCTCGCATTGCCAATTATTATGGCGGGTATTCGTACAGCAATGGTATTAATTGTTGGAACGGCTACATTAGCTGCTTTAATAGGCGCAGGTGGGCTTGGTAAACTTATATTACTTGGTATCGATCGAAATGACCATGCGCTTATCATTTTAGGGGCCGTACCAGCCGCGTTACTCGCTTTATTCTTTGATATAGTACTTCGGGCACTCGAGAGCCCAAGACGCTCTTCTAAGCGCGTTATATTGACAATATGTATTGTTGTCGTAATGATTGCTTTGCCATTTCTTTGGAATACACAAAAGAACGACATAGTTATTGCCGGCAAACTTGGATCTGAACCAGAAATTTTAATTCAAATGTACAAGCAACTTATTGAGCAGGATACAGATTTACAAGTGGAATTAAAGCCGGGACTTGGAAAAACAGCATTTGTATTTGAAGCGTTAAAATCAGGTGAAGTAGATATATACCCAGAATTTTCAGGAACAGCTTTATCTACTTTCGTGAAAGAAGAACCGAAAAGTACAAATCGTGATGAAGTATATGAACAAGCACGCACGGGAATGGAAAAGAAATATAATATGGTTATGTTAAAGCCAATGGAGTATAACAATACATACGCACTAGCTATGCCGAAAAAAATAGCAGATCAAAATAACGTAAATACAATTTCTGATTTAGGAAAAATTGCACAGGAAGCTAAAGTAGGATTTACATTAGAATTTGCTGATCGTGAAGATGGTTATAAAGGAATGCAAAAATTATATAACTATAAGTTTTCAAATGTTAAAACGATGGAACCGAAACTGCGCTATAGTGCAATACAATCGGGGGATGTTAACGTAATTGATGCATATTCAACAGATAGTGAATTGGAGCAATATGGGCTTAAAGTGCTAAAAGATGATAAAGGACTATTCCCACCTTATCAAGGAGCGCCATTATTAAGAAAAGAGACGTTACAAAAATATCCTGAACTTGAAAAAGTATTAAATAAATTATCTGGAAAGATTACAGATGAAGAAATGAGAAAAATGAATTATGAAGTAAACGTAAATGGTAAAAGTAGTGAAGAAGTAGCAAAACAATTTTTACAAAAAGAGAAGTTACTCCATTGATTTTACAAAAAATATACAATTTTATATGTTTGAAATGACCGTTCATTACAAAATGGACGGTTTTTTTGTGCATACTTATACATTTTTTCAAAAAAGTATTCCATTTTTCTTCATTTTCTTTTAGAATAAGTAATGTTTTCCTGAAAAAATATAAGAGAAACGTCTATTAGAGAAAAAGGTGACTTTAATAGTTGAATGAACATAGCACCTAGAATGACAGATGGGGTGGTACAAATAGAAAAGAAGTTAGGATTTTTTCCGTTAATCGCATTAGTAGTTGGAACGATGGTTGGTGGCGGTGTTTTTAGTTTACCGCATGATTTAGCAGTAGGAGCAAATAGTGGTGCAACGATAATTGGTTGGTGTATTACAGCGATGGGAATGATTCCACTTGCGCTCGTATATCAAACGTTAGCAAGACAAAAACCGGAGCTTGAGGGCGGAATTTATAGTTATGCACGAGCTGGTTTCGGTGAATATATTGGTTTTAACAGTGCCTGGGGGTACTGGTTGGCAGGGATTTTAGGAAATGTCGCAACCATTATGTTGTTGTTTAGCACATTAGGTTATTTCTTCCCAATTTTTAGAGGAGGAAATAATGTTGCGTCTATCGTTGGTGCATCCCTTTTATTATGGACACTTCATTTTCTTATCTTATTTGGAATCCGTGAAGCTTCCATTATGAATGTTATCGCAACGATTGGGAAATTAGTTCCGATTTTATTATTTATTGTCGTGATGGTAACAGCGTTTCGCTGGGATACATTTACACATGACTTTTGGGGCGAAGGAACAATCACGGTTTCCTCTGTACTAGGTCAAGTGAAAAATACAATGCTTGTAACTCTTTGGGTGTTCATTGGGGTTGAAGGAGCAGTTGTATTATCAGGAAGAGCTAAAAATAGCAGGGACGTTGGAAAAGCGACAGTACTTGGATTAATTTTAGTAATGTCTATTTATATTTTAATTTCTGTGCTGTCAATGGGAGCTATGACGAGAAATGAGCTTTCGGTTTTAGAAACTCCTTCAATGGGACATGTATTAGAGCATGTTGTTGGACCTTGGGGGGCAGTTGCGATTAACATCGGATTAGTTGCTTCACTTGTAGGTACATTAATTGGCTGGTTTTTACTTGTTTCTGAAATCTCTCACGTAGCAGGAAAAGATGGAGTATTTCCGAAAGTCTTTACGAAAACAAATAAGAAGCAAACGCCGCATATGGCATTATGGATTTCAAATATCGTTGCTCAAATTATATTTATAATCGTCCTGTTTTCACAATCGACATATCAAATTATGTATTTTATTGCGTCAACATCTATATTACTGCCGTACTTATTATCAGCGTTATACCAATTGAAATTAGTCATTACGAAAGAGCTGGCAGTTGCGAGAGTGAAAAATGGTTTGTTAGCTTTAATTGCTTCTGTATATTCTGTATGGCTCATTTACGCAGCTGGTTTAAAGAATTTACTGCTTGTTTCAATCGTATATGGTATTGGGATTCTCGTGTATATGTTTGCAAGAAAAGAAAAAGGGAATCGTTGTTTTGCAGGCAAAGAGCGATATGTGATGTGGGCAATTGTTATCGCAGCTATCACGTCAATTTATATGTTAATGTCAGGAAATATAAAATTGTAAAAGTCCTTTAAATTTAAAGGGCTTTTTTCTTAGTTTAGAGAATATTTAATACATAAGATATTCAGGAGGGATGAAAATGGAAGAAAAAGAACAGTTGACTAGAATTATGGATTTAGCTAGTGATTTAAGGAAAGTATTAGTACAAGAATCTTTTTTTAATCATCATCCTGAACTTCGAGGTGTGATTGAAAATTTAGCGAGTTCTGTAGAGAATTTGGCGAGTTTACAGCAAAATAAAGATGAAAATGCCGAAGATAGATTACGGTACGTACTTGCTAAAATGAAAATTGCTCATAATGCTATTTTACAAGAAAAAAAAGCATTTCCTTCTCTATAATATACGTTTTAATTTTGAACCTGACGGATGACGTCAGGTTTTTTATTTCTAGTTTTAGATTGTAGTTCATACACTAAGAATAGTATGAAAAAAGAAGGTGACTACGTTGAAATTACATAAAGCTCTTCATCCAAGTTTTATAAAGCGAATGTATTATATGAGGTTTATTGGAACGTTTGCAAAAGCGGAGGGAGAGAAGAATGGAGAAAATTTCTTTGTACAATGCCTTTCTCCATTACCCTTAACTTTACAAGAGTTATTTCCGGCTGGAAAATATTTATTTGAAGGATTATGCAGTAATAAAAAAAATGAAAAAATCTTTACTGATTTAAAGAAGCGTAAATTAGAAAAGCAATTGGTTATGTTCCGTCTTTATTATGATCGAGGAAATTTATTTTTGGAATTAATATGTACAGAAGAGCCTAGGGAGATAGCATCTTCATATAAATTGATTCCTTCACCAAAGGTCTCGAATTATAAAAAGAGAGCGTCTTTGGAACGGAAGTTAAGCAACGGTTATTTATCATTTCTTATGCCTAAATTACCAAAAGACTTTGAGCCTCCAGAATTATTATGGTATGAAGGAAGACTATATGGGAATTTATCGTTAAAATCATCAATAAGTTCAATTTCATATTTTGAGCAAAGAAAAGAATGCAAATATATTGAAATAAACGATTGGATGAAACATGTAGAAATAGCGGTAGACGATCATTTATATTTTGTAAGTGAGAATGTGTATGAGCAACTAAATAAACGAATTGTTGAAGAAGGTAAGTTAGTTGAAGCAGAGGATATTAAAATGCAAAAGGAGGATTGGGAATGGGATGAGCGTGAATCCTCTTTTTTGCAGTATGTACAAAGTATGGTTCGTAAAAAAGGTCTATATTTGGATGATACAGATATATATAATTTTCACATTAGTGTTAAAACCAATATGTTAACGATTGTTGGCGGTATACCAGGTGTTGGGAAATCACGCTTTGTGCAAGCATATGCAGAAGCGCTCGGCTTACGTTATGGTGAAGAATTAATTTGGATTCCGATTTCACCATCGTATCAAGAACCACATGATATTCTCGGCTACCTTCATCCGAATGGTAATTTTATTGAAAGTGAAACGAAGTTAGTTCGGACATTACTGCAGGCTAAAGAAAACCCAAATCAATTGTATATAATTGTGTTTGATGAAATGAACATGTCACATATTGAGCATTGGTTTACTCCATTTCTATCCGTTCTTCAACTTGAAAAGCAAAATCGTATTTTGAATTTGTATGAGAAAGTACAAGAAATAGAAAATCAAATTCCGCCTTCAGTGGAAATTGGTGAGAATGTTATTTTCGTAGGCACTGTAAATTTTGATGAAACGACGAAAGAGCTTTCCGATCGATTATTAGATCGAACAAATTTGATTACGTTACAAAAAATTCCGTTTTGCGAGATGAGTATAGAACAAGAGAAAATAGTTCAGCAACCCCCGCTGAAAGTAACAACGGGAGAATTTCGAATTAATTGGTTTAGGAATAAAGAGATGATTGAAGTGTTTACTGAAGAGGAATTAGAGTTATTGGATAAGTTACATGATGTATTATCATCACACGATATATCAAAAGGAATTTCTTTCCGATGTGCAAACGCAATCGCTACGTATTTGCAAAATATACCGTTCCAAAATAATCAGTCCTATATGATTAGCAGGGAAGAAGGCTTTGACTTGCAAATAAAGCAACGCGTATTAACGAAATTAAGGGGGACAGAAATGACAGTGGGCTCTCTATTTTCTGAAGAAGCAAAAAGGGGAGCGATATTGATACCACTTTTACAGTCTCCGCTTGCAAATCGTGTATCTACATTTGAACATTCTTTAGCTTATATTAGACAAAAGCGTAGAGAACTGGAGCTGTATGGATATGCAAAATGAGGAGCGTTATGAAACAGCAATCGTCGATACGAAAGAAACGCTACCGTTTGTATTGAAGCTAATCATTGGTACTGAGGGGAAAGGCGATTTTATCCTTTTAAATCGCCTTTGTACGTCTACTACAGCACTAGTTCAATGTATTTATAAGGTACAGGAATTAAAACCACTGAAATTGCATTTCCATTATCAAAATCCAATGGATATTACATTCATATGGAATAAAGTATATGAGGGACAAAAGAATATAAAAGAGTCGCAATATGAATTAAATGAAAAAAAACAAAGAGTATTAGTGTATGAACATGGAAAAACTGAATTTTTTTATCCGTGGCGCTGTGGCTTATATCATTTTGAAGTGCGTATAGAAGATAAAACTTATTATGGGGCGTTTCAAGTTGTTCCTAAAAACTTTTTTGATGACCAATTTGAAATGATTCAAGATTATGTGAAGTCAATTTTAAACGAGTTAATTTTAGATAGAGGTTATTACAAGAAAACTTTCTCAGCACTGAGTGATATTGAAGATTCTTCTTATTTGGTATTGTTAAGAAAATTGCCACAAAAAATGAAAAGAATAAAACAAATTTTTAAGAAAGTAGAATCGAATGCGGAATTTGTACACGAATTTAATTGGGAAACGAAAGAGCGGAAGACAACGAGAAAAACTGCCATTATGACAGAAAGAAAGCTTTATGCGAAATATTATAATCGTAAATTTAAGGAGCAAAAAAATAGTATTGAAAATGCATTCCTTAAATTTAAAACAATGCAATTCTATTATTATTTACTTGAAGCAGAAAGTTTTGTACGTAAAACGATTGAAATACTAGAAGGAGAAAAAAAGAAAAAATCAGATGAATTCCAAGCTGTTAAAACAATTATGAAAACGATTGAACGAAATGGATCAGTGACGGACAGAGAAAAACAAAAATATAGAAATATACATTTACTAAAAGAAGCAGATTTACGTAAAAGTTCTGTGAAAATACAAGAATATAAAATATTAGCTCATATCGTACATGAAAGCGTGCAATACTTTCGAAATTTATTGTATTCTCCATTTTGGAGGGGAATTTCTGAAACAGCTAACATTAATTCGCACACTTTATCTATACCACATCAACAATTACTCCATCATTTAGAATTGTTACCGCAGCAAACGGAGCAACCTCCATCTTTATTATTCGTATATAAACCAACGTTTTTAGTGTATGAATACTACGCTTTTTTTATCGTTATTTCTATATTAGAACAAATCGGATTTGAAGATAAGAATCCTATCCTTGAACAAATACAAGAACATTTTTATTTAGACGGATTACAAGATGGAACGACAGTTATCTTGCATAGAGATAATATAAAAGTACACGTCGCATTTAATGATCTAATTGAAACACACCCCCTTATTGCACTTAGTAAAGGAAGTAATTTTTATAATGGAGAGGACACAAAGAAGCCAGATATACGTCTAGATTGTTTTGTAAAGGAAGAAGAGAAGTACGTATATAAATCATCTATAATTATTGAAGTGAAATATAGCCCTATGTATAATATTTTTCAACCTATTGGTAATACGAAAGCGACGGAGCAAATGTATAAATACTGGTCTATTAAATATGTAGAAGAACAAAGTGGGAAACGAGTTTTTCATCGTAGGGCAATTTATGAAGTGATTTGTGTATATCCAGGGAGTCATATGCATAGTAAAAAAATAGAATCTGGTTGTGGTGTGTTTTTACAATTATATCCGTATAAGACGAAACAAGGAGAAGAGAAGTTGGCGGGAAAGCACGGAATGATTCAAATTTTTGAAAAATGGTTAAAAAGCAATAAAATGTAAAAGAAATCCTTTTTTATAAAGGATTTCTTTCGGTTAAGAAGAATTATATGCCATAAGGAAAGAAGCATAACATGGGTCGAATTTGAAATGGTAATCATCTTTCATTAGAGAAATTAACTTTCTTTGTATGTACGATTGTATAAGAAAGTAAGGAATGGTACATGCGGGGGAACAGAGTGTGAAATAGGAATTTAATTCAATTTGCAGAATATAATAAGACGTAAATATTTTTAGTTGCATACGAAGGTTTGTTCTTATATGATAGTAAGTGAAAGCGTTATCAAAAACAGAGCGGCGATGGGAAAGGCGGGTAAATATGTTCCAGCGTGTTCAAACAAAGGAAGAACATTTTTGGTTCGAGCAACTGTGGGGAGATTTTTGTGAAGAAAGAAACTTAATGTTTGTAGAACGTAATTTAAATCCATCACGATTTTTATTAATAGAAGATGAACATCATATCGGTACAGTAGAATGTATTAAGTATACAGTACCTGAACAATCAAATTCGGAGTTTTTCTATCCGTTTTCTAAAAATGATTTAGTGAAAGATTTGAAAAATGTATATGAAATAGGAAAGTTAAGCATTGCGAAAACGTCCCGGGGGAGAGGACATTTCAAAAGGCTGGCAGCGATTTTATTTATGCATGCGTTAGAGACGAAAGCTGAATGGTATATTGCAGCAGTTACAAAAAGAATGTATATGTATTTACTTACACTCGGTTTTCCAATTGAGCCAATAGATAGTCCATTCCAGTTTCATGATACTTTACAAGGTGTACCAGTACGGATTCATGCTCGAAAAGGGGCTACACATTTGTATTCTTTGAAAGAATTCCGTGATATTATTCAAGGGAATGCTCATGCGCAGACACTTATTGCAGAATACAGTAAAAATATTATGTTAACAAAATAAATATATATGAATATGTATAATATGAAGAAGGGTATCATGTTACAGCCTTCTTTCTTCATACAAAAAGTAGACCCTTATTCTTGTAATAAGGGTCTACAAGTTTATAGTCCAAATATACTAAAAATCATTTTGCGGCGCTTAGGTTTCTTTTCTCTTTCATATGTTGGTTTTGAATCAGGAGTAATATATATTGGTTCTTCTTTTTTTAAGGCAGCTTCTAGTTTTTGAATTCGCTCTAACATTTCCTCCATTTCACGGCGATGTTGTAAAAGTTGGTATGTAACGACATCATTTGCTTTATCTAGCATTTGTTCTTCCATTCGATCTAGTCTTCTCGTTATTGAATTTAATTGAGCTGCTAATTGCTCAAAATCATTTGATGGTGTTGTTTGAGTAGGTTGAATGTTGTGAGGTTGGTCTGCCTGAGAACGATGGTATTCTAACATTTGATCTAAATCACCTTGTGTGAAAATAAAATGACCATATTTATTTTTTTCTATCGTAAGATTTAATTGTTGTGCAATCCGGACAACAGCCTTTGGGCTAACACCTAATTTCTTCGCGATAAATGGTGTTTTATATTCCAAAATAATCCCTCCTATATATATCCTGTTGAATGATTTCTAGTTATGTAGTAAGTTCCCTTCAGGTGTGACAAAAGAAGTGTGGAATCGGCAAAGAAAGTGTTTTTTCACGAAATTGAGCTGTTTAGCATATACGATTTATACAAACTATTTTTATTCATCGAAAAATTGAGCTTATTATAGTTTGACGATAATAAGCTAATTAGATTATCATAATTATAAATATCTTTTTTATGTATGCATATAATATATAAAAAGGTGGTTGCTAATGTAGAATTTTATTAGAGTATAAGAATGCTTACTTCACTTGAATAAATTTAAGTAGGAGGTGGCTTCCTTGCTTACACTGTAAGTAAGGAAAAGTATTTGGATATATATAGTATAAGCATAGTGATTGTTTTAATTGCCTTAACGGCATTTTTCGTTGCAGCAGAATTTGCAATTGTTAAAGTGAGGAGTTCACGAATTGACTATTTAATTGCAGAAGGAAATAATCGTGCAATATCTGTCAAAACAGTCATTACAAACTTAGACGAATATTTATCAGCTTGTCAGTTAGGAATAACTGTTACAGCTCTTGGGATTGGGTGGTCTGGTAAACCTGCGCTAAAGCACATGTTTGATGTTTTGTTTGCTAATTGGAATGTCCCCACTCAACTCGCAGATATTCTGGCTATAATTTTAGTGTTTTTGTTTATCACATTTTTTCATGTGGTAGTAGGAGAGTTAGCTCCAAAAACATTGGCGATTCAAAAAGCAGAACAAGTGAGTTTCTTTGTTGTTAAGCCACTCATTTTGTTTTATCGTATTGCATTCCCATTCATTTGGCTTTTAAATGGATCAGCTCGGCTAATTACGAAATTTTTTGGGTTGAAACCACCAAAAAAGCATGACGAAGTGCATTCAGAAGAAGAATTGCGGTTGTTGGTTTCAGAAAGTTATAAAAACGGTGAGATTAATCAATCTGAATATAAATATGTAAATAAAATATTTGAATTTGACGATCGTATTGCGAAAGAAATAATGGTACCACGAACAGAAATGAATATTTTAAATAAAGAAATGCCTGCCGAAGAGGCTTTACAAAAAATGTCTCATGAAAAATATACGAGGTATCCGGTGGTTGATGGTGATAAGGACCATGTAATAGGCTTTGTGAATTTTAAAGATATATTTACAGATTTTGTGAAGCATCGAGTTGTTAGTGAAAAGACAGTGGAGCAATATATTAGGCCAATTATTCTAGTAATTGAATCTATCCCAATTCATGATCTATTTTTAAAAATGCAAAGGGAAAGGACGCATATTGCTATATTAATTGATGAATATGGTGGTACATCAGGTCTTGTAACCGTTGAAGATATTTTAGAAGAGATTGTAGGGGATATTCAAGATGAGTTCGATACTGATGAACAACCGGAAATCCAACAAGTTAGTGAGACGAAAACAATTTTAGAAGGAAAAGTACTTGTTAGTGAAGTGAATGCATTATTAGGTTTGACTATTGACGACGATGATGTCGATACGATCGGCGGCTGGATACTAACGAAAAATATTGAGATTGCCGAAGGAGATACCATTGAAATTGAAAACTATAAGTTTTGTGTGAAGGAATTAGATGGGCACTATATTAAGAGGTTGGAAGTAACGAAACCTTCAGAATCGATTGTTATTGTGGGGGATGAAAAAAAAATTCCGCTCCAAGAACAAATTAGTTCGTAAACTCTGCTTTGTAGCAGAGTTTTTTTGAGCAAAATGTTTTTTGGGCTGTTAGGGCTATGATACAATTACATAAGTCAGACCTTTCACTAGGTGAAATAAATGTAATGTATTATTGTATACATATATTCGGAAGGAGAACCACTATGAAAAAGCATTTATATATAAATGGGGTATGGAAATCAGTAGGGACGTATAAACCATTGTATGCACCATATTCTGAAGAAATGTTAGCGGAGATCGCGCAAGGTACAGAAGATGATGTAAAAGAATCGATAGTTTCGGCTAAAAATGCAATGAAAGAAATGAAAAAATTATCTGCATACGATCGCGCAACTATTTTAGAAAAGGTTGCACAAAAAATGGATGAGAGAAGAGAAGAGTTTGCAGTGATTATCGCAAAAGAAGCAGCAAAACCAATTCGTGCTGCACGGGGAGAAGTAGATCGCACTGTTCAAACATATAAGTTTGCAGCTGAAGAAGCGAAGCGAATATATGGTGAGACGTTACCATTAGATGCGGCGCCAGGAGCAGAGGGTCGTATAGCGTATACAATTCGACAACCTATAGGAGTTATTGGTGCTATTACACCGTTTAATTTTCCACTTAATTTAGTAGCACATAAAGTAGGTCCGGCAATTGCGGCTGGAAATACTATAGTGCTAAAGCCAGCCGACCAAACGCCACTTTCGTCATACGCATTGGTGGAATTATTTGAAGAAGCTGGTTTACCAAAGGGAGCTTTCAATATAATTTCTGGACCTGGACCTGTTGTAGGTGAGGCAATAGTGAAAGATGAGAACGTTGCTTGTATTACTTTTACAGGAAGTCCAAAAGTAGGTATTGGAATTAAGCAAAAAGCTGGATTGAAACGAGTGACGTTAGAATTAGGATCAAATGCTGCTGTTATCATTGATGAAGACGTTGAATTGACAGATGAAATAATTGAACGTATAAAATGGGGCGCGTTTGTGAATAATGGACAAGTTTGTATTTCTGTACAACGTGTTTTTGTACATGAATGCAAAATAGATGAATTTATTACAAAATTAACAAAAGCAATGGAAAACGTTGTAGTAGGAGACCCGCTTCATGAAGAAACAGATGTATCAGCACTTATTTCAAAAAAAGATGTAGAACGTGTAAGTTCATGGGTAGAAGAGGCAGTTAAGGCAGGATCAAATGTTGTATACGGTGGTAACAAACGTGATGCAAGAATCTTTGAACCAACTGTATTAACAAATGTTCCAGAGTATGTATCTGTTCAGTGCCAAGAAGTATTTGGTCCACTCATGACAGTAAATACATTTAAAGAATTTGATGAGGCTATAGAGCAAGTAAATAATTCACGTTACGGTCTACAAGCAGGTGTATTTACAAACAATTTATGTAAAGCAATGCGTGCCATTGATGGATTAGAAGTCGGTGGTGTCATGATTAATGATATTCCAACGTTCAGGGTTGATCAAATGCCTTATGGTGGTGTGAAAGAGAGTGGCACAGGTCGTGAAGGAATTAAATATGCAATAGAAGAAATGACAGAGATGAAATTAGTGTGTATTAAAAAATAAAGTAGATCGAGCTTAAACATCGCAATAAAAAACGAGCAGGAAATGTTTACGATTCCATACTCGTTTTTTATTGTTTGTTTTATGTTTCTCGGAACGATTTCATTTAATCAAGTGTACCTTTTACTTCATTTCTTGTTTGAAAATAGCATCTTCTACATAAATTTGTTCTTTGTCAACAGCAGTGCTATGAGATAGTACTAAACCGATTGGTGTTTCTGTACCTTTATTTTGAACAATTGTAAAAGGAACATTTTTTTCATTTGCTAATTTAATGTATTTTGATAAATGTGGGTAAGCAATGCTACCATTTAGGAATAGTTGTAATGATTGAGAAGAACGCATGCTACCCGTTACTTCTGTATACACATTACTTTGCATTACTTGACCGATTGTTAAAGCGAATTCTACACGCTCACGTAATGTAGTTAAGTACATATTACGTTCTTCTGGTTTGTTTTGCTTTTGGCCATATATGCCTTCTTGGAGATAATCTTCCACATTTTTATTTACCATATTTTTCACACCTTTCAATTCTTATTGTACGCAAGAATTAAAAAGGATGCAAAAAAAAGTAGTTTTGAACAGAAAAATAATTAAAAAATGAGAAAGAAAAAGAGATATATGAATAAAACTTATTTAATTAAGAAAGGAAAAATAAATTTTATCAACAGAAATTAACAAAATGTGACAATAATCTATTAACGAAATGTATTTTTTGTGTTAATATTCAAAATATAAAGGGTATTCGTCGTATGGAAATGGAGGGAATGGAGGTTTTTCCAATCGATAAGGATATTAAAGAAGTATTTTGTTCGCACTTGAAAAACAACAAGCACCAATTCGTAGAGAACTGGAAAAACAAAATGATAATTTCCGAAAAAGATCCATTTAAACAAGAAGTAGTTCAAAATGGAGAAGATTTATTAGAGTTAATTATCGAACTTGTTATGGAAGATAAAGATATTAATTATCTTCAACCATTATGTGAGAAAATTGCCATTGAGCGTGCAGGGGCAGATGCGAATATTGGAGATTTTGTCTATAATGCAAATGTGGGAAGAAATGAACTTTTTGAAGCAATGTGCGAATTGGATGTAAGCGCTCGTGAACTGAAACCGATTATGGCCAAAATACATACTTGTTTTGACAAATTAATTTATTATACCGTTTTAAAATACTCAGAAATTATAACGAGAAATTTAGAAGAAAAACAGCAATATATAAACGAAACACATAAAGAAAGGCTTACGATTCTAGGGCAAATGTCGGCTAGTTTTGTCCATGAATTTCGTAATCCGCTAACTTCAATTATGGGATTTGTAAAGTTATTGAAGACAGACCATCCTAATCTATCGTATTTAGATATTATTTCACATGAATTAGATCAATTGAATTTTAGGATTTCACAATTTTTACTTGTGTCGAAAAAAGAAATGTGGAATGAATCTGAACGTTTTTGGCTAAATGACTTGTTTCAAGATATTATACAATTCTTGTATCCAAGTTTAGTAAATGCAAATGTTTTGATTGAAAAAAATTTGCCGTATCCTATTCCACTCATTGGCTACCGGAGTGAAGTGAGACAAGTATTTTTAAATATTTTAATGAATTCAATTGATGCTCTTGAATCGGTGAAAGAAGAGCGGAAAATTGTCATTGATGTATTTGAAGAGGATACCACTATTCGCATTGTTATAAAAAATAATGGGCCTATGATTCCAGCGGAAAGCGTAGAAACCATTTTTGAGCCATTTGTAACTACTAAAAAGCTAGGAACTGGTATTGGACTATTTGTATGTAAACAAATTGTAGAAAAGCATAAAGGATCCATATTGTGTCGTTCGAATAACGACTGGACAGAATTTCAAATTGAGTTTCAAAAGTAAACAGTCTACACCATACGAATGGTGTAGACTGTTTTAATTTGTAAGTATAACGGCCTCTAACTTTGGGTCCTCAGTTGAATAACCTATTATTGAAATTGTGTAAATTGAATTTGGTTCAACGTTGAACTTAGGAATGGTTAATAGTACTTTTTTTGAATCAGCAAGTGAAACTTCAATATCTGCTGTACCAGGGCTAACTTGTAAAAAATCTGTTACTTGTTTAAAGAGTACATTTTCAAATAAATGATCCCCATCTTTCAAATTAACATTTACAACTGGAGTGTCTGGTGAAAAATGTGCAAACCGTATTTTTGCTTGACCAGATGGTAAATGAGTATTATCAAGAATAGGTTGTAATTGGAGGTGATTATCGCTATCCACCGCTGCAAGGGTATAAGTGTGATTCCCCATTATGGGTACTAATGCTGAGAATATTGGAGTTTCGTTTCCAACAGGGACAATATCAATACGGTATTTACCTTGTACTAATGATAAGTAAGGGCTGAATTGTTTAAAGGAAATATTTTTAATCACTTTTTGTCCATTTACAATAATATCAACTGCTGGTGTGTGGGGAGCTGTGTGGAAAATTCTCATATGTGACGGCAAAGTCGCTTCTTGTGAATCTCTCTTTTCATATGCTTGTACAAGTTTTGTAATTGCATCATGGTATTTCATATAGAGTTCCACATACTTTTTAGGATTGCTATATTGGTAGTAACGAGCGAGTTGTTCGTAACGTGCAGCTTCTTGTCCGTATTTTTCAATTTCGGATTGAGTCATAAAACATTCCTCCTTCATCATTACAACTATATGCGGAGCTGGAAAGAAGATATGCGAAAAAAACTGTTTTTCTGAGAGGAAAAGTTAAAATAGGGATTTTTTTATTTATAGGCAAACACACATACAAATCGGTAATTGTCCTACATAATTTATAAAGGAAAGGTAGTTTGAAGGAAGGAGAACAATGGGGATCTGGATATCCTAGGTATGTAGTGTGAATTTAGTTATGGAGGATTTCGTGCTTTAGGCTGTAGTACAAATGTTGGATTTGCACTATAAGTATTTCTATTCCCAATAAGTGAACTGGCTGAAAAAGGTAATATCAGATAAAAGAGCGTCGTGCCGAACTGATTACTGTGGTTAATCGGTTCTTTTTTTATTGTTTTAAATAGATGGTACTACTTGTTTAGTAATAGTTACGATAATTGTGGTTATCTATGTAGTGAAGTGAAATGTCGAATTTTGTTTGAAAATATGCAATATAAAGTAGGATATTAGGAAGGAGAATAACGGGAGTTCCGTCGAAGTTTACACAATGTCGGCAATTGAGGGAAGCTGATATTATGTTAAAAAAGCATTTAATTTGTTGTTATCTTAAGTCAAGGAGGGGTGTTTAAGCGTACAGATAAGGGTTGGTCTTCAATTTAAGTTCTGAATTTTCTGTTTTTAAACTAATATTTTGCACTCATTTGTATATTTTATAATAGTTTTTTGATAAATTCACTGCTTTCGCAGAGGGTTCTTTTTTATGAAAGAAACGTCAATTTTCTTCATATATATATACAAATTGGAGAAATGGGGGAGCGCTATGCGCGATTACTTAATTAAACCACTTGTTGGTCAGCCGTATCCAATGATTTCACATGGAAAAGGTGTATATTTGTATGATCAAAACGGAAATAAATATTTTGATGGTTCGTCAGGAGCAATTACGGCAGGTATTGGGCATGGCGTAAAGGAGATTGCAGATGTTATTAAAAAGCAAGCAGAGGAGATTGCTTTCGTATATAGGTCACAGTTTACGAGTGAACCAGCTGAAAAATTAGCGAAGAAGTTAAGTGATTTAAGTGTAGGAGATTTGAACTGGAGCTTTTTTGTAAATAGTGGTACGGAAGCAAATGAAACAGCTATGAAAATCGCAATTCAGCATTTTCAGGAGCGCGGTATTCAAGGGAAACATAAAATTTTGTCACGATGGATGAGCTATCATGGTATTACGATGGGAGCTTTATCTATGTCTGGGCATCCGCTACGTAGACAACGTTTCGTATCTATTTTAGAAGATTATCCAACTATTCCAGCTCCTTACTGTTTCAGATGCCCTGTACAGAAGGTATATCCAACTTGTCAGCTTGCTTGTGCGACTGAACTAGAAAGAGCGATTGACCGAATTGGTGCAGAACATATTGCAGCTTTTATCGCTGAACCGATTATTGGAGCTGCTGGAGGCGCGATTGTCCCGCCGAAAGAATATTATAAAGTAATTAAAGATATTTGTAGTCATTACGATATATTATTTATTGCGGATGAAGTAATGACTGGACTTGGCCGTACTGGTGCATGGTTTGCGATGGAGCACTGGGGTGTAGAACCGGATATTATGACGCTTGGTAAGGGGCTAGGAGCGGGTTATACACCAATGGCAGCGACAGTTGTAAGTGACCGTGTTATGGAGCCGATTTTACGTGGATCACGTTCTGTAATGAGCGGGCATACGCTTAGTGCAAATCCATTGTCTGCAGCAACGGCTTTAGCTGTTATTGAATATATGGAGAAACATAATCTACCTGAAAAAACAGCAGAAAAGGGAGAGTATTTATTAAAAGGTTTACAGAAAGTTCAGCAGCAATCGACAATCATTGCCGATGTACGTGGAAAAGGATTGCTAATTGGAATAGAATTGCAACCGTTTACAAAAGCGTCGGAACTTATTTCGGTTGCGGCTAAAAATGGATTGCTCTTATACCAAGCTGTTTCAGGGCAAGCAGGAAAAGAGGATAGTGCACTGCTTGTTGCACCACCAATGACAACTACATATTCCGAGTTAGATGAATTACTTTCAATTTTTGTAAAGAGCGTGGAAGAGATGATGCAAAAAGGAGGGCATAGTATCGCATGACAACTATTACAAATACATTCGGTAAATTAAAAGAAGTAGAGGAAGTAATTTCTTTGTTCCATGATGATATGACATTAATGTTTGGGGGATTTGGAGGGATTGGATCCCCTCCATCTCTAATTCAAGCTGTTTTAGATAAAGGCATTACAAATTTAAATTTAATAGGAAATGATACTGGATTTCCTGATGTAGGAATTGGTCGTCTTGTTACGAATGAAAGGGTTAAATCTTTAGTTACTTCTCATATTGGATCAAACCCAAATGCGGGAAGACAATTAAATGAAGGAAGATTGCAAATTGAATTTTCTCCGCAAGGAACATTAGCAGAGCGTATTCGCGCTGGTGGTGTAGGCCTTGGTGGTATTTTAGTTGATGTAGGTGTTGATACGATTGTAGAAGAAGGAAAACGAACAATTGAAATGAATGGAAAGACATATTTAGTTGAAACAGCTTTAACGGCTGAAGTCGCAATTGTATATGCGAAAAAAGCGGATCCGTTTGGCAATCTGGTATTTGATAAAAGCGCTCGTAATATGAATCCGCACGTAGCTATGGCTGGGGACATAACGATTGTAGAAGCAGAAGAAATTGTTCCACTTGGAAGTTTAGATCCAGAAGAAATTGTCGTCCCGGGTGTATTTGTAAATTATATCGTGCCATCGGAAGGAGTGAATTGGAAATGGGTATGGGCGTAGAAGTGAGAGATAAGATTGCAAGACGTGCAGCGAGAGAAATTCAAAATGGCATGATTGTAAATTTAGGTATAGGAATTCCATCGCTTGTACCGAATCATTTGCCAGAAGATATGAGTGTTATGTTTCACGCAGAAAACGGTATTGTCGGTATGGGACCAACGCCAAGTAAAGGGAATGAAGATGAGAATTTATGTAATGCAGCGGGTTTACCTACATCTCTTATTACAGGAGCAAGTTATTTCGATAGCTGCATGGCGTTTGGAATGATTCGAAAAGGATTACTTGATGTTACAATACTTGGTTCGTTACAAGTAAGTGGAAATGGTGATTTAGCAAACTGGATTGTACCAGGAAAACGCGTTCCAGGTATTGGAGGAGCGATGGATTTAGCGCAAAAAGCGAAGCGAGTCGTTGTTGTGATGAATCATGTTGATAAATACGGAAATGCAAAGATTGTTTCGGAATGTACATTGCCATTAACTTCGAAAAAATGTGTAGATTTAATTATTACAGACATGGCTGTAATGGAAGTGACTCCAAGTGGACTTGTCTTACAAGAATTAATGAGTCCGTACACTGTAGAAGATGTAAAACGACATACGACGGCTGATTTTCAAATAAGCTCAAATTTACTAGTAATTGAATGAGGGGAGCTGTAATATATGGAGCAATTAAAAAAACAAGTTTGTGATTATATTGAGCGTAATGAAGAAGAGAGCGTAAAATTTTTAACACGATTAATTCAAGAAAAGAGCGTATCTGGTGATGAAAGTCGTGCGCAGGCAATTGTTATTGAAAAGTTGCGTGAGTTAGGTCTAGACCTCGACATTTGGGAGCCTGCTTTTAATGAAATAAAAGATCACCCTTATTTCGTATCACCTCGTACAAGCTTTACAGATAGCCCGAACATTGTAGCGACTTTAAAAGGAAGTGGCGAAGGGAAATCTATGATTTTAAATGGCCATATTGATGTCGTGCCAGAAGGGGATGTAAATCAGTGGGACCATCATCCGTATAGTGGAGAGAAAATAGGAAACCGCATATATGGACGTGGAACAACAGATATGAAAGGCGGCAATGTCTCACTTATGCTTGCGATGGAAGCGATTATTGAATGTGGTATTGAACTAAAAGGTGATATACATTTTCAAAGTGTAATAGAAGAAGAGAGCGGTGGGGCAGGAACATTAGCAGCTATTTTACGAGGGTATAAGGCAGATGGCGTTATTATTCCTGAGCCGACGAATATGAAATTTTTTCCGAAACAACAAGGGTCAATGTGGTTTCGTCTACATATAAAAGGCAAAGCAGCACACGGTGGTACACGTTATGAAGGAGTAAGTGCTATAGAAAAAAGTATGTTTGTTGTAGATCATTTGAGAAAATTAGAAGAGAAGAGAAATAGTCGAATTACAGATCCATTATTTAAGGGGATTCCGATTCCGATTCCAATTAACGTTGGGAAAATTGAAGGAGGAAGCTGGCCAAGTTCTGTTCCCGATTCATTAATTTTAGAAGGAAGATGTGGTATTGCGCCGAATGAGACTATAGAGGCAGCAAAAGAAGAGTTTGAAGGCTGGATTGGTGAATTAAAAGAAGTGGATAGTTGGTTTGTAAAAAATCCTGTAGAAGTAGAATGGTTTGGAGCGAGATGGGTTCCTGGTGAACTAGAAGAAAATCATCCGCTTATTACAACGCTTGGGCATAATTTTGTTGAAATTGAAGGGAACGAACCGATTATAGAAGCATCGCCATGGGGAACAGATGGAGGTTTGTTCACACAAATCGCTAACGTACCAACGATAGTATTTGGTCCAGGAGAGACGAAAGTAGCACATTATCCAAACGAATATATAGAAGTTGATAAAATGATTGCTGCCGCGAAAATAATTGCATGTACATTACTAGATTGGTGTGAGGTGAAGAAATGAAATACTATGAATCTTTTAGTGAACAGACAAAGTATTACACAGTAGAAGGGGTATTAGACTATTTTAATAAACGTGTTAGAGTTGATCACTATACAGGAAATGTTGAACGCATTATACAAACAATCGATAAATTAGCAGAGAAACATTCTTTCACTAAATGTATTATTAAAGGAAAGGGAGAGCATGTTTCGACATGGCTCTCTTTCGGTTTCTTATTGGAAGCAACGATACCTCATTATTTTCAAGGACACGATGCGTACTTCTTCGTGAAATATCATTCCAATGAAAGACGAAATAGTATTCATTGGAATGAGGAAGATAGCATTTTAAGTGGTGTAAAAGCAAAAGAAGTGAAAGAAAAAATAGTCCCAGAGGAGTTTGTGTTAAGAAAAGCGACAGAAGAGGATGCGGAAGAATTAGCAATTGTCTTTGGGAAAGTATTTGAAGTTTATCCGACCCCTTTAAATGAAGCGAGTTATGTAAAACACACGATGAAGGAAGACGATACAATTTACTATGTTTATGAATTCAAAGGGAAAATTATTAGTACAGCATCTGCTGAAATGAATGTGAAAGAAGGTAATGCAGAATTAACGAATTGTGCTACATTACCTGAATATCGAAAACATGGTTTTATGAAAAGTTTGCTAATTAAGTTAGAGGAAGAACTTCAAGAAAGATCTATTTTTTGTTCCTATACAATTGCTCGTTCGCTATCTTTCGGTATGAATGCAGCCTTTCATCAATTAGGCTATACATATACGGGAAGGCTCGCGAATAATTGCTACATTTTTGATAAGTTGGAAGATATGAATATATGGGTGAAAGATTTATCTAGCTATTCGAAAGCAGTAAGACTCCCACTTCAAAATTCGGCTGTAAAGCAAAGCAGTTAGGGGGGGCGGGATAATAATCAGTGGGGATGAATAAAGCCCCACTGATTAAAGTTTCACTTAACCATAAATAAACAATAGAAATATATACAAATTTCATCAAAATAATAGAACGGAATCGTCATACTTATAATCGCACATAGGTATGCCGAAAATTCGGCATAGAATTCGCTGAATTTTCGGCAAAAGGGGGGATGACATTGCTAGCAGTTTCGACACAAGAAGTCATTGAGGCGATTTTGGGTAGTATAGATGAGGCCATACACGCAGTGGATGAAAATGGGATTACGATCTTTTATAATACAGTTGCTGCAAAACATGATGGATCCAAAATTGAAAAAGTGTTAGGAAAGCATTTGTTAGAAGCGTTCCCATCTTTAACTAGGGAAACGAGTACATTGATGAAAGTATTAGATACAAAAAAACCAATTGTACATCAAGCGCAGCATTATCAAAATTTAAATGGAGAAGATGTTTGTACGGTAAATACGACGTTACCTATTTTTATAGATGGAAATATTGCTGGTGCTGTTGAAATTGCAAAGGATTACTCTACAATTCAAAAGCTTACGGATACAATTGTCGATTTACAGTCAAAAATAAAGCGATCATCTGGCAAAAAAGTGATTAAAAAGCATGTTGCGTTTGAGACGATTGTGACTAATGATGATCGGTTTAAACAGACGAAAGAATTAGCGCAAAAAGTAGCGCCAACTGATGCAAATGTTTTAATATATGGTGAAACGGGAACAGGGAAAGAGCTATTTGTGCAAGCGATTCATGAAGCTTCTAAACGGAAAAATAAGCCATTTATTGCACAAAACTGCGCAGCTTTGCCAGAGTCGCTATTAGAAAGTTTATTGTTTGGAACGACAAAAGGAAGTTATACAGGGGCAATTGAACGAGCTGGATTGTTTGAACTTGTAGATGGAGGAACATTGTTTTTAGATGAACTGAATTCAATGCCGCTCGATTTACAGGCGAAAATGCTACGTGTATTAGAGGATGGGGTTATTCGTCGCATTGGTGATAATAAGACGAGAAAAGTAGATGTTCGCGTTATTACTGCAATGAATCAACCTCCAGAAGTATGTTTAAGAGAAAATAAAATCCGCACTGATTTATACTATCGATTAAATGTGTTTTCATTATATATCCCGCCACTTCGCGAAAGAACTGAGGATGTACTGTTATTAGCGTCGTACTTTTTGAAAGAATATAATAAAAGTTATAAAAAAGGTGTACTTCAAATTGATAAGGAAGCGAAAGAAAGATTACAAGCTTATCAATGGCCTGGAAATGTTCGTGAGTTAAAACATACGATTGAACATGCTGTCATTATCGCGGAAGGGAGTTCATTAACAGCAAAGTGTTTACCACGTACATTTAGGAAAGAGAAACTTCCGAAGAAGAAAAGTATATTACCGCTTAGGCAAGCTCTTCATCAAACGGAAAAGGAATTAATAGATCAAGCGTTAATTGAAACGGAAGGGAATATTTTGCAAGCAGCAAAAATGTTAGGTATTCCGCGTCAAACGCTTCAATATAAACTGAGCAAGTACGACAAAACCGCCGAATAATCGGCGGTTTTTGTGTGTTTGCACCAATAAAAGAGCGTTTACATATATAAAAGGTAATGAATATGATAGTTAATATTCTGTTATTACTGCACTTGAAAATATTTTTTCTCCTATATAATAGGGTATTTCGCACATTTACTTATCAAGAATATGAAGTTGGCATAACAATTGCTTATATAAAGGATGAGCGTATAAAAAGGGGGAATAGCAATGTTACATGATGTATACAAACCAAATCGTCACTGGAAGGATATTGAATTATGGAAAGAGGTTACAGAAGAACAATGGAATGATTGGGTTTGGCAATTAACGAATACGATCAAAACTTTAGATGATTTAAAGAAAGTAATTAACTTAACACCTGAAGAAGAAGAAGGCGTTAAAATTTCAACGAAAACGATCCCGTTAAACATTACACCGTACTATGCTTGGCTAATGAATCCTGATGACCCACGCTGTCCGATTCGGATGCAATCAGTACCGATTTCGGAAGAGTTATATAAAACAAAATATGATTTAGAAGATCCTCTTCATGAAGATGAAGATTCACCAGTTCCAGGGTTAACGCATCGTTATCCAGACCGTGTACTATTTTTAGTAACGAATCAATGTTCTATGTATTGTCGTTACTGTACACGTCGTCGTTTTAGTGGACAAATTGGGATGGGCGTACCGAAAAAGCAATTAGATGATGCGATTGCTTATATTAGTGAAACACCACAAGTACGTGACGTTTTAATTTCTGGCGGTGACGGACTTCTAATTAATGATAAAATTTTAGAATACGTATTAAAGAATTTACGAGCAATCCCGCATGTCGAGATTATTCGTATCGGAACGAGAGCACCAGTTGTATTCCCGCAACGTATTACAGAAAACCTTTGTAACATTATTAAAAAATACCATCCAGTATGGTTAAATACGCATTTTAACACTTCTATTGAGATTACAGAAGAATCGAAACTAGCATGTGAAATGCTTGCAAATGCAGGTGTTCCAATTGGAAACCAAGCTGTAATCTTAGCTGGAATTAATGATAGCGTTCCAATTATGAAAAAATTGATGCACGATTTAGTAAAAATTCGTGTTCGTCCATATTACATTTATCAATGTGATCTATCAGAAGGTATCGGTCATTTCCGTGCACCAGTTTCTAAAGGTCTTGAAATTATTGAAGGCTTACGTGGACATACATCGGGTTATGCAGTACCGACATTCGTTGTTGATGCGCCGGGCGGAGGCGGAAAAATTGCGCTTCAGCCAAACTATTTAATTTCACAAAGTGCGGATAAAGTTGTACTTCGTAACTTTGAAGGGGTTATTACAACGTATCCAGAACCAGAAAATTATATCCCAGGAAGAGCAGAAGGCTACTTTAAAGAGATTTATCCGACTTATGAAGAGAAACGTTCTGATATCGGCGTTGCAGGGTTGATGAGTGATAAGAAATTTAATCTTGTTCCAGATGATTTACAACGTATGAATCGCCGTAAAGATTATGAAGTCAATGAAACGCATGCTTCTTTAAAGGATAAACGTGATAAGCGTGATCAATTAAAAGATAAAAAATATCAAGCACAGATGGCAAAGTTAGAAGATGACAAAAAAAATGAGGGTGACGCAGTATGAATTGTATGTGGTGTGACAGTACAGAAGCGAAAGAAAGCTTGAATACTGTATATTGGGAATTACCAGATGGTACGAAAGCCATTGAAATCCAAGAGACACCATGTATAACTTGTTCCTCATGTGGAATGGATTATCAATCAGACCATACTGTAAAAGAAATTGAAGACCAGTTGTTTTTAATCTATACGAAAGATTTGCCAAAACAACTAACATACGAAGAGTTGATGGGAAGACCACGTCTATTAAAAAGGAATTATTTCGACTTTTAACCAGCTTTTATGCTGGTTTTTTTCTATTTCGCCTTGTATAATGTACCCAAGTTAGAAAGGTAGGGAATATTTTTGAAAAAGACATTTTACCATTATATGATGAAGCACCGTGCAGCTTTATTTAAAAATGAAATATCAGATTTAGCAGAGGCGATGTACGATGATTTAAGTTTTCCGAAGCAATCTGAAGACTATGATGAAATTAGTTCATATTTAGAGTTAAGTGGAATGCTAGATAGTATGTCTATATTTGATGAAGCATGGGATTTATATATACAAGAGAGATAACGATATTGAAGTGCTACGTAAATGAAAACATAAGGAATACATTACTTTTAAAAAGTGAAGTATTTCTTATGTTTTTTTATTAAAGTTCGTCTTGCTGTTAGAACATAAATGTTAAGTAAAAGCTAGTATATATACTAGCTTTTTTGAGTTATATACACATTCTACTTTTTTATTGAAAAAATTTATGAATATAAGCTTCTGTGATAAGCGTTTTTATGTAGGTTGCATATACTGTTATCAAAATCACGACGTTAAAAAAAGGAGAGATATAGATGGCAAGGAAAAAACAACCTAAATACAATGTAGGGGACATTGTCGTGATTACGCTATATGGAACCGTTGGAAAAGTTACAAATATGAAGGTTTTAGATGGAGTTTACGTATACGAAGTAAATAATCACGATGGATTTTATGTAGAGCAAACTCTGCAGCATGTAACAGAGCAAGAAATGAAAAAGGGCGACACAGAGTGGATTGAATTAAATTATAACTTTACGTTTGGTGATCTCGTGCAAGTAACTGGGTATGATAAAGATGTTTTTCGTATTGTTGGTTTTCGTACAGAAGTATGGAGATATAAAAATGATGCATGGGAAGATACTATATATGAATTGTCACGAATTACGGATGGTGAATGGTTAGAAGCTGATGAATCGGATTTAACATTACTTGCTAATGCACAAACGGCAAATGCAATTTTGAAGAAAATGAAACAAGATAAAGCTGGTATGAATAAATTGGATTTAGGAAAATTGAAGTCAATTAACAATTCGAAAAAAGTAAGTGTAAAGACGAATCGCCAAGAAATTATTGATGGATTATTAGATATTTATAATGATTATCATTTGTTATTCGATACATTTAAAGATGAAGAATACAAAATTGTTATGGATGTTGTTCATAATTATTTAGTTAAATTGACAGAGAAAAAATAGTTAACTAGAAAGAGAGAATAAATTGAACAACAACATATGCAGTATAAGGTATGCCTACAATTATTAAAAAAATAAAAAGCCATTTAATAAGAGAGTCTGCCCATTGATCTTCATGCATGAACTCTTCTTTTGTTTGCCCTACTTCTTGATCTACTTCATATTGGTATTCCATAATTATTTCCCCCTTTTTGATAGCTTGTACTACCATCGTATGCACCTCGTCCAAAAGATATGACCTATAAAAAAAGAAAAACTATTTTTCTAATCTCATATACATAATTTTGAGATTTTTTCATAAAACAGAAATAAAGGAGTGATGCTCATGAAGGAAATTGAAGTCGTAATTGATACGGAAGAGATTGCGGAGTTTTTTTATGAGCAACTAATTGAAAGAGGATACGTCCCAAAAAGAGAAGAAGTTGAGGACCTAGCAGATATTACATTTGAGTATTTATTAGAGAAATGCATGATTGATGAAGTTTTTGATGAAGAGGAAGATTGAAAGTAACGGCGGGCTTAACTCGTCGTTTTTTACTCTTTACAAACTTGTCACAAACAGAGTCTACAATTATTGGTATAATTAAAAGAAAATTTTATACAAGAGGTGAAGGGATGTTCAAAAAAATTATTGATTCTTTATTAGGAAAGAAAAAATATCGTTCTTATTCAAGTAGTGATTATCGCCATAGAGGGCGATCTTATTCAAGTAGCGATTATAAACGACGTTCTTCTGATTATGGGCATCATCATTATAAAAGAAAACGTAAAAGTCGTAGCTTCTTTTCAAGTAGCTGATGAAATGGCGTCGTATACTAGCTTTATTTGATAGACCACTGCGAAAAAATACAATTGTTGCAGAGCGGTATAAGATTGAATCAGTAATTGGAATGGGCAGTTATGGGGTTACATATGTCGTTAATGATTTACAAATAAATAAATATAAAGTTTTAAAACAATTAAGAAAAAGTAAACAAAGATATGAGTCTGGTAGAAAATCATTTGAACAAGAGAAAATGATGTTAAAAACATTAAATCATCATGCAATTCCTACTCTATATGATCATTTCGTATGGGAAAAAAAGAGCTTTTTTGTGATGGAGTATATGCTAGGAGAAAATTTTGAAGATTATATTTTCCTAGATGGGCATGTATATGAAGAACGAGAAGTTTTTGAAATTTTATATGAAATATTAGGAATTGTTTCGGTTTTTCATAGTAAAGGTATCATTCACAGAGATTTACGTATTCCGAATATATTAATGAAAGAAAATCAAATTAGTATTATTGATTTTGGATTGGCTAAATTGAAAGGTGAGGGTGATGAGAGAGCTACAACTTATGAAGGGGAACAAGCTTTGATGCGAGAAGTTCACTTTCGTAGCGATTTTTATGCGCTCGGTCATTTCGTATTATTTTTACTGTATGCTGGTTATGAATCAACTGAAAAAAAAGAAAAACCTTGGTATGAAGAGTTAGTATTGGAAGAATATAATCGCGAAATGCTAATGCGAATGTTACAAATGAAAGCGCCATACTATGAGAATGTACAAGATCTGAAAAAAGATGTAGCTTACGCTTTAGAAAGGATGGAGGCCCCATGTTTCAAAAGTTTTTAGCAAGCGTTGGTATTGGTAGTGCAAAAGTAGATACGGTTCTTGAAAAAGATGAGTATATAGTTGGAGAAGAGATAATAGGTAAGGTTCATATAATTGGAGGCTCAGTTAGCCAACAAATTGAAAGCATTTACTTAACGTTATCGACGTCTTATGTAAGAGAAGTGGATGATAAAAAAGTAACGGCAACGTATGATTTAGAGCGAGTTCGTTTAACTGATCCATTTTCTGTAGAGCCAAATGAAAAAGTTGAAATTCCATTTTCGTTTTCAATGCCAATTGAAGCGCCACTAACACTTGGAATGAAAACGGTTTGGGTTCATACAGGTCTTGATATTAAACGTAGTATTGATCCAAGTGACCGCGATTATATTCAAGTGTTGCCGAATGCACTATTGAACAGCGTATTAGACAGTGTAAATCAATTAGGTTTTAAAGCGCGTCATATAGAATGCGAAGAATTACCATATCGATTACGTAAGCAAGTACCATTTGCACAAGAATTTGAATTTATTCCAGTTTCCGGAGAGTATTATGGGGAATTAGATGAATTAGAATTATTAATCTTGCCAATTGCTTACGATCGATTAGAAATTATTATGGAAGTAGATAGAAAATCGCGTGGATTGGCTGGTTTATTCGCAGAAGCGCTTGATCTTGATGAGAAGGTTATTCGCTTTACGGTAACAAGCGAAGATATTCCAACGATGCAGCAAAAAATTAACAATTATATTTTTTAATAAACTATGCATAAAAAAGAAATGGAGAGGAAAACTAAAACAACCGCTCCATTTTTTTGCATAGTGAGGTTATGTATGTGAAACGATATCGACATTTATACTTGTTAAGTTGTACATTACTCATTTGTTTTGTCGCACTATCACTTTCGTATCATACCGCTTGTATTGAAAAAATTGATAATGTAGTCGCACACTTTATTCAAAGTTTCCGAAACGATTATTTGACAACCTATTTTACTTGGATGTCCTTTATCGGTTCAAAAAGAATATATTTCCCGTTACTCATTATACTTGTAATGTATTTTCTCGTTAGAAAAAAACTGCTAAGTGCATTACTTCTAACAATAAATTATTACGGATCTCGTTATTTGAACAGTATGCTAAAACTATGGTATGAACGGGCAAGACCTGATGTAACGCAGCTTGTTACAGCAACTGGATATAGCTTTCCGAGCGGGCATACGATGAATGCTACTGCTTTTTTAGGATTTATTGCATACGTCACAATTACAGAAGATCGTATTTCATTGCATAAAAAATTGCTGATTATTTTTATAGCGAGCTTTGTTGTATTATCTATTTCAGTTAGCCGAATTTATCTTGGCGTACACTATCCATCTGATATATTAGCCGGATGGGCAGCGGGCGGTAGCTGGCTCGTTTTATGTGTTATATTTCATAAGGCGTTCATCAAAAAAGAACCTATGTCATAATAGGTTCTTTTTGCATGGGCTCCACATGAATATGAGCATGATAAATTCCGAATTTCTTTCGAAGCATAGCCTCGATGTTGTCAGTAATACAGTGACTTTCTCCAACATCCATACGCGCATCTACCTCGATTGTAATATCAACGTATGTTTGATTCCCGTACATACGAGCGCGAATATCTACGATGTTTTCCACACCACCAATATGTTCAATGGCATCAGCGTACTCTTCCATCTTATCTGGATCGATTCCATCCGTTAGCATATGAGAAGCTTCTACGAAAATTTCCCATGCGGTTTTACAAATAATAAGACCGACAATTAAAGCGGCAATAGGGTCTAAAATAGGCATTTGGAACTGTGATCCGACTATACCTATGACTGTACCAATACTTACGAGTGCATCTGATAAATTATCTTTTGCAGCGGCTTCTAACGACTTACTCTTTGTTTGAATCGCAATCTTTTTCGTATATTTATATACGAAATACATTACGACGGCAGAAAATAAAGCAACCCACGCAGCGAGTACATTAGGCGCTGCTTGTTTCGGATTTAAAAACGATTGAATTGCACTAATCACAACTTCTAATCCGACCGTTGCCATAATAAAAGAAGCAACAAGTGATGCGATTTGTTCTGCACGCGAATGCCCATATGGATGATCTGGGTCGCGAGGCTTACGAGAAATTTTCAGACCAATTAATATTGCTAAAGAAGCGCCAATATCCGTTAAGTTATTCAATCCATCAGCACGTAATGCGCTAGAGAGGGTAATATAACTGATGATAATTTTCATAGAGGATAAAAATATGTAGGCCATAATGCTGACAATAGCACCTTTATCAGCTTCTTTATGAGAAAGAGAATCCATTTTAATCACTCACCTTCCTGTTAGGAATTTCTTTCTATACATAGAGTATCAAACGAAACTCGTGTGGGTCTATACAAACATTGTTGACGTTTTATAGCTTTTTAAGAAGGGGATAACAAAGTTTCGTTAAGGAAAAAAATGTTGAAAAGTACAAAGCGGAAAGTTGTTTAAACAATTAACGATGATTACGGCATAGGAGAAGGTGGCGAGAATAATGATTCGCATAATTCCATTCAGGTATATATTTCACAAAATGACTCTTCGTAATTCCTCGTGGGAGTAATATATAAGAAATGATAAAAAAATTTAGTGAATAAGAAGAGGAGAATAATATAAAAATGTTCATTTTCTAAAAAGAGAAAAATACAAAGAGTATTTTGAAAACGAAAAAACCTCTGAAAATATTTTCAGAGGTTTTTCGTTTCTTAGTATGATTCTAAAAACTCAGTAACTTGCTCTTCAGTTTTTGCGTTAGCACTATGTAAGTGGCCTAGCTTCTCGCCATTTTGATAAACAAGCAGGCTTGGAATACCCATTACTTGATACTCTTCAGCAATACTTGGGAACTCATCTTTATTAATAGAATACCATTCAAACTTATTGAACTCTTCCATTACATCTCCGATAAAGTTGTCCATTCTTACGCAATCTGGACACCACGTTGTAAAGAACTTAACAACTACTGGCTCCTCGCTTGCGATGATGTCTTTGAATTCCTTGTCAGACTTGATTTCTCTCATGTTTTTGACTCCTCTCAATGTCACACGGATAAGCTAGTATTTTTATGCAAAATCCGTAATTGCAAACATTTTGCAAACATTAGTGTTTTTGAAATAGATTGTTTGCAAAATCTTCGACTGCTTTTTCTTGTAGGCCTGGTACAACATGTGAGTAGGTGTCCAATGTGATGCCTACTCTTTTATGTCCTAATCGTTCACTTACAATCTTCGGATGTATACCTTGTTTCAACATTAATGTTGCATGGGTATGCCTTAGATCGTGGAACCGAATATCAGGAACCCCACTTTTCTTTATAAGCTTTTTCCAGAGCTGTGTCAAACTTCTGAAATTGCAGGGGTTACCATTATAGGTTGGGCAAACTAAATCATAATTATTATATCCATCGCCATAACGTTCTTTTTCTTCTATTATTTTTTGAAAATGTTCTTGAAGAGCCAGCAGAGTAATTTCAGGCAAAACAATTAATCTCTTTCCTGAAGATGTTTTAGGTTCATGAAACTCTTTGGTAATATGCGAGAGGGAACGATTAACAGATAAGGTCCGTCTGTCAAAATCAATATCCTTCCATTGGAGCCCTAAAATTTCACCTTTGCGCATTCCACAAGTGATAGCTAGTAGATATGCAACATAGTATCTACTTTCTTTTGCGTTGTCTAAAAAGCAAAGTACATGTTCTTCCGACCAAGTATTTACAGTTTTTTCTTCACCTTTAGGAGGGCTTACTACATCGGCAACATTCTTTTTCACAATTTCGTGTCTCATAGCATAAGTAAGTGCGGTACGAATAATTTGATGAATACTACGAACTGTAACAGGCTTCATAGATTCAGATAAATCACCATAGAACTTTTCAAGATCTATACCTTTTAACTTTTGCATTGGAATGTTTCCGAGTTTTGGTATAATATGATTGTTAATATGTTTTCGATAGTTGTAGTATGTGGTTTCTCGAAGATTTATCTTCCTTGCTTCAAGATATTGAAGAAAAAACTCACGTACTCTCATTTTTGTGGGCTCAATATATGAGCCTTCTTCTATTTCTACGATTCTTTTAGCCGTGTCGGCTTGTGCTTCTTTTTTTGTTTTATACCCAGAAAACCATTTCTGTCTTCGTTTCCCTGTCTCTGGATCAGGACCGATATCAATGATTATTGACCACTTTGTTCCTCTTTTTCGAATATGCCCTTTCATGTTAAACACTCCTTGATTTGTATTTTCCTTTGAATTTGTGTAAGACGCTGCTTACATAATTCAGGAGTAACTTGAAACACTTCAGACATATCAGCGACCATAGTATCCTTTGCAGGATTAATATATTTTAGCATATGGAAGGGGATAGCTGCATATTTGGTAAAACGTACTGCATCCCATTCTTGCAATTCGCGAAAAGCAGTAGGCATAATCCCTTGTATGCCAGTGTGGCGTAAAATATGGCATAATTCATGGAAAAATACTTCCTTTTGTTTTTCTTTAGATAAGCGTGAATCAATAACAATCATTTTTAAATAACTATTTGCAATGTAGTACGAGTTAATGTTTTCTTTTAAAAGTATGATATTACAGAGTTGAGCAATTTTTTCAATACATAAGTCACTTGGTTGTAAAATTTCAAGCTGTTGATAAAATGTAGTTATCCAATCTTCTAGTAGGGTAGTTTGATACGACCAGTCCATGAATTTCACCTCAATGTTAAAAATAGGAACGTTTGTTCTTATCTTACTGTAAAAATAAAAGCCCGTGAAGTGGGCTTTTATTGATTAGTATAAAATTCATTAAAACTTCCATATATATTTATTATTTTCTACGTTTTTCCGCTAATTCTACAACCATATCAAAATGACGTTTAATCATTTCCACATCCTCTGGAGAGAGGTTTTTCCATTTCTCTATATTGAAGAATCCCATGTCGTTTATGCCAAGTTGTTTAACATGTCTAGAAATTTCGTTAAGGGAATCATAGTGCTTTTCATTTGTTGAAGAAGTGGGTATCGCTTCTTCCTCACCAGTAATTATAAAATGTGTTGAACAACCTAAAATGTTTGATAAAACAACTATGTCATCAGGGTCAGGATATGTGTACTCTCTTTCCCAGTTGGAAATTACTTGAGGTGATACTTTCATGTGAATAGCTAATTCTTTTTGAGTCTTATTTATTCGTTTTCTTCCCTCGCGAATTCTTTCTCCAATTCCATTTTTCAAGATAGTTCACCTCTCTATGCTTTGTATATGAATAACTGTATAAGTTAGTTAGTTACACACCAATACATTAATTTTAACTAAAATTAACGGATTTCGATACATAACTAACGGAATTTGAGAAAATAATAAAAAAAGAAATTGACTATAACGGAAATCGTTAGTATATTGAATATAACGGATAACGTTATTTAAGGTGGTGTTTAAGATATTAGTTATAGAGAATGTAGAAAAGATTCGAAAGGCAAGAAGGGTTACTAAGACTTTTATAGCAAATAAAACTGGTTTATCTCTTCAAGGATATAGACATATTGTAAACAAAGATGTTCGTTTAGATGTAGAAAGATTAAAGAAAATATCGGGCGCTTTAAATGTACCGATATCTATTTTTTTTGACGATAAACTAACGGAATCCGTTATAAAAGAGATGGAAAGTGAGTTTGTAAAGTAACACTGATTTACGAAAGGAGAGCTAATATGATGAATCAACTCCAAGAATGGTATCGCATTATACATCTTCAAATGAAATTAATGGATATTACCTACGCGTTAGATAATGATCCGAATTATGCAAAAGAAGATGCAGTCCAAGATTTGTTGGAATTAATACAAAACTTAGATTGTGAAAAACCACATATTCAAGAAATGAGGTGAATGAATGACCATCGAAGAACAAATCCAACAAGCAGTAACAAAAGCGATTCAACCATTAATAGAACTTCTTCAAAACCAACAATCGCAAGTCATAAATCAAAAGCCTTTGCTTACTTTAGAGGAAGCGATGGAGATTTTAGGAGTTGGTAAGAACAGAATGTATGAAATTGTTAAAACTGATGGCTTTCCGGCATTTAGGGAAGGGAAGCGGTGGATGATCATTACTCATAAATTTTATGAGTGGATAGAAAAGCAAGCAGAAAAAATCGTATAGGAGGTATTTAATGAATCCAGCATTAATTGAAAGTCCATTAAGTCTTGCGATGGTTGCAGTATTTTTCGTGGTATTTGGGGGAGGTTTGGCTTTGATAGATTTCATCGTTCAAATAATCGACAAGATTGAACAGCTGGAGAAAGAAAATGAACAATTACGAAAGGGGAAAAGGGTATGAGTAATACAGCACCAGTTCTGCCAAAGGACATGAAAAAGAAAGAGGTACTTATTAAGTTTTTACAATATTGCGAAACAATACAAATCGAAGCAGTAAAGCAACGTGATCCAATTGCACTTTGTACATGGATTAAGGAAGCACGGCTAGCTAGAAGGGAACTTGCAACACTGTATCGAGCGAAAGAAAAGCACGATACGGAACACGAAAGGGACCGTAAGAACATTCTTAAAATCATTCAGCGGTTAAGGAGTCAGGGAATGGATGCATCAGTTATTGAACGTACCCATTATATAACCCTTTGTGAGGAGGTGAGTTGAATGTTAGAAAATCCAATTGTAATAGGAAATCACCACGATTCATGCAAAAAACAATTCGATCATTATTGTAGCGATTGTGAAGGTGAATTGTACTTTGGAATGACGTATTACGAATTCGAAGGAAGTTTAATTTGTGAAGATTGTGCCGAAAAGTTTTTAGAGCGGCACGCAACGAGGTTTGTTACAGGGGAATAAAAAAGAACCCACGGCAATGGGTTCCTTTTAAAAATTTAAGTTGAAGTTAGTATACCACAGAAAGTGAGTGAATAGAACATGCAAGCAAAAGTACTGGTTAACACACTCAAAATGGACCATAAGCAGTGGTTACAAGCACGTATGCAAGGTATTGGAGGTTCAGATGTATCAGCTATTGCAGGATTAAATAAGTGGAAATCACCTGTTCAAGTGTTCCTTGAAAAAACACATTTCATTGAAAAAGAAGATATACAAAGTGAAGCTACTTATTTTGGAAATGTCTTGGAAGAAGTAGTTGCTAAAGAATTTACGAAGCGTACCGAGCTAAAGGTTCAACGCAGAAATGCAATCTTACAGCACCCGGAATATCCTTGGATGCTCGCTAACATAGATAGGATTATTGTCGGTGAAAAAACAGGACTTGAATGCAAAACGGCGTCGGAATATTTAAAAAAAGAGTGGGAAGGTGAGGAAGTTCCAGCTGCTTACCTCTTACAGTGTCAACATTACATGGCCGTAACTGGATATGAAGCATGGTGGATTGCGGTACTCATCGGTGGAAATAAGTTTGTTCATAAAAAAATCGAACGTGATGAGGAATTGATTCAGTACCTTATCGATATTGAAAAAGACTTTTGGCTCAACAATGTTGAGAAGAATGAGCCACCGATGTTTGATGGCTCGGATGCATCAACAGAATTACTTAAACATTTATATCCAGAATCCATTGCGGATAGCTTTGTAAGTTTAGGCAAGCAGGAAGAACTCCTCATTGAAGCTCGCGATCAAGTAGACCGAGAGATTAAAGTGCTCCAAGAACAAAAGGCAGAGTACGAAAACAAAATCAAAGCAAAGCTCGGTACAAGTGAATCTGGTGGAACTGAGAACTACAAAGTGTATTGGAAGTCATACACAACAAATCGTTTTGACAGCAAGCGATTTAAAGCAGATTACCCTGATTTGTATGAGCAGTATGTTAAAGAATCTAAATCAAGAAAATTCACGGTTAAATAAGGGAGGAATTAAACAATGGCAACTAATCAAGATGTGAAAAACCAATTAGCAAATCGTAAGGCAAACGCACCTGCAACACCTGATCAACTGGTAGAAGGGTACATGAAGAAAATGGCTCCACGTTTTGCGGAAGTTTTACCAAAGCACATGAGTATGGAGCGCATGAGCCGTATTGCACTCACAACAATCCGTACAAATCCAAAGTTATTAGAATGTGATGTTCCTTCTCTAATGGGAGCTGTAATGCAAGCGGTGCAATTAGGGTTAGAACCAGGATTGCTCGGTCACTGCTACTTATTACCGTTTAAAAATAAAAAACAAAAGAAAATGGAAGTTCAGTTTATTATCGGCTACAAAGGGATGATTGATTTAGCTAGACGTTCTGGCCACATTCAAAGCATTTATGCACATGCCGTATATGAAAATGATGAGTTCGAATATGAGCTTGGCTTGCATCCGCGGTTAAAGCATAAGCCATCGTTTGGTGAACGCGGTGCATTTATTGGAGCCTACGCAGTAGCGCATTTCAAAGATGGTGGACATCAAATGGAGTTTATGCCGAAGAGTGAAATCGAAAAGCGCCGTCAACGTTCAGCAGCTGCTAATTCAAGTTATAGTCCATGGACAAGTGATTATGACGAAATGGCGAAGAAAACAGTGGTACGTTACATGTTTAAATACTTACCAATCAGTATCGAAGTGCAATCACAAGCGCAGCATGACGAAGTGGTTCGCAAAGATATTACGGAAGAACCAGAATTCATTGAAGCTGATCCAATTGAAGTGGAGCTGTCAACTGAAGGGAACGGACAGGAAGAATTCGTGATTGAAGGTGAGTAACACATCAAAGGTGCTTCTCTCTCGTAAGTTGTGGGAGAGGGCACAATCAAAAGATAAATTGAAACAGTCGATTGCACGTTATATACAAACTGGTTATCCAGGTTATCGGATAGAGAAAGTCATTAAGGAAAATGAGTCTTACATCGCGATTTGCGCTAGGGGGTAACATTTTGGGGATTTTTCGAGTCAAGAAAGATAACAACTATTCGGTTATTAATAACACTGGTTTGAAGGATAAAAGCTTATCTTGGAAAGCTAAAGGGATTTTAGCGTATGCACTTACACTACCAGACGATTGGACATTTCATATAAGCGAATTAGCTCAACATGCTAAAGATGGTGAAGATTCGCTAAGAACAGGAATTAATGAGTTAAAGAAAGCTGGATATGTAAAGCGATACCCTGTTCGAGATAAACAAACCAAAAAAATAACTAGTTGGGAAACCGAAATTTACGAAACCCCACATAGGGAAAAGCCACATAGGGAAAACCCAGAAGTGGAAAAGCCACATAGGGAAAATCCGACACTACTAAGTACTAATGAACTAAGTACTGAAATACCAAGTACTAATCTAACTAATGATGATGATGTAGATAAGCATCATCTGATAGATGAAGAATTTCAAAAAAGTTACAACTACCTTTTACAGAACAATATTCCATTAAGTGAAACGGCAATGCAGGACCTTGGAGAGTTTAGTGATGTGTTAGGCAGTCAAATCATTAAGGAAGCTGTCGATAGAGCAGTGGATCAGAACGCAAAACGATGGAAATACATTAGCGGTATTTTATTCAACTGGCAAAAAAGTAACGTGAAAACAATAGCAGATGTAATCAAGCTTGATGAGGATTATAAAAACCAAAGAGGTGGTGTAGACAATGCAACACGTCGGAGACGCACTGGCAGAGGTTATGGTACGAGCAGAAGCTATGAGGAAGAAAATGCAAGCCGAGAGCGGAACATGCCAGGCTTCATTAAACGAGTATAGATGTTTAAAGTGTCATGATTCAGAAGTGGTTTTTTACGAGGAAGTTAATCAATTCGGTATGCGAGTGGCTATGCAAAAGGATTGTGAATGTAAAGCGCAGCGAGTACTAGAACGCAGATTGAAAAACGCGATGATTCCAGAAGAATTTACAGATGCCCGATTTGATTCTTACAAACGAGAAACAAAAGAACAAAAACTTCTGTATAGCACGATGGGAAAATATCTGCAGAACTTTAAAGAGATTAGGGAGACGAAACAAAATAGCTTAGGTTTTATCGCAACGTTTGGCGAGCTTCGGATTAAACAACTAGAGCCAGCAAAGCGCGCGCAAGCGAAGAGAGAACACAATAGCTTCGGGCTTGGTAAAACGCATCTTCAAGTAGCTGCAACAAAGTATCTCATGAAGCGTGGGCATAGCGTGCTGCTTATATCAGACGGAACATTCATGGATGATCTCATTGCAGCGAAGATGATGAATGATGATAAGAAAAAATTCAATCGTTTATTAAGCCACGCAAAACAAGTAGAGGTTCTCATCTGGGACGACTTAGGAAAATCGAAATGGTCAGAAGCGAAAGAGAACCTCTACTATCAAATTATTGATTATCGGTATCGTCATAATTTGCCGATTTTATACAGCTCTAATGAAGATGATGAAACATTGCCTGAAAAGATTGGTTATGCAGCAAAGAGCCGATTATTCGGAATGAGTAAACATTACTTAATCGCTGTAGAAGGCGATGATTATCGTGAAAAGGAGTGAAAAAAATGTGCATGACATGCAGTAACACTGGCGTAGTTCATAAAGAAATTTATCCTGGGATGGTAACAATTGAGGGTTGTACTTGTGAGGTAGCGAAGCAGCAAGAAGCTACACAAAAAGAATGTTGGGAAGCTTGGTTACAAAGGTTTGCAGAATGGGAAAAGGGGTGCAGCGTGAGCAATGATGTTCGAGGCTATCCAAAAGGAAAGTACGCAGTATAAGTAAAAAAGGACGAGCAGTCGTACCTGCTGTCCTTTAATAGGAGAAAAATTAATCTGGAATAGAACTACGAATAACTAGAAAACACGCTCATAAATAGTTTTGACGTGGATGTAGCTATTTATACAAAAAATAGGGATAAGCAAAAGCACTTATCCCGTTAAAGAAATTCAGAAGGAAATCAAGACACCAAAATGGCTCGTATTGGTAAAGCGGCTCAAAAATAGTATATGTAAAATGAAAAACCTCATACAAAAAGCAGACAACAATTTTGGTTGTCTGCCAGTGAGTCGAATGAGAAAGCAACTGTGACAAATTGCTTTCTCATTACGAGAAGAGTGAAGCTGCTAGTTCAAACAGCTTGTTGCTAGTATTTTCGATATTTTAAAAAATATAGAGAGAAAGCAGATAAGTGATGAACCTACCTGCTTACTACTGTAACAAAAGAAAGAAGTATTAGCCGTGGATACGGCGGCTTGAAAATAGTATGTATTGATTTGGAAAAATTATTCAAGGGGTGAAAAGAGGAATGGAATCGATAGTGAATAGTGTATGTGAAATAATGCGGTTAATGAGTGAAACGAAAGTAGAACGCATCCGAATCACGTACGAAATCGGTGACATCATCGAGCAGAAATGCAGACGTTGTTATTACAATCGTTCAGAAAAAGAATGTTTTAGTATCAGTGTTTGTCAAAATTGTCCGACTGGCCAAGAACTACGCCAGTTGGGAAGATATCTCGATACACATCCGAAAGAGCGTGGTGGAAAACGAAAAGATATACCCAACGGTCTTACTCCGGAGCGTGTACATGAAATGAATAAAAACAGGGAGCCTGTTTTTATTTTAAGTGAGTATATATAGTTTCTTAGTTATCCCACATTTTCGCTGTTATTATATGGTTGAAATGTTTATAAAAGGGATCTTTATAAATGCTGCTAACTGGATATGAATGCTGTATATGAGGTGGTAGGAAGTGATCAGGGATGGAGTACTTCGGAAAGTTTTGAATGTGTATAGGGTTTATATGGTAGATATATGAAATTGGAAAATGACCATAGACAGGGCGATAACTTAGATAAGGTAAATAGGTTCTGTTCAGTAACATATTTATCTTGGTCTCCTTTGATATTAAATTGGTAAGGAAAACATTTATTGACTAGTAAGTGCTTTTTGATATGAATTAAAAGCAACAATTACCGCAACTAATGATCCAATCAGAAAAAATACGGCCCCAGTTAAAGTAATCAAACGACCAATTAAAGTGTTTCTTTCTTCGATTTATTTGAAAGAAAAAGTTTATAATTTATCAACAAATAACTAATTTAATTACACATGGATTTTGTTTTTATAGTATGAGAAACATATTAAAAGGTGTATTAAATTAATGTGAATAAAATAAATATTCATGGTGGTACTCCGCCTTGCAGGATAAAGGTGTCGCAGGTTCTGTAGATGCAGGATTAGTGTTTACAATTGATGCTAAAGTAAGCGTTAATGGATCGCCACAATATAAAGTACACAACAGCAAATGAAGCCGAAGTGATTTTTCACAAAAGAATAGTTTGGTGAACAAAAACACTATTTTAATCTCAAACAAAAAAAGCAGCTAGCAAAAGCTAGCTGCTCATCCTCCAAGGGAGAACAAGGAGAAAATCTAATGTCATATACAGTGTTGACAGAATATTAATTAAATAATCATTAATTTATGGTTGGTTCCAAAAAAGTGACATACCAACAAAATATAAAATTATTAAAAGGACAATTGCTATGAGGATAACCAGAGAAACAGTTTTCCATGATTTTTTATCAATAGATCTCCTTTATGAAGAATATTAACATCTATCTAGAATTCGAACAAAATAGTTATTTAGTAATAAATAAAAAGAGCGCTTTTTAAGGCGCTCTATGACCAAGGTTTATTGTGATCTTTGTAGGTTTGTGGAGTATTTGAACAATCATTTAGTTTAAGACAAAGATAATTTCTTATTAGTAATACCGACTTGCTTCAGTAGACATGGCAATTGCTTTTGTTTCATGAACTGTACCATATGGATGCTCTGGAGGTGCATATATAGAGTAAATTTTAAGTGGTTTATGCCCCGTATTGATTACATTATGCCATTTTCCAGCAGGTATCATAATTGCATAGTCATCATAGGCCATTTCTTGAAAATATAATTTATCTTTGTTATCACCCATTTGAACAAGTCCCTGTCCTTCTTCAATACGTATGAATTGATCAGTTGTAGGGTGTACTTCTAAACCTATGTCATCTCCAACATTAATACTCATCAAAGTTACTTGTAAGTTTTTTCCTGTCCATAAAGCGGTGCGGTAAGTATGGTTTTGTTTAGTGGCCTGGTTAATATTCAATACAAATGGTCTAGCTCCATAATCTGTTAATCTAATGTTTTCACAATAAGGATTCCGGTTGTGATTCCAGGCGTTATTGTTGTTACTGTAATAATAAGGATTCCAATCGTAAATCCAATTATTGTTATTCCAGATGCTATCCATTGAGCTTTGACACTGATAGTAAAAACGTGGATTATGTTGCATATCCAAGCTCCTCTCATGATCTTATCATTTACCTTTTATCCTATGCTGTTGTCTATTTATAGGAATGCAGAATAAGAGGAAATGGGTAGTAATAAAAAATCATAAGCAAACTTTATTATTTTTTTCTATGGAATATGAAAATAAAAGGTTAATAAAGGATGTACTATTGGTGTAAAAAAGAAAACTTAATAAAATCATTATTTTATTGCAAATAATCTAAGAGCACACATATAAACGTGCTCTTAGATTAGAAAGGTAGTTTCCTATGAGGTGGGGACCCCATACAATAACATATGCTTGTCCAGTTTATATGTGTGAAATTTTTTCATAAAAACGCTATTTGGTATCTAATTTATTTATTTAAAAAGAGCACTGTGAAAAGTGCTCTTAGAGAGGTAGGGTCAATCTCCTATAGGCCATTGTTCAGAGTTAATATATGAACATTTAACTAAAAAGTGACGACTAACAAAAGAACAGTTAGAAAAAATCTAACTGTTCCATTGCAACTTATTAAAAAGGAATGTGGGAGTTTCAAAAAAGAAACTATCTGTAGTTTATACCAGTACAAAAGAATTATACAGTATGAAAATGAGCACTACATAAATGAGTGCTCATCGATAAGGAGGTAACCTTTTTTGTAAACACCCTTCGATAAAAAGGTATGTTGAAGGCGGGAGAAATAAAACAAAAAGTTTATTGAAGTAAAAATAAACAAAAAGAGTACCAAACTATAGTAACTAAGTATGTTATGAATAACAATTTATAGGGTTTTTGTTTAATGGGGATTTATTATTTAAACAACAGAGTGGCCAGCTTAATTAGCTAACCGCTTGTTGTACAAAAGAACATTAGGCCTTACAAGCTAGGAATTGTAACTTTAAAGTTACAGTTATAGAATAAACTGAATTGGAAATGTTATACGGAAGTGAATGTAATAAAAACTGCATTATGTAGAAAAAAGGAAACTAAAAAACAGCACCATGCACAAGTGCTCTTTAAGATAGGAGGTAACCCAGTGAGCGAAACGTCTAGGTTAAAATTATATGGTGTAAAAAAGAAATAAGAACAACATTTTATTATCATCCAAATACAAAAAAGCAGCTAGCAAAAGCTAACTGCTTATAGCCCAAAGGAAGAGAGAGGAGCGCTTTATTAGGTCTAATACTAAAGGCTGAAATGAGGATTTAGAAATTTAGACCTATATATATAATGAATTTCATTTTGGAAATTATGCATTTTAAATATTTTTTGGCAGACAATTATAAAAAACTGTCTGCCAAGTGAATGAACTTTTACATTTTTTATTTTGGGCTATATCTGTAATAACCCATGAATAGTATGGATGGGAATTTTAAAATTTATTCGTGAGTTTAAGTAATCTAAATTAAAAAGTATTTTGTGCAAAAAGCTAACTGCTTACCCAAGGGAAGAACTGTATATTAGTGCTCTTCGGGCAAGTCTCTTATAGTGACAGTTACTGGCGTTATGTGTAAGAACTACACGTATATCTTGAAAATAATGATTATTTATTCAAATGTAAATTCACAATTAGAGTAGAATCGCATCAATGCGCTCGCAGTTAACTACAGTGATATCTCCGTTTTCATCTATAAATGTAGCAAGGCCTGATCTATTATGGAATCCTACAAATATAGAAACTTTTAATATTGTGCCGTTAACTAAAAGTTGTTTTATTTTTTTTCCTAAGTAAAATGTTTCTAAAAGATAGCAAATATCTTTAGAACTCTCTTTTGGGGTTTGGATAAAAGAAGATTGGTTATTTGTAAGATATGTTAGATTAGGATTGAATACTTTGGGAGTAATAGCATAGTTTATGAAAACTGACATTTTTTCGGCTCCTCTTTTTTATAGTTTATATTGAAATATGTTTATGGAATTGTGAGATAGGGCTTTTTTCAAAGCCCCATCTTTACTCTACTCAGCTTCAATTCTAAGCGCTTGAATATCACGACAGTCCAAAACAATTATAGAGCCAGGTTCTGTTGTGTTATCTACAAATGTTACACAAAAATTATCTGGATTAAAGTTAGTAAAAATAAGATCCTCTAGTGTTGCTCCTGTAAGGAAAACATCTACTTCTGTACCTAACTGTAATCTTTCTAATTGTTCGCAAACACATTTTGTATGCTCACCCATAAAAAAAAACCTCCTTTCCTCGGTTTACTATTAATATATGTATAAAATAAATAGAACGATTGGATTAATAAACTAGTACTAGTAACTATTTTGCAAGTTTATATTTTTATAAAATAATCCTTTTATAAGCAAGTAGAATGGACGGAGGGGAAACGTATCGAATGAATCAACCTTCTAGACATGTAAATGAAAAGGAAATACGGCCTTTTGTGATAGAAGAGTTACAAGAATACCGCGTGTTGAAAGTGAAGTTTAAAAATATCGAAGAGCAAGCGGAATTCGGAGTGGCATTATTATTTCCGGAGCTTAGAAAATGTACTGAGGATGAAATAAGGTATAGGCAAATGAGAAGAGCGTTTGAAGAAGCGCTTGATGAGGATGAACAGAAGATACTTGAAATGAAATATATGAGTGGTAAAGAATTAAATGATGATTACATTTATACGATCCTCGGAATAAAACGAGGGAAGTTTTATAGAAAGAGAAAAGCAGGTGTTATTAAGTTTGCTAAAGCACTTAGTATGATTTGAAAATGGAACTTTCAGGGTACTATTTTGGGCACCTTTTCGGGTACTAAATCGGGTACCTTTTTACTTTGGAATCGACGGTACGATATTCCTACAGTTAATTGTTCTTTAAAAAGAGCATAACGTGGGGATAACGTATCTATGCGCTCATAATCAATAATCATAGCCCCTTTATCAAAACGTTACCGGAGAACGGGCAAGGGCGGTAAGAATCCGCAAACAGGACGAAAAGACCAATTACATTTATATATTCAGCCGCGATGCGTGAGTGTCGTGGCTTTTGTGTTTCTTATTGAGCTTAGTATTTTTATATTAGGTTCAAAAGGGACATAAATGCTCTTAGTTTTGTAGGATTTTCTTCTTTTCTGTCGAATAGATTGAAGGAAGGGAGAGATTATGGTGAACAATCGCGGTAATGCAATAAAGCAAATAAATGAATTTATCAACTCAGAAACCGAAAAAGTTATGTTGATTAGAGGGACGCACCAATATGCAAAGCATTCTTTAGTGTTAGAATTGCTTGACCAAAGTAAGAGTATGAAAACAGGTGTATTCAGAGTTACTACATTTCAAAATGTTCCTTTGTTTTTGAATCAAGCAGGGTATAAAGTTCCGATGAATAAAACAATAGCTTCCGGAAAACCCTATCAGCTGAAAAATAATTTTATTTATTTTGATTCATTACCGACTAAATCTACTTGGAAAAGAACACCTTCTGAATTGGATTTTGCCTTAGTGTATCCATTTGATTCGTTTTGTGAGAAGAAAAAGGAAACTAAAGACGAACTTATGCGTGATATTCTAGAAGGGAAAAATATAAAGAAAGTGTTCATTGTTTCATGGACAGATGTTAGGTATGATTATGAATGGTTAAAACCTTATGTCGATAGATCTATAATATTTGACGCTGAAGAGGAAAATCCAGAATATCATAAACAAGTACTTAAGTAAAAAGCATCCCAAATGGGTGCTTTTTTCTATATATTGAAATTACATAATATAAACAGAGGAGGCAGTTATATTATGTTTTGGTTAGGATGTTTTTTAGGATACATTGTAGGATCGGTTTTTACTTGTGGGCTATTCTATTTTGGTTTTAGAGTTGAGGAAAACAAAAAAGCTGATATGCAAAGAAGAATGATAGATGAATCGGTAAAGAAGGAAATTGTGCAACTGAAGGAGATAAAGAATGATGGGAAGGAAGCACAATAAAATCCTTATTTTATAGCAATGTGAAAAGAGTACACAGCAGATGTGTACTCTTGCAAGGAGTGAGCTTATGAGTGATATCTCATAAAAACTAAACACTTTTAATAAGTAAGGAAGTCTGATTAATTTTATTACTCATCAAATCTAAATTATCTTATGGAACATGATATATCATCAAGGGCTTTATAAATATAACTATACATACGGTAAAAGGGATACTTTGGATTGTATTTTTGTTTCAATTTCATAAAAATCACCTCCCATACAAATAGTTTAATTATATTGTACAGTTATTAATTCGAATTTTAAGAAAACTAGATGTGGATTAAGGTGAATTTAAACAAAATAGTTATTTAATAAAAAAAGCAGGTAGCTTTCACTAGGCTGCTTTGCTCCATATGGGAGTTCCCGTTATATAATTTAGATAAAGATACTAGCTATTAAAAATATAGCCCCTATCAAAATTAGAGAATCAAATAAAATCAAGAACTGGTTCTTCTGTGGCTTTCGAAATTCTTTTATTAGGCTAAAAACTGCACTCATTCCGAAACAGATGTATAACAAAATCATTATTGTTTCCGGCATACTTAACACTCCTAATATATTGATAATTTAATTATATAACAAAAAATATATGTATGTAAGTTTTTAACAAAATTCTTATTTCATAACAAGCGAAAGAGAGCACACATATAAGCATGCTCTTTGACAAGAAAGGTAGATTTCTATGAGTGGAGAGTCTCCATACAATAATATATGCTTGTCCAGTTAAAAGGTGAAAAGTTTTAAATAAAAACGCTATTTGGTATGAACCTTTAAAAGTCCAAAAGAGCTCCGTCTACTGGTCGGAAGCCCTTTTCGGGAGATCTAGTGAGTTTCGTTCATCCATTCATTATATGTGTAAATTATTTTATTATGACATATTACAAATAAGTAACAAGCTAATAAAAATTTCATTTTGTAGAAAAAAGTAAAAAGAGCACTATCAATTAGTGCCCTTTGTAAAAATAGAGTAAGTGGCCAAATCACGTTATAGAGAAAGGTAGAATTTAATATATTCAAAACCTGCTTAAATGGTGAAAACAAAAGAACAGCTAGCAAAAGCTAACTGTTCTTTTGTATAGAAAGGTATCCTTCTGAAATGTCCTATGCAGGAGGGTAAATAGTTGCTGTTAAACCTAAGTTAAAAGCGGATGCAATAGATACACCTGTGCGAGTAATAAGGGTCTCAGAAACTAAAACCTGATAAGTGTAGATACCTGCAGGACCAGGTATATCAACAAATGTAAAATTAGGATGTCCAGTATACTCTGTAGTCACATCTCCTGCCTTTAAGTAGAATACTTCATGTGAAGCGGCAGTTAGAGAAGTAGCTGGTTGTCTTAATAAGGTATAGACCAAATAACAAGTAACGCTAGTTGCTGAGCTAATAGCAGTAACACTAGATTGTAATGAAGCATCTAGTTTAACTCTTTGGTTATCTTCAGTCGTGACTACTTGGACCTCCATTATAAATAAGTTGCTAGCGTTAGGCGGGATTATAACTCCAAGCTTTTGTTGATCAGTAAAAAAAAGAAGTGGACTTGGTCCAGTGATCCCAGTGGGTCCAGTAATGCCGGTCGGTCCAGTGATCCCAGTAGGCCCAGTGTTGCCAGTAGACCCCGTTGGACCAGTGGGACCTGTAGGGAATTGAAAGGATTGCATAGGTGGGAGTGTCAGCCCAATTGAACCCGGATTTAATGCAGCAGAAGATAAATAATCGTCCAATATAATTCATCTCTGAAAAATTCGTATTACTAATAGTAAATGCGGGAATAGGGCCAAAGGAAATGGACAAGCGTTTGTATATATGAAATTTAATAAAATAGTTATTTAAAAATTAAAGAGCACCCAGGGGAGTGCTCTTCGATCAAGACAATATTAAAAAATACTCGATAATATATGTAATCTTTTTAGCTTTGTGATTTATTAAAAGTTTTTCGAATTGCTTTTGGATGGTAGTACATGCTGTTCTATTTTTTCGTAAAGATTAAGTAATTGTTTGATGAATGTAATTTTCGGTGTTAACCAATACGAAAATAATGCTGAAATAATTCCTATTAGAGCTCCTGTCAAGACATCGAAAGGATAATGAACTCCTACCCAAATACGAGAAATAGCTACGCAGAATGCAAGTACAAGCCATAACCATCTAGCCTTTTTACGAACAAGCCAGAATGAAAAACAAATTGAAAAAAATAGAATCGTATGATCGCTAGGAAATGAATTATCAACTGCATGATCGACAAGTTTATTAACATTAGGTAAAACTGTAAATGGTTGATAATTCAAGTGTAATTTCCCTGCTAATTTCCCAATAATTTCAGCAGTTATGAAAGCAACCATTGCTTGAATAATCATCATTTTGTTTTTTCTAGATTGAGTAAACCAATAAGCGATAATAATTAAACCTAAAAAATACACCATATATTCTGCTAAAAATACCATAGTTGAGTTTAAGGATGAATATTGCTTCCCTAAATCATTGATAGCTCGAAAAGCATCAATATTTAATTGAGAAAAAGACATTTTTAAATCGCTCCTTATTGTGTGTCTATAACTTTATTATGTGAAAAATTTTTTAACTGAGGCTTCACGGTCTCTTAATTAATGCTTAGTTATTTCTTAACAATTCTTGTTTGTGTATAAGGAAAATTATAGTAAAGAGTTTATAGTGAAAAATTGATTTTAGTGACATTAGTATTACAAAACTGTAAGGATTAGCTCATTAAAGATTTTTAATAAAATAGTTATTTGAATAGAAGGTGAGGATAAAAGAATGGAAGATAACGTAAAGCTTTTAGGTGATGATGGAATGCTAGGAATGGAGTACAAGGAAAAGCAAATTCGTGTATATAACACAGAGGGTAATGTGATGGAATTACTTTCGACAAAAGAGCAGGTTCAAGAGGCTATCGATTATTTGAAAAAATGTCAAAAAGAAATGGAGTAATGTCCTAAATAGTAATCAGATCGAACGGAGGGGAACCGTATCGTATGAATCAACCTTCTAGGCATGTAAATGAAAAGGAAATACGGCCTTTCGTGATAGAAGAGTTACAAGAATACCGCGTATTGAAAGTGAAATTTAAAAATATAGAAGAACAAGCGGCGTTCGGTGTTGAACTGTTATTTCCAGAACTCAGGAAGTGTACGGAAGATGAAATCAGATATAGACAGTTAAAACGAGCGTTTGAAGAAGCTTTGGATGAGGACGAGCAACAAATACTCAAAATGAAATATATGAATCGCAAAGAGTTGAATGATGAATACATTTATACAGTGCTTGGGATGAAGAGAGGAAAGTATTATAGAAAGAGAAAATCCGGTGTTTTACGATTTGCAAAAGCGCTTGGTATGACATAAGAATGGAACTTTTAGGGTACCATTTAGGGCACTGTTTTGGGCACTAAATCAGGTACCTTTTTACATTGGAATCAGCGGTACGATATTCCTACAGTTACTTGTTCTTTGAAAAGAGCATAACGTGGGGATAACGTATCTATGCGCTCATAATTGATGACCATAGCCCCTTTATCAAAACGTTACTCGGTCGGAATGGACGGGGAATGAAAAGACCAATTGAATTTATATATTCAGCCACGGTGCGTGAGTGTCGTGGCTTTTGTGTTTCTTATTGAGCCTGGTAATGTTGCGGGGTTGATTGGTGACATAAAATTTTTGTGTTTTGTAGGAAATTCTTCTTTTCTGTCGAATGCATAGAAGAAAAGGAGGCTGTAACAATGAAAAAATATGAACTGTGTTTTAGCATGAAAAATGGTGGAACCTATTATGATGTAGTAACTGGAGAAAAAGAAGAAATCTTTGCATCGATATCTAATAATCATTCGAAATTTAATGGGTTTGGAAATTATGTAATTAATATGGAAGAGGTTTTAGCTATAGGATTTAAAGAGTTGATTGATGAAGAAAATCCATTTGGTCTAGATGATCTTCATGCTATTGATGTGAACAAAATTTAAAGAAAAGCACCTATTTGGGTGCTTTTCTTTTGAGCAAAACAAACGAACTCAATGAATGAAAATAGGAGTTTACCTTAAGCATTTAATTATAATCAAGAATATGAGTATAGAAACAGGTCTGATTTTTGTAATGGAGGGGATTGGTGTGGATATAACTCAAAGTGTGGTAAGAATAGTGGTTAATGGGAAAGACCTCCCGTTCACTTCAGTTCAAACCTCTGCATGGAATCATGGTCCTGTAAATGATTTAATCGTTTCGACGAATCAGAGAGTGAATGAGCTTTACCAATTCATGTGGTCGCAGGTACCAGTTACACTTACGGTGTATTTTTTGCAAGGGGCGGACTTAATGAGATTCGTTAGGGTTGCCGGAATTAATGAACGTGTAACGGGAGAATATATATACCATTTCATTTGGGGATAAGAAGAATCCAAAGTAGCGAATCCGCTGCTTTTTTATTTTATAAAGAAGTAACCCTGATATTATATATTCTTTTATGATAATATTGTGTTAAAAAGGATGTATAAATTTTGGGCATATACTTGATTGGTTTAGGGATTTTTATTATCTGTTTGACCCTGATTTATGAAATAAGGGAAGTTGAAGGTGGGAGTTGGAAAGAAAAGGCCGGTTTAGCTTTAGAACATATTGTAGATTTAATTTCCTTAGATTTTAATTTTCCGCAACTCTTCATATTGTTAGGGTTAGGTTGTATTGTATTTGGTGTTGTTATTATGTAGAAAAATTAAGCGCAGAGAGCATCTAAATAGGATGCTTTTTTATTTTGCATAGAAAAAGGAACCATAATAGGCTCCTTAATTTGATTCAGAAGTTGTGTAGTTTTTCTTGATAATATCTTTTAGGTTGATAATTAAGGATATAAGGAATCCAGCAGCTAGGATACCGTTTACCCAGTAATATGTATTACCTGATGTAAATTTATTATAAAAGGAATCGACATTATAATATGCTAAGCCTGCTGAAATGACGGTAGAGATTACTAACGTACCAAAACTTTTCATGATTATCACTCCAATTCTAAAGATTAAGACTTTTAATAAAATTATACATTGAAAATTATAAATTAAAAATATTATATAAAGGAATTATCGTGAGGTGGGTGAATGGCAAAGGAGTATGCAAAGAAGTTTTATAAATCTGCAGCATGGAAGAAGTGCAGAGACTCTTATTATAAATTCAGACATGGATTGTGTGAGAGATGTACAGTGAGAACAGGTAAGATTGTTCACCATAAGCATTACATAACGCCTGAGAATATTAATGATCCAGAGATTACGTTAAGCTTCAGTAACTTAGAGCTACTGTGTCAGGATTGTCACAACCGTGAGCATCATGAGAAGAATAGCCCTGTAGCAGAAGGTGTGATGTTTGATGAGAATGGGGATTTAATTAGGAGTGATAGAGATGGAACTAACTAAACTAGAGAAGGCGATTGCCATCGGTACAATCCTTTCTGCTATTAAAGGAAAAGAGTTTAAAGAGTATGTTGACTTAGAAAAGTTACCACCAGTAATTAAAGAAATAGAAGCAGTATCTGATAAAACAACTCGAAAAGTAAAGAAAGAAGCAGATATAAGTTTAATTAATAAGCTTATCAATTCATTCTTAGCAGAAAACAATCAGGAACAAAAAAACCAATCCCCCCCTATAAAAAATAAACAAAAGGCCCATTGGGGGACCGAGAGGGGAGCTTCGTGTAACACACAGGTCATTTCGCGTGATCCCCCTACCCAAAAACGGAAGAAACGAGGTGTTATTGATGGCGATTAAGAAAGAGTTAACAAAAGAAGACCGAGTTAAAAAGGAAATTAACAGACTTAAACGGATATATAAAGATATGCCAAAAGATACCCTTATGGTAGTTGAGGGGTTGATTGTTGAAGCGGCAGATTTACGTGTACGACTAGAAGATATTCGAAAAGATCTTGATGAGAATGGCTATGATGAAATGTTCTCGCAATCTGAAAATCAGGACCCTTATGAAAGAGAAAGACCAGCAGCAAGAAGATATATAGCGATGAATAAAAGTTATCAAACTATCATGAAACAGTTGGGCGATTATATTCCAAAAAAAACTGTAGAAACGAAACCTCAAAGTGATGGATTTGAGGAGTTTGTGGCGACCCGTGATTAGGTATCCTTTATCGTATAATCCGATTTTAGAATACTGGTACAAAATTAAAACAGGAAAAGAAGTTGTATCAGATAAGGTAAGACGGGTTTATAAAAAGCTTGTTACAGATTTAAGTAGTACAAGAACTGAATGGGAATATAGTTCGAATCGAGCCAATCATGCGATAGAATTCATCGAAAACTTCTGTAAACATTCAAAAGGAAAATGGGGCGGAAAGCCAATTGAGTTGGAATTATGGCAAAAGGCATTTATTGCAGCATCTTTTGGCTTTATCCATAAAATAGACGGGACTAGAAAATATAGAGAAGTATTATTAGTGGTAGCACGGAAAAATGGGAAGTCAACTGTAGGGTCGGGGATCGGATTATATTTACAAATAGCTGATGGTGAACCTGGTTCTGAAGTTTATGCCGTCGCTACAAAGAAAGACCAAGCTAAATTGGTTTGGTTAGAGTCGAAGCGTATGGTGAAGAAATCGCCAGCATTATTGAAGCGTATAAAACCTTTAGTTTCTGAGATGGTATCTGAATGGAATGATAGTACATTTAAACCCCTTGGTTCTGATAGTGAAACGTTAGATGGTCTTAACGTTCATGGCGCAATGATGGATGAAATCCATGCTTGGAAAGATAAAAATCTTTACGATGTTATTGTAGATGGTACTTCCTCACGGGAACAACCAATGATATTTATGATTACAACAGCAGGAACTATTCGTGAGTCAGTGTATGATATGAAATATGAAGAAGCTGAGATGCTTTTGAATGGTTTTGATGACCCAGACGGTTATAAAGATGATCGTTTCTTACCAATTATTTATGAGTTAGATAAACGAGAAGAATGGACAGATCCATCAAAGTGGGCAAAAGCGAACCCCGGACTTGGAACTATAAAAAAAATAGATCAACTTGAGACGAAAGTAAATAAAGCTAAAGCTAATTCTTTATTAGTTAAAAATTTACTAACAAAAGATTTTAATATTAGAGAAACATCAACAGAAGCATGGTTAACTTTCGAACAATTAAATAATCCGGCTATTTTTGATATAGCTCAATTAAAACCTTCGTATGGAATTGGTGGTTGCGACTTATCTTCAACTACTGATTTAACAGCAGCGAAGGTTATTTTTATGTTCGATAATGATCCGCACATATATGTTAAGCAAATGTACTGGCTTCCTGAAGATTTACTTGAACAAAGAAGTAAAGAAGATAAAATACCTTATGATTTATGGTTTGAAAAAGGATTACTAAGGACAACACCAGGTAATTCTGTTCATTATAAGTATGTTACTGAATGGTTTTTAGAAATTAGAGATGAATACGGCATTTATCTTCCTTGGATTGGTTACGACAGGTGGTCAGCGAAGTATTGGGTTGAAGAAATGGAAGGTTATTTTGGTAAAGAAGCTATGGTTCCTGTCGCGCAAGGTAAGCAAACACTTTCAAGTCCGATGAAATTATTAGGAGCTGATTTGGAATCTAAATTAGTGAACTATAATAACAATCCAATCGATAAATGGTGTCTTTCTAATACAGCAATTGACGTTGATAAGAATTTAAACATCCAACCGAATAAAACAAAGAATCAAAGACGCCGTATCGATGGCACAGCAGCACTTTTAAATGCTTATGTCATTCTTCAAGAAAAGAGAAATGATTACCTCAACATGATTTAAGAAGGAGGTGGGAAATTGGGATTATTCGATAAGATATTTGGAAAGAAACAAACTCCATCTACAAAAAGTTATAACCGTTATGAAATGATTAGTGATACTGGCGGTGGTTTCTTCTCTTGGAATGGAGATATTTTTCAGAGTGACATAATTCGAGCATGCATACGGCCTAAGGCAAAAGCTGTTGGTAAGTTAGTTGCCAAACACATCAGGGATAATAAAACCGAGTTCAAAGTTAATCCAGAACCATACATCAGGTTTTTATTAGAAGAGCCCAATCCATTGATGACAGGTCAAATGTTTCAAGAGAAAATGACAAATCAATTAGAACTGAATCATAATGCCTTTGCTTATATAAAACGAGATGACTTGGGCTATGCCTCTGAAATATATCCTATACCTTGCACAACAGTTGAGGTTGTTGAAGGAACATATGGAGATATCTTTTTGAAGTTTTACTTTAGAAATGGAAAACAAATGACTGTTCCATATACTGATGTAATTCATTTACGTAAAGATTTTAATGAAAATGACTTCTTTGGTGAACATCCTGGCAAAGCGCTGTCGCAATTGATGGAAATTGTAACGACTACGGACCAAGGGATTGTTAAAGCGATTAAAAACAGTGCTGTAGTAAAGTGGATTCTTAAGTTTAAATCGGTATTAAAACAAGAAGATATCGATATGCAGGTTAAGAATTTCGTTAATAACTATTTAAATATCGCAAATGATGGTGGTGCAGCTTCTTCTGATCCGCGTTATGATTTAGAACAAGTTAAACCAGAAGCATTTGTTCCGGATTCGAAACAAATGCAAGAAACAGTTCAACGTATCTATAACTTCTTTAATACAAATGAAAGAATTATTCAAAGTAAATACAACGAAGATGAATGGAATGCGTATTACGAATCAGAGATAGAACCATTAGCTATGCAGCTTGCTGGAGAATTCACCAGGAAGCTTTTTTCACGTAAAGAAAGAGGATTTGGAAACAAAATTATATTCGAATCTTCGTCGCTTCAATACGCTTCTATGAGTACCAAGATGAACCTTGTTCAAATGGTAGATAGAGGTTCATTAACACCTAATGAATGGAGAGCAATTCTTTCGCTTGGTCCAATTGAAGGTGGATCTAAGCCGATTAGAAGATTAGATACAGCTTTAGTTAAAGAAGGAAATGCTACTGATGAAGGAGGTGATGATAATGAACAAAACGGAAAAGAGGGAACTACTGAGTAGTGCTCTTGAAATTAGAGAATCTGAGAATGGTCTTCGAACAATTGCTGGATATGCAGTTAAATGGGAGATGAAATCAGTAACGATGGGTTATTGGCAACGATTCAAAGAGCAGTTCAAAAAAGGAGCTTTTACAGAATCCTTAACTCAAGATGATCAATTAGCTCTTTGGAGCCACGATACATCACAAGTCTTAGGGCGAACTAAGAATGGTACCCTTCGATTATTTGAAGATGAGGTTGGATTACGATTCGAATTGGATTTAGCTGATACTACACTTGGTGATGATACGTATAAAACGATTAAACGCGGTGATGTTGACGGCGTTTCGTTTGGTTTCCAAATGTCGAAAGAAGAATGGGACGAGTCTGACCCGGATAATGTTGTTCGTAGTGTTACGAAAGCTAAATTGCTTGAAATTAGCCCTGTTGCATTCCCAGCTTATCCAGATTCTCAAGTATCAGCTAGAAGTCATGATCCATATAAACAATTCGTAGATGAACGTAGTCAAACAGAACTACGTAAAAAACTAATTATAAAAACTTACTTATAAGGGAGAGATTTATTTGAAAACATTACAAGAAATCTTAGCTCGAAAGTCAGAAATTCGCTCTATGTTACAAAGTGATAAAGAAGTAGATTTAGCAGCATTAGAAACGGAATTACGTGAACTTGAAGAAACTCAAAAACAAATCGAAACACGCCAACGTTTATTAAAAGAGGCTGAAGAAATTAATGATGGTCAAACAACAGAAGTTCGTACAGTCGAAACGTTCAATAATGAACTTCCCAAACAAGATGTAGAATTAGAAGCATCAGAAAAGCGTGGGCAAGCATTGATGGAAAATCGTGCTGTAACGGTTGGTAGTGGCACAGTAGTCCTTCCAAAACATACAGCTTCAGATATTCGTCCTACTTTCAATGAAGTTTCTACACTGATTGATCGTGTCTCTACGAAAACATTAAAAGGCGGCGAAAGTTACCAACAACCATACCTCGAGAGCTATGGTGAAGGCGATTATACAACTGAAAGTAATGATTACGCTAATGCCGAGACAAAGTTTGGATATGCAGACATCACAAAAGCGAAGGTTACAGCTTATTCAGAAGACACGGAAGAGCTTCAAAAGTTACCTGCAGCTGATTACGATGGTGAAGTAATGAAAGGTATCACTGTAGCTACTCGCAAAAAGTTAACTCGTGAAATCTTAATTGGTACAGGTGCAACGAATCGACTTGTTGGTATTTTTTCAGCAGCAGCTAAAGCAATCGATGCAGCAACAGATTTAGAAATCTCAAAAATTGATGCTTCAACTTTAGATGACATTATCTACAGCTATGGTGGAGATGAAGATGTTGAAGATGCAGCTGTTTTAATTCTGAATAAAAAGGATTTAAAATCATTTGCTAAGCTTCGTACTTCTGATGGTAAAAAGGTATACAACGTAGCATCTCAAGGTAATTCAGGGACAATCGATGGAGTACCATTCATTATTAATAGTGCTTGTAAGGCTGTTTCTGATGCAGCAACAACAGCTGGTCAATACAATATGGCTTATGGTCCATTATCAAACTACCAACTTACTATCTTCTCTGATATGGATGTACAACGCTCAACTGACTTCAAATTCAAGCAAGGTATGATCGCTCATAGAGGTTCAGTGTTTGCTGGTGGTAACGTAATTTCTAAAAATGGATTCTTACGTATTAAGAAAGCAGCTACTGTTTAATAGCTGCTTTTCTTTATTAAAAAAGGAGGACTAGTAAATGAGTGACCAAACAATAAAAGAATATGCTGTAGTAACAGCATTCCGTGATAAATTTTCTGATATTCATTATAGTGTTGGAGATTTATATAAAACGGACGATTTAGAAAGAATTGAATTCTTACAAGAAGAAGGTTTTCTAGATAAAGAACCAATTGTAGGATATGGACCAGATGTAACTGATATGGTTCATGTTGGTGGCGGATATTACGAACTTCCTAACGGTGAGAAAATTAAAGGTAAGGAAGCAGCACTTGAAGCCTTAAGAGGAATCAAACAAACAGGTGAATAACCATGATCCTTATAGATGTTAAGAAGGCGTTGCGTGTATCTCATGATGCTCTTAATGATGAAATTGAAGATTTAATCGAAGCAGCTCGTTCTGATTTGATATTATCAGGCGTTGCTACTACTAAGGCAAATGATGATAAGGATCCGTTAATTAAACGAGCAATTATTATGTATGTAAAAGCTAACTTTATTCCAGATGCAAAGGAAGCAGAACGATTCCAATCATCTTACAACATGTTAAGAAACCACCTAACATTAGCAGGTGATTACAAATGAATGATATCCTATTTTTTCCGGAATTTAAAACGGTGGAAGATGACTTAGGACAAGTAGAACAAGTCGAATTATTTAGTAGACAAGTCTTCTGTAGAAAGAAGTCTGTTCCACAATCAGAATTTTTCCAAGCGGGGCAGAATGGAATCAAATCTAGCTGTGTATTAATCATCCATTTTTTTGATTATCAAGAAGAAGTGAAAGTTAAATATGGTGAAAAAACATATAACATCTACCGCACATACGAAAGAGATGATGAAAAAATCGAGTTGTATTGTGAGGTGGACATAGGTGGCTAGTATTAATGATTTTGCTAGTGAAATTACTAGAGAACTACAAAGGTACTCTAACTTAGCAGAAGAAGACCTGGAAGGGGCAAAAGAGGAAGTTGCCAATAATCTTGTGGACGAGTTAAAACAAAAAAGTCCTAAGAAGACAGGTAATTATCGTAAGGGATGGCGTAAGAAGAAAGATGGCAATGCAATCATTGTCCATAATGCTTTAAAACCACAACTCACACACTTATTAGAAAAAGGTCACGCAAAAGCAAACGGTGGTCGTGTACCAGCTCAAGTCCATATCGCTCCAGCTGAAGAAAAAGCGATAAATGAATTTGTAGAGCGAGTTGAAAGGGCGATTCAACAATGAATTTAATTGAATTAAAGAAGATTCTTGATGCTACAGGTTATCCTGTGGCCTATTCGCATTTCACAAAAACGCAGGGTAGCAAGTTACCTTCGCCTCCTTATATTTGCTATCTTGTGGATGGATCTCCTAATATGCCAGCTGATAATAAGGTCCATCACAAGATAAACGATGTAACTATTGAGCTTTACACAATTAAAAAGGATTTAGTTGCTGAATCCAAATTAGAACAAGCCTTAGATGATCATGAGATACCTTATGAATCATTTGAGGCTTTTATTGAATCTGAAAAAATGTATCAAAAAACATATGAAGTGAGGTTGATATAAATGAATGAAAACAAAGTAACATTCGGTTTGAAAAATGTACATTATGTACCATTAGATATTAAGGATTTTTTAGTTAAATTCGGGACACCAATTCCATTACGTGGTGGGGTTGAATTAACCTTTGAGCCACGTGGTGATTTAATTGAGTTTTACGCTGATGACATGCTTTACTATGCAGCAAGTAATAACCAAGGTTACGATGGAACGTTGAACATCGCTACCATCCCAGAACAATTTGCTATCGATGCATTAGGTGAGCAACTAGATGAAACAGACGGCGTATTAAATGAAATGGCTGATGCTAAAGGGAAACCATTTGCATTATTATTTGAATTTGATGGCGATGTGAACGCAACTCGACACATTATGTATAACTGCGCAGCAAGTCGTCCAACGCTTGCGTCAAAAACAAAAACAAACTCTGCTGAGCCTAATACAAATGAATTGAAGTTTGTTTCAAGTCCGATTGTTTTAGCGCCTGGCGGAAGACCAATGGTTAAAACAAAGACAACCTCTAAAACTACACAGGCAATTTATGACGGCTGGTACAACGCTGCATATATAAAAAAATAATAGGATAAGGAGATTAATTAGATGGAAAAGACAATTATTGTAGATGATAAGGAAGTTAGATTAAAAAGCACAGGAGCTACTCCAATTCGATTTAAAGCACAGTTTAGAAAAGATTATTTTGCTGAGCTTTTAAAATTAGCACCACTTGGGAAAATTGATATGGAAAATTTGGATCCAAGTAAGTTAGATAGTGTAGATTTCGAAGTATTTTATAATCTAGTTTGGACTATGGCGAAAACGGCTGATCCAAAAATACCAGAGCCGATGGTGTGGTTAGATTCATTTGATGAATTTCCAATCATTGAAATCTTAGAAGATATTCAAGATATGATAGCTTCCACAATTCAATCTAAAAAAAAGTTGTAGATAGTAATAATAATAGTCAACAAGGAGCGGATCAGGGTGATGTATTCACAACTGAGACGTTCCTTATTTTGTGTTATAAATGCAAGCTTACTAGAGCTGATTTAGAGGATATGACTATTGGTATGTGCTTAGATTACATTGATGAATATTTAGAAATGCAAAAACCTCAAAAAGAAAAAGTAAGAAAAGCAACTCAAGAAGACTTTAATTTCTTCTAAGGAAGAGAGGTGAGATTATGACAGGAAGAATTAAAGGAATTACGGTTGAGATTTCGGGGAATACCGTTGGTTTACAAAACGCCTTAAAGGATGTTAATAAACGTAGCAATGATTTAGCAAAAGAATTAAAAGATGTTGAACGATTACTGAAATTTAACCCAGGTAATGTGGAAGCATTAGCTCAAAAACAACAATTACTTACACAAGAAATTGAAAATACAACACAAAAGCTAGATAAGTTGAAGGCAGCAGAGCAGCAAGTACAAGCTCAATTTCAAAACGGTAAAATTTCTGAAGAACAGTATCGTGCGTTTAGGCGTGAAATTGAATTTACAGAAGGGTCGCTTAATGGTCTAAAGGGCAAACTTGCTGGATTAAAAGCCGAACAGGACAATGTAGCAAGTTCAACAAGACAATTAGAAACTTTATTTAGTGCTACAGGAAAAAGCGTTGATGATTTTGCAGGAGCGTTAGGAAATCGTTTAGTAAATGCAATTAGAAGTGGCACGGCTACCAGTAGACAGTTAGACCAAGCAATTGGTCTTATTGGTCGTGAAGCATTAGGGGCAGAAGCGGATATTGAGAAGTTACAACGTGCGCTTCGTTCTGTTGATGATGGTAATTCAATACAACAAGTTCGAAATGATTTGAGAGACCTTTCACGAGAAGCTGAAAGAGCCGGGAAAAGCTTCAAAGAGTTAGACATCGGTTTAGAGAATATGCTCGGGGGAGTGATGGCAGCTGGTGGAATATCAGGAGTGATCGAAAAAGCTCTTGATACTTCTAAATTAAAAACGAAAATTGATGTAACTTTTGAAGTCCCAGCATCATCTAAGAAATCAGTTGAACAAGCTGTTAGAGGTATAGAAGCCTATGGTGTTGATGTGGAAGAAGCACTTGAAGGAACGAGAAGACAATGGGCCTTAAATAAGAATGTAAGTGATCAATCAAACACGGCTATTGTTAAAGGTGCAGCAGCAATTTCTACAGCGTATGCTGGTATTGACTTTACTGAATTAATTCAAGAAGCGAATGAAGTTGGTAGCGAATTAGGAATAACTAACGATAGCGCTTTAGCTTTAACAAATTCCTTATTGAAAATGGGATTCCCACCTGAGCAATTAGATATTATTGCCGAATATGGGGGGCAACTAACGCGAGCAGGTTATACAGCTGAAGAAGTCCAAGCCATAATGGCGGCTGGGGTTGAAACTGGAACATGGAATTAGATTATAGTTCCCTTGTATGGCGACATACAATGAAAAACTCCTTTAATTCAGTGAAACTCTCAAATGAGACAATACTGAGCGAAGCCTTTTTATTAAGGAACGTGCAACGACTAGTCGAAAGACGTAGGGTGTAAGCAAATGACACTCGAAATGGGGAGCAACTCAAGTAGTTGAAGATATAGTCTAATCTATGCGGTGACGTATAGCAGTTCATAAGAGAACGGGCGTGACGTTGCGAATCACGTTGAATATAAATGATTGATAATCTCTTAGATGGTCTAAAAGAAGGACGTATCAAAGCGGCTGAATTTGGGCAAGGTGTCGATAAGTCTATGAAAGAAGCGCTTGAAGGTACGAAAATTTCAGCTAATCAGTTAGAAAAATGGGGACAATCTGTAGCAAAAGGCGGTAAAGAAGGCTCAGCCGCTATGACTGATATTGCTAAAGCGTTGAATGAAGTTGAAAATGAAACAAAACGAAATGAGATTGGCGTGAAGCTTTTCGGGACCATGTTCGAAGATCAAGGACAAAACATTATAGATACACTGTTGAACGCTCAAGGTAAAGTTATTGATTTAAATGTAAGCCAAGAAGAGTTAAATGAAATGATAAAGAAAATGGATGCAAGTCCAGCTATAAAGTTTCAAAAGGCAATGGGTGATTTGAAAATGGCCCTTGAACCACTTTTGGGCGTAGTAGCTAACATTATTGGAGCCTTTGCAAGTTGGATTTCTGCTCATCCAGCACTAGCAGCAGCATTAACAACAATTGTTGTCACACTGGGAATACTAATTGGAGCATGCATGGCTTTAGCTCCGGTATTTGTCACCTTATCCAGTATAGCTGGAATAGTAGGTGTAAGTATCGGGGCTATTGCTGGTCCAGTTGCATTAGTTGTAGGTGGATTTATTGCCGCCACCGCCGCAATTACCGGGTTAATCATTTGGATGCGACATTTATGGCAGACCAATGAAGGGTTTAAAAATAGTATTACTAGTGTGATAAGTGGTATACAGAGTTTTATAGATATACTCGTTTCATTAGGTAAATATCTATTCTGGACGGCAGCAGATGGCGATCACTTAAATGATTGGATTACCCATTTACCAAAAGGATTTCAAAATGCAGCTGAAATAATAGGATTAGCAGTTAGTAAAATACGTGAAGCGTGTATTCATCTTTTTGATGCTGTGAAAGCCGTTTTTTCGGGAGACTTTAGCCAGTTAGGTGAAATCTTTAAGATGATTGGTCCTTCTATAGCGGGTGCAATTATCGGCGGGCTTCCTGGCATTCTCGTATTTGTATCTCGTTATTTACCAGCAATAACAGAGTATCTGAACGCAAACTCAGGAATTATTATTGAAACGATCACTAATATTTTTAATAACATAGCTAATTTCGTGACAACAGCTTTACCACAATTCCTTGAAGCTGGATCACAAATGATTTCAAGCCTTGTGAATGGATTAGTGGTAGCAGCTCCAATCATACTTGAAGCGATAGTGGGGATTATCAATACAATTTCGCAGATGATTGCTACTTATCTTCCTATGATTGTACAAACTGGAATCCAAATTATTCAAACCTTAATTTCTGAGATTGTACAAGTCTTACCTACGCTTATAGAGACAGGGCTTCAATTGATTATGACTTTAATTAATGGAATTATGCAGATGGTTCCACAGTTGATCCCAATAGCCGTAACGATTATTCAAACAATTATTAATGGGATTATGTCATTTTTACCTCAGTTAATTGAAATTGGTATCAATTTACTAGTTTCGTTGATTACTGGAATCACACAAGCTCTGCCTATGATTGCATTGGCAATTATCACTGTTATAACTACTTTGATAAATGCTATTACTCAAAATCTTCCTATGATTATTGAAGCTGGTGTTAAAGTTTTAACTAGCTTAATAGATGGAATAATAAAAATGCTACCGCAGTTAATTGATTTAGCGATAAATCTTATAACAAAAGTAGCAGATACATTACTAGCGAATTTGCCAAAGATCATTGAAGCTGGTGTTCAATTAATTTGGGCATTAATAAAAGGTATCGTAAGTATGGTAGGACAATTAGGTTCTACAATTGTGACTGATATTGTACCAAAGATTGTTGATACATTAAGAAAAATTGATCTCTTCAAAATCGGTAAAAATATAATAAGTGGTTTAATTGATGGTCTTGGAAGTATGGCCGGAAAAGTGGTAGATAAAGTTAAATCTATTGGTAATAGTATTCTTGATGGTTTTACTGGATTCTTTGACATCCACAGTCCTTCACGATTGATGAGAGATAAAGTAGGGAAGTACATCGGAGCTGGTCTTGCTATCGGTATGGAAAACTCAATTGGGTTAATAAATCAAGCGTCTAATGCAGTGAGTGAAGCAGCAATACCAACAGTAAATGTGGGTAATATAGGTGTACAAGCTAATGGACTATATCAAGCTCAAGGAGTAGACGGTACATTCCCGATGCAGGGAAGTGGGTTAGCGATTGAAGTACCTGTCATTTTAGAAGGTAGAGAAGTGGCACGCGGTACTTATAGATATACAACCGAGTATCAAGATAGAGAAACAGCAAGAAACTCAGCCTTTTAGGTTTGGGTTTCTTTTAATTTATAAAGGAAAGAGGTGTTAACATGAGTTCTTTTACATTTAACAATCAACGTAAAGATTTTATTCAAATTGAAAAAGGATGGAAAAGACCTACATGGGCACCATTGAAAAGGAATTTTCTAAGTGTTCCAGGATATCCGGGGGCAAGGTTATTAAACACACAAACTGACATACGTGTTCTTTCGATTCCTGTTGGAATTATAGTTCCTGATGGTGGCGACTTAGAACTATTAAAAGAAGAAATAGCAGATTGGTTAATTACAGAACAACCTGTTGAGTTGGTCTTTGATGTAACTCCTGATAGGACATATATGGCTGTTATTGATGAAGAGTTTGATCCAGAGGAGTTTGTCACTTTAGGTAAAGGTACTTTGAAATTCGTTTGTCCAATGCCTTATAAGTTAGGGGAAGTACAGACTCACACATTCACTCAAAATTGGTCCACCGAGATTACTTCGTATTTCACGAATAAAGGAAGTGTAGAAGCTCCACCAATTATTGAAATTGAAGCCAAGAAACCAAGTACATTTTTAGATGTATGGTTTGGTAAATACCCTCTAGAGCGAAACTATTTCCGTATTGGTTACCCGTTAACTGTGGAGGAGACAACGGTGCAAGAACGTGAGCGTGTATTATGGGATGAAATGTCATCTGTGGTCGGTTGGACTCCTGTTACTGGACAAGTTGAGGAAATGAAAGGAACCGGTAGTTTTAAATCAAGAGGTGGTTATGCATTATATTGTGAAGATTATGGACAAGAGAAAGGATTCCATGGTGCTCTAGCTAAGAGGAGTATTCCAGGTGGACCATTACAAGATTTTGAAATGGAGACATGGGTTCGTTTGAGATCAAAAAGTATTGGAGAAATGGGTCGTGTGGAGGTATTGCTTTTAGATGAAGCAAGTAATATTGTCACACGATTTAACATGAATGATTTATATTGGGATGCCGAAATCACAAAATCATACATGCGTATTGGAAATGCAGGAACGCCTAACAGTATACGAAAATTAGTAGATACAAATGGGGCACATCCTAATACATTTAATCAATTTTACGGTAGGTTACGTGTTGCAAGACGAGGGAATGAATGGTCTGTTTATGTAGCTCGTTTTAGAGATGGAACAGAAATTGACGATGCAGCACTTGTTGAACGTTGGATTGATGAAACAGGAAACCCGATGACAGAACGGAAAGTTGCACAAGTTATGATTGCAATTTGTAAGTGGGATAATAACCAACCTGTCGATGTAATACAAATTGATGATTTAAAGATTTGGAAAATAAACAAAGTCCCTTCAAATACAAAGCCTTATATTTTTGAAACGGGAGATAAGGTGATTATCGATACAGAAAGAAGTCTTGTTACGATTAATGGGAAAGATGCTATTAATATTAAAGATATATTTAGTGAGTTTCCTAAAATCATACGTGGGGATAATCGTATTGATATTATGTCGCCAGATGTAAATGCAACAATCAGTTATAGGGAGCGATTTAGATGAGAACGCCAAGTGGTGAATTGCATGTTGTTTATTTTAAAACAGAACAAATTGTAGCATCCATTCAGCCTAAAGATTATTGGGATGATAAAAGACATTGGGAAATCAAAAATAACATTGATACATTAGAGTTTCGCGTATTTGATAATACAAGGTATTCATCCACACTTATGCAGCAAAACTTAGTATTAAAAGAAGTGCGTGATGGTCGTATCGTTCCTTATGTAATCACTGAAATTGAAAAAGAATCTGATGATAGATCAGTAATAGCTTATGCATCTGGTGAATGGGTTCAACTTGCTAAAGCTGGAATTATCCCTCCACAAAAACTAGAAGGTAAGACAGTCATTGAAATGGTGGATATCGCTCTGGCAGGTACGAAGTGGAAAAAAGGAAATTTGGAATATACTAGTTTCCGCTCTATGACTATTGATGAATTTATTGATCCGTTGTCTTTTCTTAAAAAGATAGCATCCTTATTTGAATTAGAAATACAATACCGTGCGGAAGTTGTAGGATCTCAAGTCGTTGGGCGTTATGTAGATATGGTAAAGAAGCGCGGTCGAGAAACAGGGAAAGAAGTAACTCTCGGCAAAGATTTGATGGGAATTAAACGTATTGAAAACTCTCAAAACATTTGTACAGCCTTAGTTGGTTTCGTCAAAAAAGAAGGTGACACCATCATCACAGTTGAGAGCATTAATAATGGTTTCCCCTATATTGTAGACAATGATGCATTTCAACGATGGAACGAGCGCGGTCAACATAAATTTGGCTTCTACACGCCAGAAACAGAAGAAGATATAACACCACAACGTTTAATGACTCTCATGAATACAGAGTTAAAGAAGCGTGTAAATACATCCGTTTCGTATGAAGTTGAAGCACAATCAATTGGTCGTGTGTTCGGCTTGGCTCACGAATTAATTAATGAGGGCGATACGATACGAATTAAAGATACTGGATTTACACTTAAGCTTTATTTAGAAGCAAGGGCAATTGCTGGTGATGAATCATATAAGAATCCATTACAAGATAAATATGTGTTTGGAGATTATCGTGAAATTGTTGATCCTAATGAAGAATTACGCAAGCTTTACAATAAAATTCTTGCATCTTTAGGAAATAAGGCAAACAAAGAACTGTTAGAACAACTAGAAAAATTAGCTGAAGAAGCAAAAAAACAATCCGAACAAGCTGTAGAGGAGTCGCAAACGGCTAAAGATATATCAGAGAAACTAAAAGAGAACATTGAAAATAACATGGTTGATATTATCGAGGCAAAAAATCCACCAACAACAGGTCTTAAAGCAAATAAAACATTATGGCGTGACATCAGTAACGGGAAACCTGGTATTTTGAAAATATGGACAGGAGTAGAATGGGAGTCGGTTGTTCCAGATGTAGAAGGAATAAAAAGAGATCTTGAGCTTACTAATGAGGCTGTAAGTTCAAAAATTTCAGGAAAACAGATGGAAGACTATATCGGAGGATTAGGCAGTACGAACATACTTGTCAATTCCGCTTTTGAAGATAGAGAAATTAATACGAGCACCGGCATAATAACTGACAGAACACCTAGTTTAAGTAAATGGGTTGCAACTACTTCTGTAGGTACATCCGTTACTCCTACAACAGATAAGCGACATGACGGTTATAATTCCGTCAAAATCCAGGCGAATGGTTTAGTGACAAACGTTTGGACGGGCGTAAGCCAAAAAACAGCTGTCACATCAGGGGCAGGGAAATTAGTGTTATCAGCATGGGTATTTACAGACAACAAAGATAATTTAGATCAAGATGGAGATTTAGAAATTAAGTTTCTGAATGGATCAACTATAGTTACAACTATTAATGTAAATCTAAAAGATAAATTGAACAATGGCGTATGGACCTTTATTTATGGCACTGCCGATGTTCCTTCGAGTGCTGTTACAAACGCTGATGTTCGTATAGGGATACGTAAAAACGGACTTATTTGGGTTTCTCAACCACAATTTCAACAAGGTGAGAAACCTTCTAGTTTTATGGAAAACCAAAAAGACTATACTAACTACGATCAACTTGTGGATGAAATCGCTAAGAAAGTCGCGACATCAGAATTTGATAGCAAAATAACAAGCGTTCAAACAACGATCAATCAACAATCTGATCGTATCGATCTTAAAGCAGAGAAAAAAGATATTTATAACAAGATTGAATCAGATGGGCGCTATGGTGATAAAGCCATTGTGGAAAGACATGAAAGTTCCATCTCATTATTAACAGACGAAATAAGCTTACGTGTTAAAGATGGCGATATAGCATCAGCGATTAACCAAACAGCACAAGCGGTACTGATCCAAGCAACTAAGATTTATTTAGACGGTTTCATTGAAGCAAAGCATCTTAAAGCACAAGAACTTGTAGGGGTTACAATCAAGACTGCTCCAAATGGAAACCAAAGATACGTTAAGTTAAATCAGCAAAACATTGAGCTATATGATAGAGACACTGCGAGAGCAGAATTTAGATTTTTTAATAGATCAGACGGTACAGCTATCAATCCTACTCTTACGCTAGGACGATCTGTAAGTGGTGGTATAGTAGGCGCTTTAAATATTACTCAGTGGACTCCTATAAACGCTCAAGGTGTAGATAACTACCAAAATGCACAAGCAACTATTGGGATGGTAGAGCAGTACAACCCTATTACCAATGAATTTACTTACGGATCTAGAATCAACTTCTTCCAAAATGGGCTGATGGCTATCAAGTCTACTAATAGTCATAACTATAGTAACAACAATGGTACATTTAATTTTAAAAATACTGGTAAAACTACCGGAAATCAAATGATGTTATCAGATAACAACATAGATGCTGACTTGCGTTTAGCTTTTATCCGTATTAGAGCATCTCATGCAACAGGATATCAGAGTTACTTACAGCTGGTACCTACTGGTGAAAATACCCCTACAGCAGGATTACAGCTTGGTAACTTGAGCTACACTAGCTTAACTAATCGCTCATCTCGTTCTATCAAATCAAACATTAGAGACTTAGAGATTGACTCGCTAGAGAAAATCATGAGTTTGAAAGTTCGACAGTACAATTTCAAGAGTGATGTGGAGAAGCTTTACCAAATGAGGAAGGAAGCAGTGGGAACTAGTCAGGTATTCACTACAAGGGATATTCCTTTGCAATACGGACTTGTCCTAGAAGATACTGATGAGACTTTTGTATCTGACTTGAAAGATGGAATTAACTTGTACACGCTTGTAACTCTTAATGTAGACGCTACTCAGAAGATTAAGCTTACACAAGATGATCATGAGGAAGAAATAAATAATCTCAAGTCCAAAGTGGCTAGTCAGGATGATGAAATTGCAGATCTAAAATTACAAGTAGCTGGTCCTTTTTATTTTGCAAAAAGGAGTGAAAAAATGGATCGTATCGATGTATTATTAAAAGCTTTTATAGCCACTTTCGGTGGTTTCTGTGGGTATTTCTTGGGAGGATGGGATGCGACATTGAAAATCTTAGTGACGATGGCAGTTATTGATTATTTAACTGGCATGATAGCAGCAGGATATAACGGGGAATTAAAAAGTAAAGTTGGTTTCAAAGGCATCGCCAAAAAGGTGGTGCTTTTTCTTTTGGTTGGTGCGGCCGCTCAATTAGATTCAGTGCTTGGAAGTAACAGTGCAATCCGTGAAGCAACAATTTTCTTCTTCATGGGTAATGAATTACTTTCACTTTTAGAAAACGCTGGGCGTATGGGGATCCCATTACCTTCAGCATTAACGAACGCAGTTGAAATTTTAGGCGGTAAACCAAAACAAGAAGAGAAAAAAGGAGAAGATGCATAATGGGTTATATTGTTGATATGTCTAAGTGGAATGGTAGTCCTGATTGGGATACAGCAGCAAAACATTTAGATTTCGTAATTGCCCGTGTACAGGATGGATCTAACTATGTCGATCCAGTATATAAATCTTATGTAGCTGCTATGAAGGCTCGCAATATTCCGTTTGGTAACTATGCGTTCTGTCGTTTCGTTTCAATTGCAGATGCAAAGAAGGAAGCGCAAGATTTCTGGAATCGCGGTGACAAGAGCGCTACGGTTTGGGTTGCGGATGTTGAAGTGAAAACAATGAACGATATGAGAGCAGGTACACAGGCTTACATCGATGAGTTATATCGATTAGGAGCTAAGAAAGTTGGTTTATATGTTGGCCATCATATGTATGCACCTTTTGGTATGGCGAATGTAAAATGTGATTTTGTATGGATACCACGTTATGGCGGTAATAAACCAGCCTATCCTTGTGATATTTGGCAATACACGGAAACAGGAAATGTACCTGGTATCGGGAAATGTGATTTGAATTATCTTGTAGGTAGCAAGTCTTTATCCTGGTTTACGAATCAATCAAAACCTTCTGAAAAGGTGCAAGAACAAGGTAAACAAGAGAAAGAGAAACCTGAAGGGATTGGCATTGCTACTTCAAAATACGCAGATGGTTATGGCGTAAATTTATATGAAAATCCAGCTGATCCACAATACACAGGTAATATAACGCGAAAAATCCCTTATCTCATTTTTCAAGGATATTGGGATGGCGGTGATAAGGATATGATTTGTTTAGGTAGCGAGAAGCAATGGGCAAAATTAGAGCATTTCGATGTACAGTGGTTCTGCGTTTACTCTAAATATCCTCCAGGATACGGAATTGCGGTGCATTCTGAGCCTGAGTGTATAAATCACATCGATAACATCGATGGAACGGTTCCGTACCGTGTTTGGGGTAAATATTTGGATGCTATTGATATCGGTGGAAACAGATGGATTAAAGCGGAACATGTAACAATTAAATAGTGTAAAAGCCGGCTCTTATTGAAGCGAGTCGGCTTTTTAGTGTTTTAATAAACAAGAAATTGAACAGACTTTCGAGCAGTACGAATTGCATAAAGTATTTTGTCATTAGTAAATCTAATTCTGGAATCAGTATGCCTGTCGATATATTCTAAAAAATTCTTGTCTTTTAAGATTACTGCTGGTTCTCTAGAATCGTTATAAAAATCTAAGTTTTATTCAACAATAGCGCCCTTTTATGGAATAACTGAGTAGCTTCTATTAGCTGAGTCCGTAGGGACTACAGGGATACCTAATCAAATAGAAACCTTAGTTATTAACCGTATTAAAAATAGTTTCATAAGATACTTTGTGACAAATAACTAAAAGGTGTGATTCAAATGATTAAGGAAGAAGTTCAAAAGCTGCTTAATAATTTAATTCAACTCGAAAATTTATCGTCTTCTATCTATTTAGCCATGTCTGCCGATGCGAATCGTAAAAACTATACTGGTATGGCACATTGGTTAAAGCTTCAGTCGGACGAAGAGCGAACACATATGTTAAAGCTTATTGATTACTTAGCAGGAAAAGATGGAATCGTACAAATACTTGCAATACCAGCACAACCTACAGATTTTGGTACACCACTAGAAACTTTTGAGAAGGCGTTAGAACATGAACTGTTTGTAACAAACGCATACCGGCGAGCTTATGATTATATTACTCAAGTAGATTCTCAAACCCTGATTATTATTCTAGATTTTTTAAGGGAACAAATTGAAGAGGAAAATCAAACCTTAACCATTGTAGAACGGTTAAAAATAGCAAAGGATAATCCAGCTGCTTTATTGTTATTAGATCAAGAGTTGGGGCAAAGGAAGAACGTTGGAGCAGTAGAATCAAACGGATAAAAAGCAAATATTTCTTTTGAACATTGGAAATGACTCAAACTTCATGTGTAAATATAGCATGCACATTGAACAGAAGAAGTCAAAATAAACGCTATTCTTCCTGTATATTTCTACAGAGAGAATAACGTTTTTTCGTTTTGGGGATATTTCAAAATCTTAGCTTGATGGGTATGGCTACCCCTTATAGACAAAATAAAAAAGAAAAGCTTGTGTTGTGATCAATCATCGTCGTCATTATCACAGTTGAAACACTGAGCGAACGAATCATCTGGACATTCTCCAGGGATCGGTTCACACGGGTTAAAGTTTTGATTATCGAGAACTTCGTATGGTCTCATCATATCATGGTCTTCGTGTTCAAGGATGTGGCAGTGCCACGGGTAGATTCCTATAAATGGCCCAAAACGCGCAATGATACGGGTGACCTCCCCAGGATTGGCACGAACGGTATCTTTCCAACCCATCTCGCTTGGATCGGGTGGTTGTGGCGGTCCAACTATAAGGTCAGGACCATTTGGATCACCAGTAAACGTAGCACGATTCAAAATTTGAAAAGTAACAAGGTGCAAGTGAATCGGGTGAGTGTCAGGTGTAGTATTGTAAAGCTCCCAAATCTCTATCGTCCCATTATATGGGGTTTCTGTAAGGGGTAATTGATGCCAATCTAGGTTATTTAATAAAAGTTTTAAACGCCCGAATTCATCAGTAGTTTCAACTAAGAGATTTTTTCGTACGGTTACAGCATCATTAGGATCCAAGTGTTCCAAGCAACTCAACTTTTTTGGGATTTTACTATTGTCAGGTTTGTGCAATTTTTGTTTGACACGAAATTCCATAATTTGTGTAAGGTTTGAAGAAGGTGGGTCACCGTTAGGGAATGGAGCTGGTGCGTCATTTGTTAAGATGATACTTTGGCCTCTATGGTTTGAAAAATCGATAATAACATCGACACGTTCAGCTGGTGCAAGGATGATTTCTGATACGATGATTGGTTTTTCCAAAAGTCCCCCTTCTGTGCCAATTTGGACAAAATCTTGGGCAGAACTCAACTTTATACGGTAAAAACGAGCATTGGATCCATTAAGGATGCGGAATCGGTATTTTCGTGGCTCGACTGCAAGATAAGGCCATACTTTTCCATTGACTAGGATGGTGTTTCCAAAAAATTCTGGTACAACTGATGGATTTGGTAATGTTGGATCTATTGGTGGAGGTGGTTGTGGTGCTGGAGGTGGCTCATGTCCTGGTTGGGTTGGATAGAATAATTCACCATTAGGATAAAACGAACGATCTTGTATGACTAGCGGAATTTCAAATTTTCCATTTGGTAGGTTCAATTTTTCCTCTTCTTTATCTCGGAGGAGATAAAAACCTGCAAGTCCTGCATAAACGTTCAAACGAGTGATTCCAAGGGCATGGTCATGATACCATAGAGTCGCAGGCCGTTGACAGTTTGGATAATAATAAACTTCATGTACGAATTTTGGACCAACATTTTCAAAATTTCGTGTAAACCAAGCTTCTGGATATCCGTCATTTTCTGGTCTAACCCGACCTTCATGCAAATGTACAACTGTCCTAACAGAAGGTTTGTCTGGTTCTGCTCCATGAATAGTTCGATCTACGGGTAGCAGATGTTCAAAAGGTAATTTATTTTTCCATTTGACTAAAATAGGGTGATTTCTTTGTACTTCGAATGTAGGACCAGGATACATACCGTTGTAACCCCAAACAGTAGTTGGTGGCAAATCGCGATGTAACTTCTGTTTGACTTCCTTCATAGTTACCTCATAGAATGGGATGTTATCATGCTTATCTTTTGCTTTTAAGACCGATGGAATAGGTAATGCATCTACAAACTTTTCTAAAGACATTTATCTGCCTCCTTTTTAAATAATCAGAATATCTCTTGATTCTATTTTTTTATACTTAATCATTTTATGTGAATAGAGACTTGAACAGAACTCACATTAGGAAAATGTAATGAATCGTTATTTATATAAAAATCTATAATGAAAAAAGTGAACTTAATTCTCATAAATAAATATAGTAAGAAACAAAATTGATGAAAAGAACAAGCATGTAATCCCCATTAACAAAGAAAAGAATCGACCTATTTTACTTTTGCTAGAAGAATTCTGACGAGTCACTTCAATAATAAAATTGTTGCCATCAGCTGTTGTTCGAGTTTCCATTTTTTATCTCCTTTAGTTTTTTAACACAAGTATATCAGAGTGTAGTTATGTTTAATGTGAAAATTCAGAAAAATAAATAAATGAAATAAGCAAGCTAACCCTTTTATAGAATCAGCTTGCTTGGTAATTATGAATTCATCATATGAATGAGTTTATCGCCATCGATTAACTCAATGTTTTTATTCGCAGCGTATAGTCTTGCGTTTTTATTGAAATGACTCAATGTAACGAAATACCCTCCAATAGCATCAGCATCCACAATGGCACTATGAAGCTTCTGGATAAACGGCCTACCAATGGAGCTTTTTGTAAAGCGTTTCACCTCAACGAATTTCATTTCTTTTCCTTTACGAAGAATAATATCTTTACCGCCATCATTAGAACCAGAAGTTACTTGGACTTTATAGCCAAGTGAACGAAAGAAGTCGGCCATAAAATATTCGAATTCTCTAGGGTTCATTACTTCTAAATTATTACGAGTCGCAGCTTTCATAATTTGATTTGAACGAATTTCTTCAGGTGTAACATTAGGGGTACTAATTATCGTACCGATGAAAAAAACAATCAAAAGCAATGCTATTGCCCAAATCATGTAATTCACCTCATTATGAGTATGCCCTAATGGTGATTATTCTACTTCTTCTTCAATCCATATTTCTTCTAATTTCATTTCCAGTGTACGAGCAATACGATAAGCGACAGGGAGTGTCGGAAGTCCACCTTTCACTAAATTTGTCATTGTTGATGTTGCAATCCCAGCTTTTTTAGCAATAAAACTGTATTTAATTCCACGTTCATCCAAGATTTCTTTCAAACGACTTTCCATATCCTCACCCTTTTTTTAGTTGTCCTACGAATTTTTTCTCGAAGGACAGGCAAAATCCTTCTTTCTAGGTCATATACCTTTATCAAGACCACGAGGAATACCAAGTGGAATCAAGGACATCAAGAAGGGAGAGGGCGCGCATGCGTTGGCAATATTCACATTTAAACGAAACACCTTACCTGTATCCATCAAAGGAATTGAGAAATATGTATAAAGGTTCTAGTGGTAAAAAAGAAACAAATGCGATCGTGGATCACATGGAAAGACATGAGGTTTTTAATAACCGCGAATATAAAGGATATTACCGTTTATCAAACGATATTATGGATGATCTATATGAAGATGAGGACGAAGTGTTGGAGTGGGGAGATGTTATAAACGAGTATCTACCTGTAATGACTCCAAAGGGATTACAACTCATTCGAAAAGAGGGATTCAAATGACAATCCTAGGAGAAGCAGTAGTGGTATGGACGGCAACTGGCTTGTCAGTTATTACGATGAAAGTCGCAGAGAAAATGGGGGAGAGTGTTCCACATTGGCTTCCACGTATGACCATGTACACAACGCTTACAGGCTCGTTCTTGTATCTTCTACGTTATGTTCTTTTCGCGTTTCTATAAGGGAATACCAACATGGAATTGTAGGACATTTACATGTCAGTGAGAAAAAGCATGTATCGCTATGTTCCGAAAATAAGGGATATATACCCATATAAAGGGTATATGGGGAGTGGAAAAAATGATTGAATTATTACTTGTTCCAGCTGCAAGTTTAACAGTGGCATTATTCGGTGAAAAGTTCAAAAGTAAAAATGATGATAAGCGAAAGATACAAGTATTCTTTGAGGTATCTGGAATCGCGATAAAAAGAGAAGATAAGCTGCACTATCCGAAATTTCAAAAGCAAATCGATGATGATCGTAGTACGACTTACGTGTACACTTTACCAGTCGGAATGCCGAGTAAAATTATTCAAAAAGTCAAGGATGTTGTGAGTGAGGGATTAAGTAAGCCGGTACGGATCATGTACGATAATTATAAATTGAACATCCGTGTGTTCAGAAGAGAAATTCCAAAGAATTGGTCATGGTCTATGAACTTAGTAACGAAAGGGAAATGGCTTGTTCCAGTTGGCCAAAGTTTAGAACGAATTATCTATCATGATTTCGATGAAACGCCGCATATGGCTGTTGGTGGATTAATTCGTATGGGGAAAACCGTGTTCCTTAAAAATCTGTTCGCTTCTTTATCGTTAGCGAATCCAAATCATGCTCATTTTTATTTGATTGATTTAAAAGAAGAAGGCCTTGAATTTAGTGAATATAAAAAACTGAAACAAGTCGAACAAATCGCAGAAACATCAGAGCAAGCGCACGGCATGTTGTTAAAGGTGATGGAGAAAATGCATGAACGAGGAAAATACATGAAAGAACGCGGTATTAAAAATATCGTTCATACAAAAGAGAGAGACCGGTACTTTATTGTAGTGGATGAAGGAGCAGTACTAGCCCCAGCAAAAGGATTACCGAGAGCTCATAATAAAATGCTTGAGGAGTGTCAATACATGCTAAGTCATATCGCGCGTGTTGGAGGGGCACTTGGATTCCGTATTGTCTTCTGTACGCAATATCCAACTGGTGATACATTGCCAAGGGTTATAAAGCAAATGGCGAATGCAAAACTCGGCTTTCGTTTGCCGACTCGTACCGCTTCCGAAGTAGTTATTGATCAGTCCGGATTAGAACAACTACCATCTATTCCAGGAAGAGCTATATATATGAAGGAAAACTTCACAGAACTGCAAGTGCCGTATATTGATGACAAGGTCATGTGGGAACATCTAAAAGAATACGAGGTGGAAAAACATGAACATCCAGAGTCACATGAAAATCAACCGTCAGATGGCGATACTTGCGACGATTAGAAAGCTACAGTTTGCAACAAGAAGACATGTAATGAGTGTACATGATATGGGTGGTATCCGAAATGCAAATCGCATTATGGGAGATTTAAACCCATACGTGAGCAAGACGATGCAAGGAAAGGAATATGTGTATTATCTCAATAAAGAAGGGCACGCCATGTTTGGTGATGACGGGAGGGTTGTATCAAGAGGGAAATTAGCTCATGCATTATTACGTAATGAAGCATGGCTGCATTTATTTTGCCCGGGCGATTGGCAGATAGAAACGGATATACGTTATAAAAAAAACGGTGAGAAAAAAAGAATCATTCCTGATGTAAAGTTTCGTGATGAAGAAGGGATACTTCATGCAGTCGAGGTAGATCGTTCACAGAAAATGAAAGTGAATGAAGAGAAGTTAAAAAAGTATGAAGAGCTTACGCAGATTTATAAACAGAAGCATAATGGAAAAATGCCGGTGATGCATTTCTTTACGGTAACGAAATACAGAGAAAAGAAATTTGAAGAGTTAGCAGTAAAATATGATATATATGTGAAGGTCTATGTGATTCCGAGTATATAAGAGTGTAACAAAAAATAACAGCCTTTACATAGAATTGTTATTTTTACATTCCAAATAAGGCTGTTTATTTCTTTAATTTAGAGATTTTTACATATTACGTGTAATAATTGCATTTTGATAATCGTTATCTAAGCTGAGCACGCTTCCATTTGGTCGATATTCTATGTGAAAGGTATTATGTTATTACTTATACTCAGGCTCTTCTTGTTCAATTAGCTGAAGACGAGGATTTAAAGATTCAATAATTTCTTGAGTTTGTTGTGCTGCACATTTATATAATTGTTTTGCTTGCTGGTTATCAGTATCAAGAACAAATCCTTCTAGGCATGCTTGAGCACCCTTTAATCCAGCGATAGTTTGTTTAAGTTTAGTGCTTACTGTCATGTAGTTTTTCCTCCTTGTAAATGCACTTCAAAATATAGAATGCCTATTTTGTAATCATAGTACGATTTCCAATTTTAGGGTTATTAGAAATGATAACCCTAAATTAGAGGTATGTGAATAAGAAATTTTACAGTTAATTATTTGAAGGAGGATTTTTTTAGCCAATAGATACATGGAATACCGTTAAGCGGTGTTATATTAACCTGAATAGAAAATTCATAAGAAAAATCTACCATGTAAGAACGTAATTGACTTACATATTCTAGGGCAAAGATTGGCTTCATGGATGGATATGGAATAGTTTTGTCCCGATAACAAAAACTAACAGAAAAAGAACGATAATATATAAAGGAGATTAAATATGCTGAAAAAGATGGGGAAAATTCTCCGAGCACTCCTCTTTGTATTTATTGGCGGATGTTTTGTTTTACTTGTTTGGGGTAAAATCGACAGAACAATAGCTGAAAAAAGTGGGAGATTTGACCAGCAGCCTAGCCAATACCCTATTCGTCAGAGTGATATTACTATGTATACAGACGGGAAACAGTTAAACAATCAATTATTCTCAGATATAAAGAAAGCAAAACATTACGTACATATTAACTTTTTCTCTATTGCTGATGATAAAGTAAGTCACCAGTTTCTAGAGTTATTGAGGCAAAAAAGTCAGGAAGGTGTAGAAGTATACTATGCAGTGGACAGGCTAGGTGGAGTTTTACTAAAGAAGAAGGAAAGAGAATTATTAGTTAAAAGAGGAGTGCATTTTACGTATTATAATAAGCCAGCTTTCCCTTATCTTGTTTCTTCTTTTGATCATCGGAATCATCGTCGTATTTCAGTTATTGATGGGAAAATTGGGTACATTGGTGGATTTAACATTGGAAAGAAATATTTAGGAGAAAAAGAAAAACTTGGTTACTGGAGAGATTATCACCTTCAAATACGAGGAGAAGGCGTTCAAGATCTAGAACACCAATTTGTGTTAGACTGGAAGAAAAACTCAGAGGAACCGATTCCGATACACAGTGCGATAAAGGAAAAGGGAGCAACCTCGCATCGATTTACTGCATATTATAGTGGAGAAAAGCTTGGGCAAGATTATGCAATGCTGTTTCAACAAGCAAAAGAATCCATCATTATATTAACACCTTATTTTATACCCAAAGATAGAACTATTTGGAACGCATTAGTAGATGCAAGAAAGAGGGGAGTCCGTGTCAAAATTCTGTTCTCACCTCATTCGGATGCACTGTTAGTTAAAGAAGCATCATATCCATATATTCGAAAAGCATTAAAACAAGGGGTGGAAGTATATGGTTATAAAAATGGAGTGTTACACGGTAAAGTATTTTTGATTGATGAAAAAGTATTGATGGTTGGGACCGTGAATTTTGATTCGCTCTCGTTTCATTTAAATGAAGAAATGAACTGTTATATTCATGACCCTGTCTATATTTCGAAAATAAAACCAGTGATTAATGCAGACTTACAAAATTCAAAACGAGTAACATCCTCTGACGTCAATCAATTATCTATAAAAGAAAAAATGAAAGAAAAGGTTGCAAAAATGTTTGAGTATTATTTGTAAAAACAAAGGATTTTTATATTAAGGAGTAGTAAACTGCATTTTATTAGAATAAATTAAATTACTGACATTAATAAAGAAAGCTATGGAGAGGGAACATTGTTTTCTTCTCTTTTTTATTTAGATTATGTTAAAGGAGAATGTTGGTAATCATTTTTTTAAGAATATTTCAAATGTTAGTTTTGATATAAGGTGCATAATAGTAAAGGGAACACATACTATATAACAGCAAATAAAGTCTATGTGTATGTGAAGTAAGGAAAAGAAGTGAATTTATAAGATTAAGTTACTTGTCCAGCCATGGTGTACTTAACCGAAATACAGTGAGGAAAAAAATAAAATGAGAAAAATTAATGTTTTACCTAATAATCTATTGAATAAATATAAAGGTATAAAGAGTGGCCTAGCGTAATGTTTTTGTGATTTTTTGTGAAAGGTCTTTCCTTGTGCATTTAAATAAGGGATTATTGCTGCAAGAGATATATGTGTCAATTTAAAAAAATCTGTATGGATATCTTCTTGATAGGTTGGTTATATTAACGGTTGTGGAGGTGACAAATAATGGATAAAAATCAACAAGGTCATAATAAAACAATTTCTGGTGCTAGTATTCAAAGTGCAAAACAACAAAATGCTGGCTATGGTACAGAGTTTGCAACTGAAACAAATGTAAACCAAGTAAAACAACAAAATGCCCAATCAGCAGCGAAAAAATCACAAGCTGCTAGTGCTGGTGTTCAAAATGCAAATGCTGACTATGGTACAGAGTTTGCAACTGAAACAAATGTAAATCAAGTAAAACAACAAAATGCTCAATCAGCAGCGAAAAAATCACAAGCTGTTGGTAAAAATCAGGGCACTGATCAATAACAAAGAAAAATACTCCTCGATTCAAGAGGAGTATTTTTTATGCTGTTTTAATGGGAGTGCCGCTAAATAAAAATAAATAGAAGAAAAAGACTATTCCGGATGTGAGATATCGAGATGAGGAAGGAGTACTTCATCCCATTGGGGTAGAGCGTTCTCAAAAAATGAAAGTAACTGAAGAGAAATTAAAAAAGTACAAAGAGTTCACGCAAATTTATAAACAGAAATACAACGGAAAAATGCCAGTCATTTATTACTTTACGATTACAAAATACAGAGAAAAGAAACTGGAAGAACTAGCAGCAAAGTACGATGTGTTTGTGAATGCGTATATAATAGAAGAAATATAAAAAAGTGCTAACAAGTTTGCAAACGAACTTGCTAACACCTATACGAAATAGACATAAAATATCGCTGATATGTCATTTATAAAAACTAGCTTATCCCAGTAGATAGCAATAAATAAAAACAGTTATAACTACACATAGTATACAAGGAATATTAATTTTAGGAGGTGCTTTAATTGAAGTATAAAAAAATGCTTTCTATATGTATGACAAGCATATTTACAGTAGGACTGCTATTTGGGTGTAATACAGCTCAAAAGGATGAACAGGAACCAGACCCAACGGAGGAACCTTCTGAGCAAAGACAACAGGATAAGAATAAACAGAAAGATCCTTCTGAAGAACGAAAGGAAAAAGAAAATAAAAAATAAGGAAAAGTAAAATGTACCTTCAATTATTAGAATAAGTCCAATAGTTGGAGGTATGTTTCATTTCTAAGTATAAGAAAAATAGAGTTTTTTGTTGAGGAGGGCAGTAACTTAATTTTTATTAAGATTAATGTTATATACAGAATTAAAAGCTATAAAGATGTTTAGAATATCTTAGATGCTATGTATTTGTTATCTTTATTTTTTAGTTTTTGCTAGTAGATTGTTGTTTTCTTTTATATATCAGTACGAATCTTAGCAGCCAATAAATGTGAAATGACAATGTTATTTCGCATCTAGATGTAAAGTTTCGTGATGAAGAAAATATACTTCATGCAGTTGAGGTAGATCGTTCGCAGAAAATGAAAGTGAATGAAGAGAAGTTAAAAAAGTATGAAGAGCTCACGCAAATTTATAAACAGAAGGATAATGGAAAAATGCCAGTCATTCATTTTTTTACGGTAACAAAATACAGGGAAAAGAAACTGGAAGAGTTAGCAGCTAAGTATGATGTGTTTGTGAAGGTGTATGCAATAGTAGAAATTTAATCACGGGTAAATATATGGTGAAATATATGAATTAAACATTTTGACTTACAATAATAACTAATTATAGGTATTAATTTCAAGAAATGAATAAATCGCCTTTTTAAAGGCGATTTATATTTGTTTCATTCTCTTGATAAATAAGTACTTGTTTACTAAAAAAATGTTCTACATTAACGTGTTTCTGGATCTTTGTCTTTTTTTCTAAGACCAAATAATCCTAATAGTCCTAATAAACCAAGCCAAGTCCAATTATTATTTTTATCACGATTATCATTTAGGTCATTTGTCGTATTTACATTTCGAGTTCTCACATCATTATTAACTCTATTCATGTTATTGTCATTAACTCGAGTTGAAATATCAGTATTATTAACTCTATTCATATTATTTCCATCGTATTCAGCATGGGCATTTGTACCTAAAAACATAATAGCTAATACTAAAACGCTTAAAATAGATGATAATTTCTTCTTCATAGTTTTCCCCTCCTTTCTTATGTATTAATTTCTCCAGTTATTTTGTACATTATTCGTTTAACAGTTTCTAAACCTTAAGGCTAAAATTATGAGAAATATCTTTAATCTCCAGTATTAAAAGTACAGGTAAATACAACGAAGCGGTTAACAAAAGTTAACCGCTTACTCCATGTTATGCTTGATCAGATTGAAGAACATGTAAAGGAGGAGGAATAATCCAACCTTTTTTCTTATTTAATCGTAGTAAAGTAGCACCTGCTTGTGCTTTTTTCATATGGAATTGTCCAAACATCATTCCTACATCTTCTCGAAGAGATTGTCCCATAGCTTGACTACATGCTACTAATCCAGCAGCAAGATCCATAGAAACTTTAGCTGCAATTTCTGCGTCATTAATACGAGCACCAGGAGGAATTGTTTCAATAGATGCAACTGGGCGTTCTGGAGGTGCTGGTGGTAATGCCACCCCGTTTAATTTCAACAGGTTTTTTAATTCTTCAACTTCTGATTGGATATCATTTTCTATAAGGTTTTCTAAAAATTTTTTTAAGTCCTCGTCTCCGGTATGATTAACGAGAACTTGGTAACCAGCAATTGCACCTTGCGCCCCTGCAAGATAACTCCAAAGCGCAAAAACTTCTCCGTAATGCATTGGTTCATTTTGGGGATTGCCACTTAATACTCCCATTTTAATATGCCTCCTTAAAATGAATAAATTTTTTGAAAGACTTTTTATCAAAGAAAAAATGGTTTTAAAAATGTTCCGTAATAAAGAAAATAGGTTTCTAAAGTTCATTTGGAACACCCTAACTACAAGTAATACTTTCTCAAACTATAATGTACAAATGTAAAGAATATATACCATGTAATATAGGATAGAAATATTAATCCGATTTAGTTTATAGATTATTGAATTTAAAAGATGAAGTGAAAGGGAAAGAAGCTGTAACCATTTCTTTTACCGCTTTAACTCTTGCATACACTCTTGTACAAGAGTTACTGCCTGACTTATAGTAGCACCACCACCAAATGCAGCTGTCACTCCCACCGCCTCAAAGATCTCCTGTTCTGAAGCTCCTTGATCTAGACATCCTTTAATGTGATAAATGATACAATATTCATCCTGAGAATAAAGGCTAATACCTAAAGCAATTAACTGTTTTTGTTTTTTTGATAAGGTGCCTTCTTTAAAGCATTCCTCTGTAAAGGAATTAAATTGTTCGGCTAGTTTAGGCATCTTCTCAGTAAATAAACCCAAACCATACTTATAATGAAGAAGTGCAGATTTTGTAGAATTTTTACCTTCAAATTCCATATTTAATCCAACCCCATTTCTCATATTTTTAAACAAAAGTTAGTATGAACCTATTGGGAATGGATTAAACAAAAATGATATTTATATCAAGGTGAGTGAAAGAGGAGAGGGGAATTTAGAGGCATGATATAAAAAGAAATTAACTAATAGTATTACACACACGATATGGATAATCCATCGACTTCTGTAAAAGGAAATGATGATATGGAAAAACAGAGTGTAGTCAATATATTAAATGCCTTTCTAAAAGAACAGTACATGGGTATTCATGCCTATGAGCATTATATAGAGAAGTTAAAAGATTCACAAATAAAATGGGGATTTCAAAGAATACAACAAGATTACAAACAACATGCCTTAAAAGTAGCAGAAAGAATACAAAATCTTGAAGGAGTACTGGTTGATAATGAAGGAATCGTTGGCTCTGTTCAAGGTTTGATAAGTCAACTTACAGTACCAGATACAACAGAAGGAATTGTAAGTAGTACGTTAAAGGGCGAAGGTTATTATGGCGTCAAATATCAGAAGAAATTGTACAAGGTGATTTGGATCCAGAAAGTTTTATGTTAATAAATGATATTTTAGATAAAGATAGAGAACATGTAAATGTATAAAAACAACTTACGCATTAATATTTTTAGTTACGCTGTATCATAATTAAAAGAAGATAATTAAAATAACTCCACATATTTTCACAAGGAAGGAAAATACTAATACGTGTTTTAGTACTTTAATTCCAAAGTATTAAAGCAGGATTACTAACTGCGATACTAGGAGGACGTTACTATGAATATTCGTGAAGGATTAATTCCAACTACATTAGGTACAGCAGTTACAGCTGTGGGTTATACCTTAAAGCAAACTCGTGGATCTAATAAGATGATTGCAAATACAGTATTTGGATTTGGTTTAGCTCACGTTGTTTTAGGTGTAATTGATCTTGTGGAACATCGTCGTTAGAAGAAAGGGCAAGCACATTTTGATGCTTGCCTTTTCATAGTTCTTAATTTATGAAAGTAATTCATAAATTAAGAACTATGAAAAGGCGGTTACATGCTCAATATGTATACAAGAAGGATTTTGTTATCCAGGCTAAAGGAATGGGCTCATTCATTTCAAAAATTACCGACTGCCAAAGGGATATTAAAAGATCCTAATATGCCTGCCTTATCCACATATGTAAGGCATTTTGGTAGTTGGAATCAGTCTCTAAGGCAAGCTGGGTTCCAACCAAGAAAAAAGGTAAATAAAATGTGAAAAATAAACAAAGCAGTCAGTTCAATAAACTGTCTGCTTTGCCCACTTGCTATGAAATTTCAGGTATTTATATGAGCTTTTTAACGGATTATATGTATTACTGAATACGGTATATTTATCACGTGCAGTAGATGCTTTACGTACAAAAAGCGTGGACATTCCAGAGGAATATTTACAACATATATCGCCACTTGGATGGGAACATATTACATTGACAGGTGATTATGTGTGGAATTTAAACCCAAAAACAAATTGTAATAATTTGTGTCCAAATTTATAGTGACCCCTATGTAGAAGAAATATAAAAAAGTGCTAACAAGTTTGCAAACCGAATTGCAAACCAAATTGCAAACTAAACGAATACATCTTAGTAATGGTAAGAGGGAAATGGTCGCTGATATGTCCTCTAAACCCTTATATATTAACGATTGTTAACGTTGCATAATCATGCATAAAACGTACTACTTCACCCTTACGCAATCTGGGCACCATGTAGTAAAGAACTTAACAACTACTGGCTCCTCGCTTGCGATGATGTCTTTGAATTCTTGTTCAGATTTGATTTCTTTCATGTTTTTGACTCCTCTCAATGTCACACGGATAAGCTAGTATTTTTTATGCAAAATCCGTAATTGCAAAATCTTCGACTGTTTTTTCTTGTAGGTCTGGTACACATGTGAGTAGGTGTCCAATGTGATGCCTACTCTTTTATGTCCTAATCGTTCACTTACGATTTTCGGATTTACGCCTTATATCCTGCAAACGAATATTAGGAACCTCACTTTCTTTATAAGCTTTTTCCGGAGCTGTGTCAAACTTCTGAAATTACAGGGGTTACCGTTATATGTTGGGCAAACCAAATCGTAGTCATTATAGCCTTCACCATATCGCTCTTTTTCCTCAGAAATTTTTTGCAAGATATACGTTAGGGAAAGGTATGTTTCAAACGCGGATCGCTCCATTATTTTTAAAGGGTCACCCAAATTATTAACTGCTAAATTATATCCTCCGTAAGTTTGTTCTAGCAATTTTCTATATAGGGAAATGTCAACATGCTAAAGACGGAAAAGAAACAACAACGAATACTTTGAAAGAATTAAAGAAGGCTGGTTATTTAAAACGGTATCCCGTATAGAATCCAGAGACGGGGAAAATCTCTCATTGGGAAACTGCAGTTTATGAAGTGCCAACCATAGACGAGGAAAACCACCCACTGGAAAAACCACCTAGTGGAAAAATCAGTGACTGGAAAACCATATGTATGGAAAACCAGCCAGTGGAAAAACCGCCACTACTAAATACTAATGATTTACCAAGTACTAATCTAACTAATGATGATGTAGATAAGCACCCTTTGATAGATGAAGAATTTCAAAAAAGTTACAACTATCTTTTACAGAACAATATCCCGTTAAGTGAACGGTAATGCAAGACCTTGGAGAGTTTAGTGATGTGTTAGGTAGCCAAATCATTATGGAAGCTGTTGATAGAGCAGTGGATCAGAACGCAAAGCGATGGAAATACATTAGCGGTATTTTATTCAACTGGCAAAAAAGCAACGTGAAAACAATGGCAGATGTAATAAAGCTCGATGAGGATTATAAAAACCAAAGAGGTGGTGTAGGAAATGCAACACGTAGGGGACGCACTGGCAAAGGTTTTGGAACGGGCAGAAGCTATGAGGAAGAAATTGCAAACCGAGAACAAAACATGCCAAGCTTCATTAAACGAGTATAAATGCTTAAAGTGTCAAGATTCAGAAGTAGTTTTTTACGATGAAGTGAATCAATTCGGTATGTGGGTGGCAATGCAAAAAGATTGTGAATGCAAAGCGCAGCGAGTGCTGGAGCGTAGATTAAAAAACGCGATGATTCCAGAAGAGTTTACGGATGCTCGGTTTGATTCATACAAACGAGAAACAGAAGAACAACAGCTTTTGTATAGCACGATGGGAAAATACTTGCAGAACTTCAAAGAAATCAAGGAAACAAAACAAAATAGCCTGGGTTTCATCGCAACATTTGGAGAGTTACGAATTAAGCAGTTAGAGCCAGCAAAGCGAACGCAAGCCAAGAGAGAACATAACAGTTTTGGACTTGGTAAAACGCATCTTCAAGTAGCTGCAGCAAAGTATCTTATGAAGCGAGGGTATAGCGTACTGCTTATATCAGACGGAACATTCATGGATGATCTGATTGCAGCCAAGATGATGAACGATGATAAGAAAGAATTTAACCGATTGTTAATCCACGCAAAACAAGTAGAGGTCCTCATCTGGGATGACTTAGGGAAGTCAAAGTGGTCAGAAGCAAAAGAAAATCTGTACTACCAGATTATTGATTATCGGTATCGTCATAATTTGCCGATTTTATACAGCTCCAATGAAGATGATGAAACATTACCTGAAAAGATTGGTTATGCAGCAAAGAGCCGATTATTTGGAATGAGTAAATATTACTTAATCGCTGTAGAAGGCGAAGATTATCGTGAGAAGGAGTGAATGATATGTGCCCTAAATGTAATAACACAGGCATTATCCGTAAAGAAATTTATCCTGGTGTGATTGAAACAAAGGGTTGTGATTGTGAGGTGGCTAAACAGCAGGAAGCTTGGTTACAAAGGTTTGCAGAATGGGAAAAGGGGTGCAGCGTGAGCAATGTTGTTCGAGGTTACCAAAAAGGAAGATATGCAATATAAGTAAAAAAGGACAAGCAGTCGTACCTGCTGTCCTTTATAGGAGAAAGATTACTTTGGATAAGAACTACGAATAACCAGAAAACATGCTTTTAACCAGTGTTGTCAAAGATGTAATAATCTATGCAACAAATGACCTTAGAAAGAATTCAAAACACCAAAATGGCTTGCATTGGTAAACAGGCTCAAAAGTAGTATATGCAAAATGAAAAATTCCATACAAAAAGCAGACAACAATTTTGGTTGTCTGCCAGTGAGTCGAATGAGTTAGCTAATTGTGATAAATTGCTTTCCCATTAAAAGAAGAGTGAAGCTGCTAGTTCAAACAGCTTGTAGATAGTATTTTCGAAATCTTAAAAAATATACAGAGAAAGCAGATAAGTGAAGAACCTACCTACTTACTACTGTAACAAAAGAAAGAAGTACCAGCCGTGGATTAAGAGGCTTGGAAGTAGTATATATTGATCTGGAAAAATTATTCAAGGGGTGAAGAGAAGAATGGCATCGATAGTGAATAGTGTATGTGAAATAATTCAGTTAATGAGTAAAACGAAAGTAGAACGCATCCAAATCACATACGAAATTGGCGATATTATTGAGGAGAAATGCAGAAGGTGTTATTACAATCGTTCGGAAAAAGAGTGTTTCAGTATTAGTGTCTGTCAAAATTGCCCGACTGGCCAAGAATTACGTCAGTTGGGTAGATACCTTGATACGCAGCCGAAAGAACGCGGTGGAAAGCGAAAGGATATACCTATTGGGCTTACTCCGGAGCGTGTACGAGGATTGAATCAACAAGGCATCCCAGATAAAGATATTGGCATTATGTATGATTGTAGCCGCTCTTATGTAGGGAAAATGAAACAACAATGGAAGCAAGCTGGTATATGGAAAGGACCAACTTTAATGTGGGAAATCAAAAGGAGTGGGGAGAATGGCTGAGGTTGTTGATGTGAAAGCAATGTCGGATGATGAGTTTATGAAAAAATATAAAAAACTAGTTTATAATTTCGTTTGGAAAAAATACAGTTCAAATGCGGAGGTGATAAAAAGTAACACGGGATTAGAAATAGATGATTTAATTCAATACGGCATGATCGGTTTACTGAAAGCGAGAAAGGGTTTTGACCCTACGTATGGATGTGAATTTTCTAATTATGCCATTCCTAAGATATTCGGCATAATTGCAGTGAACATTAGGGACGCTCAAAAGGTAAAGGTGCCGCGTGATGTTTATTACTTAAAAGGGAAGATAATGAATCGGGGACTTTTGGAAGAGAAACCAGAAGAAATTAGTAAACGGCTAGATGTATCGATACAAGTAGTTGAAGAAGCTTTACGGTATCAGCATATAACAAAATCAATACATGAGATAGCTCATTCATCAGGGAATAGCGATGATGATTTAACAATAGAACAAATGCTGGTTGATGAATATTCAGCGAGTGAAACTGAGGAAGTTGAGCGTGAAATGTTAATGGGTTCTTTTGTTCAGACGTTGCCAGATAGAGAAATGATCGTATGGGATATGTATTCAAACCACATGTCGCAAGAAAGTATTGGAAAGAAAGTTGGAGTTACTCAAACTCAAATTAGTCGGATATTAAAACGAATCAAAGAAAGAGCCGCAACTTTTGGGAAAGCGCAGGGAGTTGCAAAGTAGTTCCAATTTTGAATGTTATACAGAAAGGTGGAGTTACATTATGTTTTGGTTAGGATGCTTTTTAGGATACATTGCAGGTTCGGTTATTACATGTGCGTTATTCTATTTTGGTTTTAGAGCTGAAAAAAGCAAAAAAGCTGATATGCAAAGAAGAATGGTAGATGAATTGGTAAAGAAGGAAACGGAACAACAGAAAGAGATAAAGAATGATGGAAAGAAAGCTCAATAAAATAGTTATTATATGCAGACAAAATAAAAGAACCCGTTAGTTATAAACAGATTCTTCCCACAAGGTGTGCAAGAAATTCAAGGAAACTGGACTAGAGCAACCTGTGGAATTCCTTGTGATAATAATGTATGCGAAGGAATCAAAAAGATACATGAGAATAATACAAAATCCTTATTTGAGGCAATCCTACAGGAGTCCAGAATATAAAAAGGCTGTAGAGGATAAGCCAACTACAGCCTGAGTACGATCAGTTTATTTTAGTCCTAACTTTGCTTTAGCGGCTGCAGGAATCTCATTTGGTTGTACTTCCATCCATGATTTTCCGTTTGCTCCTTTAGCTGTAACTTTTAAGTAAGCATCATGACGAAGTTTTTTGGTTATGGGGTCCGTAAGCAAAACGAAAGGCTGCGAGTGCATCAATACATTAGAAGTTTTGTGAACATGATGTACAAGGTCCACCAGTAGGTTGAAATACAACATTGTCAACAAAAGCTGTTGCGCCTTCTCCACCTGTAGCAATATTTTGGAAAGCAACACATGCTGTAGTCACACCAGCAGGTATACACACAACAAGAGTATAATGTTGGAAACTAGATTGCGGTTGATTCGCAGCTGGTACAATATTCGGAATATTCGACGGGCCAAGAGTTGCAGGGAGAGGAGGACATCCATGTCCAAGTTCTGGGAAAGATACAGAAGCTATAAGAAATGCACCATCCCTTATATCCGCAGCAAAAGAAAACGTAAAACAACAACCTTCGCCAACATCAACCGATTGATTAATACTTCCACCTGCTTCAATTGACGCAGCTAAGATACTAAGTATCCCATTTGAAAGAATACGACCACTATGGGCGTTTGGAAAACCTACTTCTGTAACATTCCCAATTTGATTCCAACCTGGAACTAAATCGCCTACTAATGGTGGTTCGTCAAATCCAGGATTGTCGAGAACATTAGTACATGGACAACATGCTACCGCTGTTGGCCCCGTTGGGCCTGTTACTCCTGTTGGCCCTGTTGGCCCTGTTGGCCCCGTTGGCCCTGTTGGCCCCGTTGGCCCTGTTGGCCCCGTTGGCCCTGTTGGCCCCGTTGGCCCTGTTGGCCTCGTTGGCCCTGTTGGCCCCGTTGAGCCTGTTGGGCTCGTTGGCCCCGTTGGCCCCGTTGGACCTGTTGGGCGGCTTTTTTCTTATTTATTCTCCTAATGTTCCTTTATTCATATTTAATTCACCGTTTTTTATCATTTCTTCTCCATAGATATTTTCCATTAGCTTTTGATGATCTTCTTGCTTCTTACGTTCTCCATCTTCTGGAGTCTCCTCAGTTTTCTCTATTGCTTTTTGTTCCGCCTGTTTTCTATAGTACTCATTTATTTCATCATATTTCATCGGTAAACCTTTTCAAAAAGTGTACGGTGCACTTTTTACAATTTTATCGAATCATACTTTGCGGTCTATGACAACAACTCTGTCACTACCCTTATACACTGGAATCTAAAACATTTGTAAAAAATAGCATAGTTGTTACAAAACCTATATCGTTACCAATAAAAAACCTTGAAAGGCAAGCCAATCAAGGTCTCTTAATTTTTTTAAATGTCTAATAAAGTATTCACACCTACATTATTTACTAATAATTCGGTTAGCGATGGTGCAATTTTCACTGCCTCCTCAATATCCAAATCTGCGAATCTGTTATAGTATATTCCAAAACCATCTTTATCCTGTAGATAGATTAATGCACCACCTCCTTCATCATCACCAATTGCGAGTGAATTCGGGAGATATTTCTGCACTTCATAAGTTTCATTCATTTCAATGCACCCCGAAGCTCCCCAAATTCGAATATAAATTTGGTCGTCAATATTAATTTCAATGTCTGAAGCTAGCTGAATTATTTCTATATATTCTGTAGGTACATCTATTGTTGAAAAATCCTGAAGCGCTTTAATTTCTTCTTCTTTCGAAGGAGATTTTTTGGCATCAATTCTATACACACTACTGATATTATCTAATCTGTTCATTAATAATCAATCCTTTCATATTTAACTCCTAGTTTATCTAGCATCTTGAATTGTTGTTCAAGAACTTGGCTAGTAGTATCACGTGAAAAACCAGCTTTAGTTAAATCGCCCACCATGAATTGCATTTCTTCTTGTAAAGTAGTACTCCATTTCCCTACCCCTGAAGCCACCCGTTCATTTCGTCTAGCAGTTTGAGCATTAGTAATGATTGTATGTGGTAGTACAAACTTAAATTATAGAGCACGAGTGGAAATTCGTGTTAATGGAAATCCAGCAATTGCAATAGATAATGACTTTTTTGGTCCAATAAACTTTACTAATGCTGTAGCTGTTTCATCAATAATTCAATTAAATGCAGGAGATTTAGTCGAGGTATTTGCGCAAAGTAGTATAGCGGGCGTTATTAGTGCTGCAGAAGATGGTGCGCATTTTGAAGCAGCCAGATTCCCGTCTCCAAAAGTATAAGTGGTATGAAACCTTCCAATAACAGGTGATTTATTTGTAGTGCATGAAGTGTTTTAACGATGTCTAAGCTGTTTTGAAAGTACTAGATAAATGAACGATGTACTATTAAATATTGCCTGATGATTGTAAATGAAACAGTCGAAGAAGAGCAGTGTTTTATGTAAGAAATACATGATGTCCAGGTAATGAAAGCTAATTAGTAAGGAATTTTTATCGATTTAGTTTATGAAAAAAGGCCCTGTTGTCTCCAACAGGGCCTTTCCTAAAATGGCAAAGAGTAACTCTTACCTTACTCCTTGTCCATAGAATACACAAAATTCTTACGTTTGTACAGGTAAATAATTTACAATAATAATATTAGAATATAATGTTTGACGGTAATTCTGAAAGGTGGAATATAATTTGTTATAGGGAGATTGTTGATTTCATAGGGGATTTAAGAGAATATTATCATTTTATCGATAATAAAAGGATATTGAAATAATAAAATATGAAATATTGCATATCGTACTGAATGTTGAAATCTATTTAATAATAATAAATTTGTACGGAGGAGAAGGCTAGAAATACGAGTTGATGAAACGGGATAATTGATATTAGTGATATAATCAAAATTTAAAATACAAGCTTTGTTTTTTAGTTATATTTTCTCTTCAAGCTGTCTTATGGTAGCACGTTCTCATTTTTGTAATAGCAACAACTTGTCCAAACTTTCCAAGTCTAGCATGCATAGTATGCAGTAATAGAAAGGAGCGATATATATGTACAAAAAGAAAAATCATGATTGTTGTAAAAAGAGAAGAGAGGACTGTAAAAAATATGATGACTGTTCTTGCGATCATAAGGAGAAAAACCTTGTAAGAGCATCCGCTTTTAGAGCGGTAAATACAGTTGATCAAAACCTTCCAGCCAATACTTTTGTCAAAGTATTATTTCAAAATGAACAATTTGATTTAGCGGATGAATATAACCCGGCAACATCAGAGTTTACTCCGAAGACTAGAGGCGTTTATTCCGTAATTGGAACGATTGGTTTCTTTCCAAACGATACAAATGTAAACTATAGAGCGCGTGTAGAAGTTCGAGTGAATGGAAATGCGGCAATTGCTATAGATAACGACTTTTTTGGTCCAATAAATTTTGGGAATGTCGTAAGTGTTTCAACGATACTCCAATTACATGCAGGTGATATTGTTGAGATTTTTGCGCAAAGTAGTATAGATGGGGTTATTAGTAGTTCAGAAGATGGTTCTCATTTTGAGGCTGCTAGATTTCCATCTCCAATTGTATAAATATTAAAAAGGAAAAAATTATATTAACTCTGCTTTTCGGTGGAGTTTTTTTAATTTCATATTAGCAATAGCTCGTCCAAACTTTTTAAATTTATTTTGCATAGTATACAACAATAGATTTAGAAAGGGGATATAAATATGTCATATTATTATTGTAAGCATTGCAATGGCTATAAAAAGACACAGCATATTTGTTGTAAGAAGAGTACAGATTATTACGATAAGTGTTGTGATAATGAGAAAGATAAGCTTGTAAGGGCATCTGCTTTTAGAGCTGTTAGTACAGTAAATCAAAATGTCACTGCAAATACTTTTGTTAAAGTATTATTCCAAAATGAACAGTTTGATTTAGCGAATGAATATAATCCAGTAACATCAGATTTTATTCCGAAGACTAGAGGAGTTTATTCTATTATTGGTACAATCAGCTTTGCACCTAATGATAGTAATACGAATTATAGGGCGCGTGTAGAAATTCAGGTAAATGATAATCCAGCTATAGCGATAGATAATGACTTTTTTGGTCCACCCAATTTTGCAAATGTCGTAGCTGTTTCAACAATACTTCAATTACATGCAGGAGATGTAGTTGAAATTTTTGCTGAGAGTGATGTAGATGGACTGATTATACAAAATGATCCAGGATTTATTAGTACGCATTTTGAAGCTGCAAGATTCCCATCTCCAATAAAATAAAAGACATGTTTGTGATTTATGGACTATTTAACTAAAAGGCTCTACCTTATGGTAGGGCCTTTTTTTTAAAGATGTTAAATTGGTAATATATTAAAATAAGTTCATAAATACTTGATAAGCAACACCTAGAGTTAATACGATAGCTAATAGTTTTGCTACCCAACTCGGTGCATTGAAATTTAGTAAAAGAGAATGACATATACTAAATGTAATGCCGAGTGTTAAAAGAAGTGCGATAGGATATAAAACTAATAGGAAGAAGGGGTGCTCTATGGAGCCAAAGTCAATTTTGAATTGGGTCATATAATATGTACCTCGTTTTTATTTATATATTAATATAATAATGAGTAATACGAAAAATTGGAATAGTTATGTAATAAATACTATAAAAGTAAATTTGAAGTTGTGGATGGAGTAGATAAAATAATCTTTGAAAAGACGATACAAAGCTATCATTCGTTTAAGTATCTTTACAGCGGTTTTTGATTAAAGTTTAAGTTCGATATCAAGAACAAGTGTTCTTGAAATACTGAAAAATAAAAAAGGTGTGTCTACATGATTGATTTTAGTAATATAGTTGGAAAACTGGATGAGATGATTTACAAACCTAATAATCTATTCATCACTAACCAAAAAGATAAAAGTAAAATTCAGAATATGCAGGAGGGATATTCCAGCTAAATAATAGAAGTATACGATTTAGGGTATCAAAAATTACGCCTAATAAGATTGGACAATTTGTTTCTTTTTGGGAGAAGGGTGCTTCCATGAGAAATCAGGCATTTTCTTATGATTTGGCTCCTGATCTTTTAGTTATTACTTGTATAGCGGATAATAAACTAGGACAATTTATTTTTCCAAAAGAGATTCTTCTAAAAGAAAAAATATTAAAAACTCAAAACCAAAAAGGAAAAATGGCTATGAGGGTTTACCCTATTTGGGATAAACCTGCTAGTAATCAGGCTAAGAAGAGTCAACTATGGCAACTTCAATATTTCGTCGATTTAAGTGATGCTGAAAATGTAGCTATCGATAAATTGTTAAACTTATATTCATAGCGATTAATAAGAAGATGATTTTTTGAAATACTCGATGTTTGTATGGGTGATCTTCGGAAATATGAACAGGGTAATGGTAAGTAAAGAATAAAAAAAGAGTATACAAATAAAGTATACTCAAAAGAAAGATAGGTTTTATGAGTGGAGTAACTCCATACGATAATATATGCGCATTTTATTAATATGTGTAAAATATCAACGAAATATCAATAGAATATCAATTAATGAGTTATTTTAGTTTATTATTGAAGTTATGTTTTGTGAAATGAAAAAGAGCCGTTTCTTTAGAAAGACTCGGCTCTTTCTATTTTTTTATTATCGAACGGTTCGAAATGAAAAATCACAAATTATATGATTAACAATTTGATAATGATCGGACTTCAGTTATATATTTCTTGAAGTCTGGATATTGAGATACAGTCTGGCAGTTAGGGATGAGTAGTTGATTAATTAAAGATACGTTTGTAATTACTTCGTTACAAGGACCGTAGAATGTAACTTTTAGCTTTGAATTCGGGGGAACTTTGAATACGATAGGCATTTTTTTCATTGAATCAACTCCTTATATAATAGGGGTTATATTTTTATTACTTTTTAATTAGAAAGACATATTAATATAATATGTAATTTTATTGTATTTGATTATTATATATACGATATTAGTAGATGGAGTTTTATACCGCTATTTGTGGGCAGTAAGACTCTAACCTTAAAATTCGGCGAGAGCAAAGAAGTTAGGTGGAAGCCCTGCTGCCCGTAAACACCCGATTGGTGAGGGCTAATAATCAATGGGGGATGAACCCCCCCCACTGATTAAAGTTTCACTGTATTTCACCATTTCATTTGAAAGTAAGATGTGGAAATTTAAAATACTTTTTCTAAATTGTTTTATAACTATGTAAAGGAAAGGACATTTTCATAAATAGGAAAAGTTATTTCTAATACGTATCAAAATAGCGCTGTAAAAAAATATATACCATGCATGCTAATACAAAGCTTAAAAAATACTAATACGAGGGAGTAAGCAGTAATTAACTATAAATTGTAAAAAGGCAGCTTTTTTAGCTACCTTTTACAGGGAGATTGAAAAATCTTGGAGGCCATTCATGAGTATAAGCAAAAATTGCTTATATATAGTATGCACATTATTTATAGTTTTATCCCATTATTTAGTATGAAGAAAACGTATACTTATCGTTAATAAATGTAAAAGAGAAGAACTTGTTTATTATGGATAAAAAGAAATTATATAGTTTTAAAAAATAATGAAAATATATTTATTTGTTTTATAGAGGCTTGTTATTAGGCATATGGGTCTAACAATAAAACAAGCTTTGAATAAGCTAATAAAAAAGGAGTTGATTAATAATGGGTTATATTGTAGATATTTCGAAATGGAATGGAAATATTAATTGGGATATTGCAGCGGCTCAGCTAGATTTAGTTATTGCTAGAGTTCAAGATGGTTCGAATACTGCGGATTTTATGTATCAAGGTTATGTGAAAGAAATGAAGAAACGTAGTATTCCATTTGGAAATTATGCATTTTGCCGTTATATATCTATTTCAGATGCAAAAAAAGAAGCGCAAGATTTTTGGAATCGTGGCGATAAAAACGCCAAATTTTGGGTGGCAGATGTAGAAGTTCAAACAATGGTAGATATGCAAGGTGGGACTCAAGCATTTATTGATGAATTACGCCGATTAGGTGCAAAAAAAATTGGTTTATATGTAGGACATCACACGTATATATCATTTGGAGCTCGCAATATTGATGCTGATTTTATTTGGATTCCTCGTTATGGAGGGAATAAACCAGCATACCCTTGTGATATTTGGCAATATACTGATTCAGGAAATGTTCCTGGTATTGGAAAATGTGATTTAAATCAATTAATTGGGAATAAAAATCTTTCTTGGTTTATAGGTTCAAATCAAACAAATCAATCTAGTATTGGAGATAGTAAGCAACCAAATGGAATTGGTATTGCAGTTTCAAAATATAATGATGGATACGGCATTAATTTATATGAAAATCCTGCGAATCCACAGTTTACAGGAAGACTTACGAAAAAAATCCCATATTTAATTTTTAAAGGTTATTGGGGAGGTGGTGAAAAAGATATGATTTGTTTAGGTGGAGAACAACAGTGGGCTAAGTTAGAGCATTTTAATGTGCAATGGTACTATGCATACTCAAAATACACACCTGGATATGAAATTAGAACGTACGATGGACCAAACGGGAATGATACAGGTGCGGTCGATGGGAAAATTCCTTATCGTATTTGGAATCGTCAGGATGGATATGTAGATATAGGTGGAAACAAATGGATCAAAGAAGAACATGTACAGATTAAATGATGTTAAAAAATCGGCTGCATGCCAGCTTTTAGTGTTTAATAAATCTTGCCTCTGACATGAAGAGAAATACTTGCGGAAAACACATTAATTTCACAATAGCGCTGTATAGTTCCTAATATACAATTATCAAAGTGAGGTATTTGAATTGAAAAAGAATAAGCTATTTATGGGAACTATTATTACATGTGTGGCGCTAGCATTGTCTGCGTGTGGTTCCGCAGAAAATGTTGCAACATCAAAAGTAGGAAACGTGACAGAGAAAGAGTTAAGTAAAGAATTAAGGCAAACATATGGAAAAAGTACTTTATCTCAAATGATGTTAAATAAGGCATTGCTAGATAAATATGAAGTTTCAGATGAAGAAGCTAAAAAACAAGTAGACGCAGCGAAGGAACAAATGGGTGACAAGTTTGATGTGGCTTTAGAGCAAGTAGGGTTAAAAAATGAAGATGAACTAAAAGAGAAAATGAAGCCAGAAATTGCGCTTGAGAAAGCGATTAGAGCGACTGTCACAGATAAAGATGTGAAAGATAACCATAAACCTGAAATGAAGGTAAGTCACATTTTAGTGAAAGATGAAAAAACTGCGAAAGAAGTAAAAGAGAAAATAAATAATGGTGAAGATTTTACTGCTTTAGCGAAACAATATTCGGAAGATACTGGTTCAAAGGAACAGGGCGGAGAAATAGCTGGTTTTGCTCCTGGTCAAACTGTGAAAGAGTTTGAAGAAGCTGCGTATAAATTAGATGCAGGACAAGTAAGTGAGCCAATAAAAACATCTTATGGTTATCATATAATAAAAGTGACGGATAAAAAAGAATTGAAACCATACGATGAAGTAAAAGATACGATTCGAAAAGATTTAGAACAACAAAGACTGCAAGATGCGACAGGTAAATGGAAACAACAAGTAATCAATGATCTATTGAAAGATGCGGATATTAAAGTAACAGATAAAGAATTTAAAGATACATTTAAATTCTTAGATGAGAAATAAGGTTTAGAAGAAAAACAGAGATTTAGCATAATGCTATATTTCTGTTTTTTTATTTTCAATAGAAAAGGGAACTCGTATAGAGTTCCCTTTTCACGTTAGTGTGTGTGTTATAAATAGATAGTAAGACAATACAATATTACATTTAAATATTAAGAATTACAATGGGAAAATTTGTATGTAGATAAAAGGAATAAGCAATTTAATTCGCAAAATGTTGAAATGATAATGTTTTAGTTAATTAATATTGTTAAATATAAACTAAATATATTTTTTGTATTTTCTTAGAGAATGAATAGAAGACATAATTTAAAGAATGATACATACCATATTATCGGAGAGTAAATTGACTTTATACGAAATGAAATGTAGAAATTTTTATTGCAAAAAGTGTTCTACATTATAATATGAATAATTTTAGATTTACTAGATTATTAAATTAACTTGGAGGAGAATATATGAAAGTTATTTTTAAAAGAGAAGGTGGAGGGAAAATTTTCGAATCAGCTAATGAAAATATAAGTATTTTACTAGATGTATTAAAAGAAACAAAAGGGATAAAGATTGGGATGATTGAGTATGAAGTAATAGAATATAAACTGGAATATTATCGGAATCCGAAAAAAACAGAAACAGAGAGAGAATTACATATTATTATGCAACCTAAACTTAATCAATAGAGAAAGTAAAGTAATGAAATAATTAGTTTTGACTTTGTTCGTCCTTACTGATTATTATCCCGCACATAGCAGGATCAGTGAAATGATTTGTCGAAATGTATGAAACTTATAAAGAATGTATTGTTTTACATTCTTTATAAGTTTCGAAATTTTTGTGAGTTTCGTTCATAATAAAAGTATATGCTTATGTCGATGGATGGTTAATGAATAGTAAAACTAAAATTTCTTTTATCTATGCAGGAAATGAATATATATATAAATAAATAAATAAATGTATTTATGAAGAGCTTTGTTGAATAATATTGGAGGAGTTAAAAATGAGTTTAGCTAGTTATATAGGTTGTAATGTAGAAGTGCCGTTAACCCCAGAAGATTCCAATGATTTAATCATAATTGGACCGTGCTTTTCAGATGAAGGTTTACTTGAAGTTGTAAAAGAGCATCAATTTCAAACAAATTACATTTATGAAGTATCATCAGGATGGGGAATAGAACTGGTTGAGTGGCAAAGATTAGTTGATAAGAAAGAATCTCAAAATAAACTTTTAACTTTATGCTCGATTATGGAAGGGTATTTAAAAGAAGGAGATTACTTTGAATTATATAGTTGTTGGGTTGGTGAAGAAAATCAGGAAAAAGTAGGGGAATTAAATTTGAAAATAAATCATTTTGATGTAGCTGAAATTTGTATTCCAGAAAGAACGTTAGTTAGGATAGAAAAGTAGAAATATAAAAGCGACTCCACATTGGGTGGAGTCGCTTTTATTGTTGCTACACGTATTCTATGGTGTGATAGGAAGTGCAAAGAAAGTTGATTAATAATAGGGAGTAATCAATGGGTATGAATAAACTTCATAGATTAAAGTTACATTTTGTTTGAAAAATTTACATATTGCACTTCCGAAAGAACGTTCGTTCGTGTATAATGAGAACAAACGTTCTTTTGTAGTGGAGATTTCTACAAATTCATAAATAGTTTTGAATTGGAAAGCTACGCTACATATTAAATAAGAGATGGATAAAGTGTATTTAGAAGTGAAATTTCTATTTTGTGAATGGATAGATATAGAAAATTGAGGAGTAAAGAAAATGAGTTATGTAAAGATACAGGAAACAGGAAGAGAGTGGGTTCCGTTTACAGTAATGTCGGAACAATTATTAAGTATGAAAAAAATTATTGGAGAGAAATTAAAAGTCCAAAGACCGCTAATAACTAATGAAGCGAAAGAAAGTATTACAGACAAGTTATTAACTTCATTATTGTCTGAAGAAGAGATGTTAGTGACATATTTTGAAGAAGGATACATACTTACAAGTTATATGACAGTGGTTCATATAAATCCTATTCAACAAATTGTAAAATGTACAGATGCATTTTATAAAACATATATATTTTCTACAATGGACATAATTGATGTAACCTAAAAGAAGCTGAATTTTGAAATTTAGCTTTTTTAATTTGTCCCGCTATTGGTGGGTAGTTAGATTCACACCTCGAAATTTGGCTGTACGTCAGGCTGCCTGCAAAAGCCCAATTGTTATGGATTAATAGTCAATGGATAATAGACAAAACCCTTACTATTTTTGAAGAGGTAAAGAATTAAATGAAAAAGCAGCTAGATGCAAACTAGCTGCTTAGCCCCAGGGAAAGGGAGAAAAAGATTGGGCACTCAAAAAATTAACGATAGCTGTTTATCAGCCTGAGTATAGTATAGACAAATTTTAAAATATTATACAAATCTGATTACAGATCTGGTTAGGCCGTACCAACTTGGTTTTGATCTGCTAAATCAGAATCAAATGTATTAGTCGCGCTAACCCCGCTAAAAGTGTTCACAACGAAACCAACGTTAGATGCGCCAGAGCCGTTATAAGCTTTTGTATTCTCCTTTGGAGAAACGTTGTAGAAATCACCTAAGTTGAAAGATCCGTTACTATTTTGTACAACTAAATTCCCAACAACTGAGGGCATAATTTTCACCTACCTTATAAGTAATTGTTTGCACTACTATATGAAGGTATAGTTTAATTGGTTCATGTGGCAAATATTGTGGGATAGGGAAACGTTTGAAGCTTTATTTAATCAATTTAGCAAAAAGTATGTTAAATTTAATGAAGAGTTGAATTTTATAAAGTATAAATTCTAATAATTAATATATACGGAATTAAAGGAGGCGAAATGTAATGGATAATGTTATAAAAACAGTAGATTTAACAGATGTAGAATCAAGTAAACTTGTTGCTTTTATTTGTAGTAATGATGTTACATTGATCGAAAAAGCATTTTGTCCTAATGAAATAAAATTAAAGTTTAATGAAATAGCGATTTTATCGGCAATTAAAACAGCATATATTACGAAAGTATCTATAAGGAAAGAACTTGAAGCGATTTTTCACGATACAGGCGTTTTATTAGTGAAGCAAAATGTTGAAAGGAATAGTATTCAATCTATAACAATGCATTTTGAACAATTTAAAAAGTTGCAAAATGAGATTGAGAATTTAAATGAAAGCGTGTTTAAGGCTACGTGAAAATACTTGGATAAAGGTGGATCATGTTATGTTGAAAATGTGGATTGAAAAGTATTTGGATAAATCGAACTGTAAACATAAATATAAATATAAATATAAATATAAATATAAATATAAAAATACTTTCATCAATGTGTAACCTATATTTATTGATATGAGAAATGTAGGAAAGAGCAGATACAATTTAAAAATAATAAAGATACAAACAAAAAGAGTAACTATGATGGTTACTCTTTTTGTTTGTAATATGTAATATCAAAAATACTCCTAAAGTATGAAATGAATTGATACTTAAGTAAGAATTTGAATAAGAATAAAAAGAGTAATATTAATTGAAAGGAGGAGATGAAGTTGGAGCGAAACGACATTGAAAAACTTGTAATTATTACTGGAGTAACGCAAGGGTTAGGACGTGCATTGGTTGATAGGTTTCATGAATTGGGATGGAATATAGTAGGGTGTGGACGCTCAAAAAATAAAATTGAAGAGCTTAATAAATATTACGGTGCTTCACATGATTTTCAAATAATTGATGTTTCAAATCATCACCAAGTTAGTAAATGGGCAAGTTGTATTCTTAATAAGTATAGGGCTCCTGATATGTTAATAAATAATGCATCGATTGTTAATCAAAACGCACCGTTATGGAAAGTTACCGCTCAAGAATTTGAAAGTGTAATGAGTGTAAATGTGAACGGGGTAGTAAATGTCATTAGGGCGTTCGTCCCGGCGATGATAGCTAGAAAAGAAGGGATTATTATTAATATGAGCTCTAGTTGGGGAAGAGAAGGTGAGGCTGAGCTTGCTCCATATTGTGCTTCGAAGTTTGCTATTGAAGGTATCACGCAGTCCATGGCAATGGAATTGCCAAATGGCATGGCCGTAGTTGCTTTAGATCCAGGTGGAAGTATTAGCACTCCAATGCTTCACTCCTGTGCACCTCAATATGTAAAAGAATCTCCTACACCTGAAATATGGTCACATAAAGCAATCCATTATATATTAAATATATCAATAGATAAAAACGGAGACTCATTGACATGTCCGATATGCGTTTAATGTTTAGCTAGGTATTAAATGTGATATGCACATTTTTGAAGGACAAGCATATATTGAAGTATGTAAAAAGCATTTGCAAATTAGACATTTATCGAGAAAGCCCTTGTCAAAAAGAGCGCCTGAATGGTGCTCTTTTGTATTATTAGTACATTATGTGATGCACAAAATTACATATGAAAAATAAAATAAAGAATTGAAGGTGATATTTGTTTGTTTCGAATGTACTAGAAAATTTTAATATAGGTGATGGAAAATGAACCTACGCGATTTAGAATTGACAGGGGCCTGGTTTCAAGTAGGAGGAAATCTTATAGCAGCAATTGGAACAACTAGAGGTTTTTCAGGAGAAGAAAAGATTGAGTCGGATCTTGTTATTGTAGGGAGTTCATTACAAGCCCTCGGATATATATTACAAATCATAGCAACTATTGATGCGAAAGATGAAGATAAATGTGAGAAGCAAGAGATAACTATAGATAACAAAAATAAAGCGCTAGCGAAAACGGGGATTGAGTTATTAGCTTTAGGTAATATTTCAAATGTAATAGGAACGTATTTTAATCTCAATGAACAAATGAAAGAAAATGATTTCCTTATAATTACTGGAAATAGTTTGCAATCAATTGGCGCTTTTTTAGGAGTAGAAGTAGCATTGAATGAGATAAATGGAATACAGTGGATTATCGTATTAGGGAATTCAATGCAAAGTTTAGGTGCGGGATTACAAGCATATCAAGGTATTAAAAATATATCAAAAGAAGAAAAGGGAAACGAAGACAGTAATATAGATAAAGAAGCTCAACGTATAATAGGGCTAATAGGCATTTGGATACAGGCAATAGGTACTGTAATTTCAGCAATTGGATTAACCGAAATAGTAGAGGAACAACGATTGGAATCTAAGAAAAGGTGATGAAATACTCATTTCAATGAATTTTGGAGTATTTCAATTTTAGATGTAGGACAAGATTGATGTGTTAATTCATTTTGTAGGCTTTTTCATATAGGTGTAGAATATACATATAAACGAACAAGTGAAAATAACTTGTTAACGTTAGTGAGATGCTCCTCATTTAGTTATACTATTATATGTGATTTTTGTAATGACGAATTCTTATATATGCTTTTAGAAATAACATAATTTCATAGGTTTGATAGTGTAGGAGATGGATGGGTAAGAATTGAAAAAATAAACATTAAGGAGTTTTTTAGACATGATGTACTTATTAGCAATTCTACTTCCGCCAGTAGCTGTTTTATTTTGCGGAAAGCCGTTTCAAGCGATTATTAATTTCATTTTAACCTTGATTTTTTGGGTTCCAGGAGCGATACACGCAGTTCTTGTCGTACATGATAAAAAAGCCGACAGGCGACTTAAAAGACAAATTCAAGCGTACGATGAAATTAATAAAAGAAGATAGAAGGTAAATTGCGAGTGAAAACATACAAAAAAGAAAGGGAATTTGATTCGCCTTTCTTTTTTTGTATGCCAATCGAGTTTAAATTTTAGTGTAGCGGTAAGAATTTTTAATATAGGTATTATGATAATAACTTTTAGAGTGTGCGTTTAATAAACCGGTGTAAATGCTTTCTGGTACATTAAAGAAATCATACATACCATTCTTTAGTTGAATACGTAAAATCATTGAAAAAGGATTATAGCCTACAGCAACTATATTTTTTGAGATAACGGGAGAGAGCTTCATCAATACGCAACTCCTTACTTTTCATTTTAGATGGTTTCTTCTAGATAAGGGGATTGTCGTGTTGAAATCCTAATAATTAAAGAGGTATTATATTTATATGCGATATATCAAATGTTCTTTATACGCAATTATAAGGAAGTTCACACGAAGTACATATCGTTGTGCTATTTTTATTTCACCTTTGATTTATAAATAAGAAAATATTGACCATTTGAAAAAAAGGTATATTATTTATACGAGGTATTAAAAATTCACTTCTTACATTCTATGCTTTAAGGGGCAGCATTATTAGAAAAAATAGAAGTGAAAATAGTTTGTATAAGAAGTATTCTAAAATTTATAATCTGTGAATTAGGAAAATATTGAATGCTCCAGGTCAATATACTTTCTTGACTAAATGTATTTGTGAAAGTGACCTCAATATTTTTAAGTAAATCAACGGGAGAATTGAAAGGCAGGAGAAAGTAACATGTCAGAAAATTATCGTTCTCGAGAGGAGCGAAGACAAGTTCAAAAGAAAAAACAGCCAGCTTCTAAAAAAACAAAATCAAAAGGTAAAACATCGTTTTTTCGTAAATTTTTAATTAGTTGTTTACTACTTGGTATTGTAGGTTTAGTGGCAGGGGTGGCTACCTTTTTCGTTATGATAAAGGATGCGCCGAAACTTGAGAAAGCAAAACTTGTTAATCCGTTATCCTCAAAAATTTATGATAAAGACGGGAATTTGGTATATGAATATGGGAAAGAAAAGCGGACGAATGTTACGTATGATCAAATCCCTAAATTGGTAGAAAATGCATTTTTAGCGACGGAAGATGCACGTTTTTATGAGCATAGTGGAGTAGACTTTAAAGGTACTGCACGTGCGGTTTTAGTCAGTCTTAAAGGAGATTATGGCTCTCAAGGTGGAAGTACGATAACGCAGCAAGTTATTAAAAATTACTTCTTATCGATGGAAAAAACGTCAAAGCGTAAGGTTCAGGAAATATATTTAGCGTATAAGCTAGAACAACAATATTCAAAACATGAAATATTAGAGATGTATTTAAATAAAATTAATTTAGGTAACCGTTCATATGGAATCGCAACTGCAGCACAAAACTACTATGGTAAGGAATTAAAAGATTTAACTTTACCAGAAGTTGCGATGCTTGCCGGTTTACCGAAAGCACCAAATAACTATGATCCAACGAAAACAGAAAATATTCAAAGGGCAACAGAAAGAAGAAATACTGTACTAAACTTAATGAATCGACATGGTTATATTACAAAGGCAGAAATGGAAGAAGCATCAAAAGTTCCAGTAACAAAGGGACTTAAGACTGCAACTGTACAAACAATGCCATATCCTGCATTTATGGATGCGGTTGTGAAAGAAGTAGAAAAAGAACTACCAGATGCTAATATTGGTTCTGATGGTTTAGAAATTTATACAACATTGGATCCAAAAGCACAGGATTATGCTGACAAGCTTTTAAATGAAAATATTATTAATTATCCAAATGAGAACTTCCAAGGCGCTTTCACATTTATGGATACGAAAACAGGAGAAGTTCGTGCTATAGGTAGCGGACGTGGTGAAAATAAAGCGGTATTTAAAGGGCATAATATGGCAATTGAATTAGATCGTGCAGCTGGTTCGACAATGAAGCCAATTTTTGACTATGCTCCTGCAATTGAATATTTAAAATGGGCTACGTACCATCAAATTGATGACTCTCCATTTAAATATTCAACTGGACAAGAAGTTCGAAATGCAGACAGAAGTCATTTAGGTCCAATTACTATGCGTGAAGCATTAAAGATGTCGCGTAATATTCCGGCAATTAAAACTGCAAAAGAAGTGGGAATTAGTAAATCGAAAGATTTCTCTGAGAAATTAGGTATTACATTTAATGCTGCACCGACAGAATCTACAGCGATTGGTACAAACGAAGTATCACCAACTGAAATAGCGGGTGCTTATGCGGCATTTGGCAATGATGGTAAGTATACGAAGCCGCATTTTGTTAAGAAAGTAGTTTATCCAGACGGCAAGTCACAAAGTTTTGGACAAAAATCAAAACCAGTTATGGCGGATTCTACAGCATATATGATTACTGATATGCTTCGTTCTGTCGTTACATCAGGTACTGGTACATCGGCAAATGTGGACTCTTTAGATGTAGCTGGTAAAACAGGTACAACTAACTATTCTTCAAAACAACTAGCACAATATGGAATTCCAGAAAGTGCAACTCGTGATAGTTGGTTTGCAGGTTATACACCGCAATATACGATGGCAGTATGGACTGGATATATGAAAGATGGCAAAGATGAGTATATTAGTAGTAAAAATACGAAAATTGCGCAGTTGATTTTTAAATCAATGATGAGCGAGATGGCTACAGATAAATCACGCTTTAAAATGCCAAGTAGTGTTATTCAAGAAGGTAGTGAGTTACGTATAAAAGGTGAAAAACGTGATTCATCTCCAAATACGAGCGTACCGGATACAACGGAACAACCAAAACAAGATCAACAGCAAAAAACTGAAGAAGAGAAAAAGCAAGAAGAATTAAAGAAACAGGAAGAACTTAAGAAACAAGAAGAGCAAAAGAAACAAGATGAACTTAAGCAACAAGAAGAGCTTAAGAAGCAAGAAGAGCAAAAGAAACAAGATGAATTAAATAAGAAAAATGAACAAAATAATGGAAATGGTCAAGGAAATACAACTCCACCGAACAATGGTGGAGGCCAAGGAAATACAACCCCACCGAACACCGGTGAAGGCCAAGGGAATACAACTCCACCGAACACCGGTGGAGGCCAAGGGAATACAACCCCACCGAACACCGGTGGAGGTCAGGGGGATACAACCCCACCGAATAACGGTGGAGGGGGCCAAGGGAATACAACTCCAACGCCACCAGCAACAACGCCACCAACTACTGGTGGGAACACAGGAGAAGCCCCTGTCAATAATGGACAATAAATAACGTATATAAAAAAGCACCAAAGGTACCGATAAAACGGTTCCTTTGGTGCTTTTTATATTATAAAGATTACTATTATTTTTAAATGTTAAAAGTACCATAGAAATTTTGAAAGTAAATTGATGGGAAATGATAAAAAATTTGAGTAGGAGGTATTGGAGGATAGCCCGGGTTATAAAAACCAGTACTACTAGGATGTGTGCCATGATTCCAATATACAGGGGTGACTTGCCCAGGAGTTTGGAATTGTTGCCAAGTAGCAGGAAGTTCAATACCAACATCGGAGCTAGCTGTATGAACAGAGGGGACATGTATTGAAGGAACTGACGGAACTGCAGTAACTATTCTTGGTGATACCCACATGAAACGATCACTCCTAAGTTTAATAATAAAATAGTATATTCTTTTAGAACATATAAAGGTACATATATAGGACTTTCGCTTAAAACATAGGTATAAAGTCGTAAGACCAACTTAAATTGATGGTAGACCATTTATTATGAAAAGATACGTCTATTAGCGGAGGGAAAGGGAGCATGAAAAATATACAATTGATGTGTTGATTGCAATATTTTACGTGTTTATGGAGGAATTTTAATGGAACGATTATGGACGAAATCATTTATTCAAATGACTATCGCGATGTTATTTTTATTTACAGGGTTTTATTTACTTGTTCCAACGCTACCGCTCTTTATTAAAGAGATTGGTGGAAATGAATCACAAGTTGGACTGATGATGGGAATGTTTACAATAGCTGCAGTTGTAATACGACCGATTATCGGAGGAATGTTAGATCAATATGGTAGAAGATCTTTTATTATTTTCGGACTCATATTTTTTGGGATAACGATGTATTCGTATAATTTAGCATCGACTATTGTCCTTTTAGCTGTTTTACGCGTTATTCACGGAGTGACGTGGGCTGTTTCTACAACAGCAGTTGGAACAGCGATAACTGATATTATTCCAGATTCACGTCGTGGTGAAGGAATGGGCTGGTATGGCATGGCGATGACAATCGCGATGGCAATTGGCCCAATGATTGGATTATGGGTTGTACAAAATTATTCATTTCATGGTCTATTCTTGTTAGCGACTCTTTTATCCTTTATGGCAGTCGTATTATCGTTAATAACGAAAATGCCATTCACGCCACAAAAAGAAAAAGGGAAAATCCAGCTGTTTGAAAAATCCGTTTTATCAATAACGATTGTTGTTTTCTTTTTATCATTTGCATATGGAGGAATAACAACATTTTTACCGTTATTCGCGTCATCAATTGATGTGAATCCTGGGACATTCTTTTTTGTATATGCAATTGCTTTAACAATTGTAAGGCCGATTTCAGGTAAATTATTAGATAAGTATGGAGAAGTATTTATCATACTCCCGGCACTATGTATTACCATTTTAGCGATAGTTGTATTAACGATTTCAAATGGTTTGACTGGTGTAATTATCGCAGCGGCATTATACGGTGTTGGATTCGGTTCAGCACAGCCCGCTTTGCAAGCAGCGATGCTGACAATTGTTGATCCTAGTAAAAGAGGAGTTGCTAACGCTTCATTCTTTACTGCATTTGATTTAGGTATTGGATTAGGTGCGATTTTACTTGGAGTTGTTTCACAAATGTTTGGTTACCGTATTTTATTTGTTGGTAGCGCAATTTCTGGATTAATAGCTTTAATTCTTTTCGTTGTTTTTGTAAAACAAAGATTAGGCAAAAAAGATTTTGCGTAAACAGGAAGGGCGAAGATGAAAATTTCAATTGAACATGATGCTCTACGATGATTTAAGGAAGAATTGCGTATAAAGTATGATGAATCGCTTTAATTTATCCCGCTATTTGCCGGGCAGTAAGACTCACACCTCAAAATTCGGCTGGAGCAAAGAAGTTAGGTGGTAGATAAACTGCTCGTAAACGCCCGATAGGTAAAGGCTAAAAATCAGAGGGAGATGAACAAAACCCCCACTGATTAAAGTTTCACTTTATTGTAATGTGCGGAGGAAATAGTGCAATTCATCCAGGATACTCTTTAGGAATTGTTTCTGAGAAACCAGTTCGGGAAATAGTGTCAGTTGAGAAAGACGGTATATTATTTTTATAGATTTTGATAATCTTTCGTACCTTCAAAACTATGATTTAGTTGTCAGCTATCGTAAAGAAACGGAAGAAATTCAATTTAATTATGTAAAATAATAACTTTATTAAAAATAAATAAATTTTATATAAGAATTATATTTATGAGAATATGAAATTAATATTATTAAAAACGAGCTGTGCATGAATGCAGCTCGTTTTTTTTATATTTGTTAAATAAAAAGAGAGTAAAGGTATATTTAGTGGGATTATATGGATGATTGTTATATTTCGTTTTAAAAAATCGTAAAAGGATGTATGCCCTTTACTTATAAAATATGAAAGCTATTTTTGAAAAATTGTATTATTACAGTAGAAAAAGTATAGGAAACTTATCATTATAAAATAAATTGAAATCTTCTAAAAACTCTGATACATTGAAATAGAAATGTAGTTTCATAGTATTGTAAAGGCTTACAGTTATGTGCACGAAGATCTATTAGGATTGGAGGAAATAATGATGAAAGCTGAAGAAAAATTTTCCCCGGGATTAGATGGTATAGTAGCAGCGGAGACGAAAATTTCGTTTCTTGACACAGTAAAAGGTGAAATTGTAATTCAAGGGTATGATTTAATCGAACTCTCAAAAACAAAAGAGTATTTAGACATTGTGCACCTTTTATTAGAAGAACATCTACCGAATGAAGATGAAAAAGCAACAATTGAAAAGAAATTAAAAGAAGAATATGCAGTGCCAGAAGGTGTATTCAACGTGCTAAAGGCATTGCCTAAGGAAACGCATCCTATGGATGGGTTACGTACAGGTGTGTCTGCATTAGCTGGTTACGATAGTGATATCGAAAACCGCTCGTTAGAAGTGAATAAAAGTCGAGGGTACAAGCTTTTAAGTAAAGTGCCAAATATTGTAGCGAATAGCTATCATATTTTAAATAATGAGGAGCCAATTCAGCCCCTTCAGGAATTGTCATATAGTGCGAATTTCTTCTATATGTTAACTGGTAAAAAACCAACTGAACTTGAGGAAAAGATCTTTGATCGTTCCCTTGTTTTATATAGTGAACATGAAATGCCAAACTCTACGTTTACAGCTCGCGTAATTGCATCAACGCAATCGGATTTATACGGTGCTTTAACAGGTGCAGTTGCATCTTTAAAAGGAAGCTTACATGGCGGTGCAAATGAAGCGGTTATGTACATGCTTTTAGAAGCTGGAAATGTTGAGAAATTTGAAGAACTATTACAGAAGAAACTTTATAACAAAGAAAAAATTATGGGCTTTGGACACCGTGTTTATATGAAGAAGATGGATCCAAGAGCACTTATGATGAAGGAAGCTTTAAAGCAGTTATGTGATGTAAAAGGTGATTATACACTATATGAAATGTGTGAAGCTGGAGAAAAGATTATGGAGAAGGAAAAAGGAATTTATCCGAATCTTGATTATTATGCAGCTCCAGTATATTGGATGCTTGGTATTCCAATTCAACTGTACACACCAATCTTCTTTAGCTCTAGAACAGTAGGATTATGTGCGCACGTTATTGAGCAACATGCAAATAATCGTTTGTTCCGTCCACGCGTAAAGTATATAGGCGAGCGACATGCATTTAGTAAATAAAAACAACTGGGGAGTTGTTAGCGCCGCCCGCCAGATGGGTGTTTGACCGACACCCATCATTAATAATAACGAATTTTCGACAGAAAGGGAAGATTAGCATGATTAAAACAAATGAAATTAAACAAAAAGATGCATTATTAGAAGAAATTACGGATTATGTATTAAATAAAGAGGTTACAAGTGCGGAAGCATTCAGTACTGCTCGCTACGTATTACTTGATACACTTGGATGTGGAATTTTAGCACTACAATATCCAGAGTGTACGAAATTACTAGGACCAGTTGTACCAGGAACAATCGTGCCAAATGGTACACGTGTACCAGGAACATCTTATGTGCTAGATCCAGTAAAAGGTGCATTTAATATCGGATGTATGATTCGTTGGTTAGACTATAACGATACTTGGCTTGCAGCAGAATGGGGACATCCATCTGATAACTTAGGCGGAATTTTAGCAGTAGCAGATTATATTAGCCGCGTTCGTATTTCAGAAGGAAAAGAACCATTAAAAGTACGTGAAGTACTAGAAATGATGATTAAAGCACATGAAATTCAAGGTGTACTTGCTTTAGAAAACAGCTTAAACCGTGTTGGTCTTGACCATGTTTTATATGTAAAAGTAGCAACAACTGCTGTAGTTGCGAAAATGCTTGGTGGAACACGTGAAGAAATCTTTAATGCATTATCACATGCGTGGATTGATAATTCTAGTCTTCGTACATATCGTCATGCCCCAAATACTGGATCACGTAAATCATGGGCAGCAGGTGACGCAACGAGCCGCGGTGTTCATCTTGCAATGACTGCTCTAAAAGGTGAAATGGGTTACCCTACAGCATTATCTGCACCAGGCTGGGGATTCCAAGATGTATTATTTAATAAACAAGAATTAAAATTAGCAAGACCATTAGAGTCTTATGTAATGGAAAATGTATTATTTAAAGTATCATATCCAGCAGAATTCCATGCGCAAACAGCTGCAGAATGTGCTGTGAAATTACATCCGGAAATTAAAGAAAGATTAGATGAAATTGACCGAATTACAATTACAACTCATGAGTCAGCAATTCGTATTATCGATAAAGAAGGTCCATTAAATAACCCAGCTGATCGTGATCATTGTTTACAATACATTACGGCAATTGGTTTATTAAAAGGAGATATCGTTGCAGACGATTATGAAGATGTAGTAGCAAATGATCCACGTGTAGATGAATTACGTAATAAGATGGTTGTTGTTGAAAACAAACAGTACAGTTTAGATTATCTTGACCCGAACAAGCGCTCAATCGCCAACGCTGTTCAAGTTCACTTTAAAGATGGTACTGTAACAGAAAATGTGGAATGTGAATACCCACTTGGTCACCGTTTCCGTAGAGACGAAGCGATTCCAAAAGTTGTTCAAAAATTCACTGCAAATATGGCAGGTCATTATTCTAGTAAGCAACAAGAACAAATTCATGAAGTTTGTTTAAATGAAGAAAAACTAGAAAATATGAATGTAAACGAATTTGTAGATCTATTCTTAATTTAATAATAGGGGGAATTTAGAATGGCTTGGGTTGTTAATAAACAGTCAACACAAGAGGAGCTTGCGAATCGCTTTCGAACTTTAGTAGAAGCAAATGAAATTTTGCAAATTCCAGGTGCTCATGATGCAATGGCGGCTTTAGTTGCAAAAAATACAGGTTTTTCAGCTCTTTATTTATCCGGAGCTGCTTATACAGCAAGTAAAGGTCTACCAGATTTAGGTATCGTGACGTCTACTGAAGTAGCAGATAGAGCAAAGGATCTAGTAAGAGCTACAGATTTACCAGTTCTTGTTGACATTGATACAGGGTTTGGTGGAGTACTAAACGTAGCAAGAACAGCTGTAGAAATGCTGGAAGCGAAAGTAGCGGCTGTTCAAATTGAAGATCAACAATTACCAAAGAAATGTGGACATTTAAATGGCAAGAAACTTGTTACAACAGAAGAATTAGTTCAAAAGATTAAAGCGATTAAAGAAGTTGCGCCAAGCTTATATATTGTAGCACGCACAGATGCTCGCGGTGTGGAAGGATTAGATGCAGCGATTGAAAGAGCGAATGCATATGTTAAAGCAGGGGCAGATGCAATTTTCCCTGAAGCGCTTCAATCAGAAGAGGAGTTCCGTCTATTTAATAGTAAGGTAAATGCACCTTTACTTGCGAATATGACTGAATTCGGAAAAACTCCATATTATAGTGCAGAGGAATTTGCAAATATGGGCTTCCAAATGGTGATTTACCCTGTAACTTCACTTCGAGTTGCCGCGAAAGCGTATGAAAATGTGTTTACTTTAATTAAGGAAACAGGTTCTCAAAAAGATGCACTTTCTAATATGCAAACGAGAAGTGAGTTATATGAAACAATTTCATATCATGACTTTGAAGAATTAGATACTGGAATTGCAAAAACAGTATTATCAGAAGATCAATAGATAAAACAACGAAGGCGATGAGAATACATCTTTGGCAAAACGAACTGCTTGATGTGAAAAATCATCGCCTTCTGTTTTAAATAATAAGATATTCCACTCATCGTAGACGAGCATATGCAAAGAGCAATGAAGGCCGAAATGATAGGGGGATTCAGATGGAGAAAACGAAGTTACCTTGGGATGAATTCTTTTCACTCAATAAAGATGTGAACAATACTTTCTTTACACCAGAAGATTTTTCAGGGGATGAAGATTTAATTGCAAAAACGACAGAACAATTTGTAAAACAAGAAATTGTTCCGCAAATTGAGAACATTGAACAACATAACTATAACGTTTCTCGTCAATTATTTGAGAAAGCTGGGGAACTTGGATTATTAGGCATTGAGGTACCAGAAGAATACGGTGGGTTCGAATTAGGAAAGGCTGTCTCAGGTCTGGTAGCAGAGAAAATGGGTTACGCTGGTGCATTTAGCGTTTCATTTAATATACACGCTGGTGTAGGTACATTGCCTTACATATATTACGGAACGAAAGAACAAAAAGAAAAGTACTTGCCGAAAATCGCATCCGGAGAATGGATTGGTGCTTATGCTTTAACTGAGCCCAATGCTGGTTCTGATGCATTAAGTGCAAAAACGAGTGCAGTTTTGAATGAAGAGGGTACAGCTTGGAAGTTGAATGGTGAGAAGCAGTGGATTACAAATGCTCATATGGCAGATGTATACGTTGTTTTTGCGAAGACAAATAAAGGGATGACAGCGTTTATTGTCGAAAGAACATGTGAAGGTGTATCTATTGGATTAGAAGAAAAGAAAATGGGGATTAAAGGTTCTTCAACGGCGACGCTTATTTTAGAAGATGTAGTTATCCCTGCTGAAAATGTTTTAGGAGAAGTTGGGAAAGGGCATCACGTAGCCCTTAATATTCTTAACTTTGCTAGACTAAAACTTGCTTTTGGAAATATTGGAACAGCAAAACAAGCAATCGGTTTGTCGGTTCAATATGGAAAAGAGCGAAAACAGTTCCAAACGGAATTAGTAGACTTTACGATGATTCAAGAGAAAATTGCAAATATGATCATTGCTACATATGGAGCAGAAAGTGCAGCTTACCGTACAGCAGGTGTAATTGATGAAGCAATTCATGAGAGTGATGAAGATCTTATGAAAAAAATGTCCCAATTTGCAATTGAATGTGCACTGAATAAAGTAAACGCTTCTGAAACACTTGCTTATATCGTAGACGAAGCTGTACAAATTCATGGCGGGTACGGCTATATGCAAGAGTACGAGGTAGAACGTTTATATCGTGATGCTAGAATTAGTCGTATTTTTGAAGGAACGAATGAAATTAATAGATTAACAGTTGCCAAAATGTTAATGAAGCAAATCGAGCAAATAGAAGATGCTGAAGTAGAAATTGATGTAGCAAATGTAGAAAGAAACCATCGTTACATTTTATTAGCGAAAAAATTGTTGAAACAATCTTTGAAAGCGCTCTCTAAAACTCCAGGATTAAAAATTGATCAAGAGCAAGAATATTCACGTGTATTATCAAATATGTTGACGGACGTGTACGTCATGGAATCAGCATTTTTACGTACGAGTAAAGCAATTAGTAAAAATGGTGAAGAAAAAGAGCGTACGAAACAAATGATAACGGATGTTATTTGTGAAGAAGGCTATCGTAAAGTAGAAGAATCGACGATTTCAATACTTTCAGCGGCTGTCACAGAAGAACAAGATAGACACGTAATGTTAGCTGAAATCCGTCAATTATTAGTGCCTTTATACACGAACGTATTTACGAAAAAGAGAGAAATTGCGAAAGCTATTATAAATCGTGGGAAATATATTGTGTAAATAGGAGGAAAGCGATATGAAAAAGATTGGTTTTATCGGCTTAGGTAACATGGGTCTTCCGATGTCTAAAAATTTAGTTAAATCAAGTTACACAGTATATGGAGTGGACTTAAACAAAGAGGCTGAAGCTTCCTTTGAAAAAGAAGGAGGGATTATCGGCTTATCAATCTCAAAACTAGCAGAGACATGCGATGTGATTTTTACAAGTTTACCTTCACCTCGTGCTGTTGAAGCGGTATATTTTGGGGAAGAAGGATTATTTGAAAATAGCCACTCGAATGTTGTATTAATTGATACAAGTACTGTATCTCCACAGTTAAATAAACTGTTAGAGGAGTCGGCGAAGGAAAAGAAAGTAGACTTTTTAGCAGCGCCTGTTAGCGGTGGGGTAATTGGAGCAGAAAATCGTACATTAACGTTTATGGTTGGTGGATCAAAAGACGTATATGATAAAACTGAATCTATCATGGCAGCGTTAGGGGCGAATATTTTCCACGTTAGTGAACAAATTGATAGCGGTACGACTGTTAAATTAATTAACAATCTATTAATTGGTTTTTATACAGCTGGTGTGAGTGAAGCTTTAACGTTAGCGAAAAAGAACAATATGGATTTAGATAAAATGTTTGATATTTTAAATGTAAGTTACGGTCAAAGTAGAATTTATGAGCGTAATTATAAAAGTTTCATTGCATCCGAAAACTACGAGCCAGGCTTTACTGTGAATTTATTAAAGAAAGATTTGGGATTTGCAGTTGATTTAGCTAAGGAAAGTGAACTCCACTTACCAGTAAGCGAAATGCTATTAAACGTATATGAAGAAGCGAGTAAAGCAGGATATGGTGAAAACGATATGGCTGCTTTATATAAGAAAGTTAGCGAACAATTAATTTCTAATCAAAAATAATAGACTTATATACATCATAAAAAAGGAGAGAATATAATGATTACAACTGAAATTAAACGAGTAAAAAATCATATTAATGGTGAGTGGGTAGAGTCTACTGGTACAGAAGTAGAAGTAGTTCCAAATCCAGCAACTGGAAAAATTATCGCTTACGTTCCGCTATCTCCGAAAGAAGATGTTGAAAAAGCTGTTGAAGCTGCAAAAGCGGCATACGAAAAATGGTCTAAAGTACCAGTTCCGAATCGTTCAAGACAATTGTATAAATATTTACAGCTTTTACAAGAAAACAAAGAAGAGCTTGCAAAAATCATTACGCTAGAAAACGGTAAAACACTAACAGATGCAACTGGTGAAGTGCAGCGTGGTATTGAAGCAGTAGAACTTGCAACATCAGCACCAAATTTAATGATGGGACAAGCTCTTCCGAATATTGCTAGTGGAATTGATGGATCGATTTGGCGCTATCCAATCGGTGTTGTTGCTGGTATTACACCGTTTAACTTCCCAATGATGATTCCATTATGGATGTTCCCACTTGCAATTGCTTGCGGTAATACATTCGTATTAAAAACATCTGAAAGAACGCCACTTTTAGCAGAGCGACTTGTAGAGCTATTCTATGAAGCTGGTTTCCCAAAAGGTGTATTAAATTTAGTACAAGGCGGAAAAGATGTTGTAAATAGCATTTTGGAAAATAAAGATATTCAAGCTGTTTCATTCGTCGGATCTGAGCCGGTAGCTCGTTACGTATATGAAACAGGTACGAAACATGGAAAACGTGTACAAGCGTTAGCAGGTGCGAAAAACCATGCGATTGTAATGCCAGATTGCAATCTTGAAAAAACAGTACAAGGTGTAATTGGATCTGCGTTCGCAAGTAGTGGAGAGCGCTGCATGGCATGTTCTGTTGTAGCAGTAGTAGATGAAATTGCGGATGAATTCATTGACGTGTTAGTAGCAGAGACGAAAAAATTAAAAGTAGGCGATGGTTTCAACGAAGATAATTACGTCGGACCATTAATCCGTGAATCGCATAAAGAACGTGTTTTAGGCTATATTAATAGCGGCGTAGCAGATGGAGCAACTTTACTAGTCGATGGCCGTAAAATCAATGAAGAAGTTGGGGAAGGTTACTTTGTTGGTGCAACGATCTTTGATGGTGTAAATCAAGAAATGAAAATTTGGCAAGATGAAATTTTCGCTCCAGTATTAAGTATTGTAAGAGTAAAAGATTTAGAAGAAGGTATTAAGCTGACAAATCAATCGAAATTTGCGAATGGTGCTGTTATTTATACTTCAAATGGTAAGCATGCTCAAACGTTCCGTGATAACATCGATGCTGGTATGATTGGTGTAAACGTAAACGTTCCGGCACCAATGGCATTCTTCGCATTTGCAGGAAACAAAGCTTCATTCTTTGGAGATCTTGGTACAAATGGTACGGATGGCGTTCAATTTTATACACGCAAAAAAGTTGTAACTGAGCGCTGGTTTTAATATAGAGTAAACAGCCAAATCAGTTATTAAATGAAAACCACCACTATTAATAGTGGTGGTTTTCGTCTTGTTAATTATTTCTTTCAAAAGCTAGTTTAATACCAAACCCAATTAAAACGATTCCCGTTAATCCTTGAATATAACGTTGCGTCTTCGGTTTCTTCATAAAGGCACTAATTTTATCAATTAAAAATATATAAAAAGCAAACCAAATGACTGTCAAAATGAGATAAGTAAGTCCCATAACGAGAAGTTGTATAAATGTATTATGATTTGGATTTAAAAACTGTGGTAAAAAAGTTAAAAAGAAGACTGCAATCTTAGGGTTTAGTAAATTTGTAAGGAAACCTTGGCGAAAGCAAGAAGTATGTTTATTTTCATTATTTATTGGAACTTCATTTGTATTTAAGTCCGATGTGTTTCTGACTGCTAAAAGGGCTTTAATACCAATATAGACTAAATATACAGCACCAACATATTTAAAAATAGAAAATAAAAGAGCAGACTTTACAATAAGTGCCGAAAGACCAATTACAGCAGCTAAAGTGTGAATTAAAAGCGCAACACAAGTACCAAAAACAGTTTTTACGCCGCCGATTTTTCCAGCAACCAATGTGTTTTTCGTAGCCATTGCTGTATCTGGACCGGGTAAAATGATAAGACAAATTGACATAATGATGAAAAGAAGATAATTTTCTATCATAAATTGTCCTCCTTTTTATTTTTAGAAAATTCGATTAAATATAGTGTAGCACACATTTTGGTTAAATTAAATTAAATTGTATTTAAAAATATTAAATAAAAAAGGCTATATTTGTAATGTTGCATACACTACAAATATAGCCTTTTTGTTATGCATTAAGTAAATTAAAGAAACGATTTACGTCTTCTTCTGAAACATCACTTAACTGTTTATATTTATAATTCGGATTTTGATCTTTATCAACGACAACGGAGCGTACTCCTTCGAAGAAATCTTCATGTCTCATAAAATTTTTAGCTAGTATAAGGTCCGTAGCGAAACATTCTTCAACGGACTTATCTTGTCCATCAATAAACTGTTTTAATGTTACTTTTAGTGAAACAGGTGATTTTGATAATAGCGTTTCTTTCGTTTTTAGTGCAAATGAACTTTGGGCTTTCTCCAACGAGTGGATGATTTCTTCAATTGTATCGAATGCAAAATGTGAATTGATTACTTCTAAAGAAGGAGCAAGCTCGCTTTCTAAGTTTGGAGCAGTTGCAAATGTACGAATAACTTCTTTTAAATGAGTATGTACATCTTCTTTATTCCAATTTATATTTTCAAGTGCGGTAAGGAAATTTGGTAATGAATCGGATGTCATAAAATAATCAGCAGCGTTTATATATAATACATCAGGAGCTTTTAATATGGATGCTGTTAAAGCGACATATCGGCCAGTAGATCCTGGAGCTTTATTTAAGAAATAAGCAGCACCGACATCTGGGAAGAAACCGATGTTCATTTCAGGCATCGCCCACTTCGTACGTTCTGTTACTATTCGATATTTAGCTCCATTTGTCAGACCAACACCACCGCCCATTACGATTCCATCTAAACAGGCGATAATTGGTTTTTTATATTGATAAATAAATGTATCAATTTCATATTCTTCTTCAAAAAATTGTTCTGCATGCTGTAATGCAATCTCGTTTGAACGTGCTTCGTATAGCGTTTTAATGTCGCCACCTGCACAAAAACCTTTCGTTCCAGCTCCTTTTAAAACGATAACTGTAATCTGATCATCTTGCTCCCATTCTTTAAGTTTTTGTCCAATTGGTTTTAACATGTCATAGGATAAAGAATTAAGTGCTTTTGGACGGTTTAAAGTAATAGATGCAACGCCGTTTTCGCTAACAGAAAATAAAACGTGTTCAGTCATTATAAATCCTCCCTTACATATCTTCCTATTCTTATTTCTTGATACATGATGAAATGTCCTTTATAAATTTGTCTAATATTGGCGCTATAAGGATTAATATGTACTCCGCATATTTTGACGAGTTATATTTGCAGGATTCTGAAGAAGGAAGAGGAATATTACAACATTACTGTAAGCGCAATTATTTGGAATTATAGTGTTGAAGGCGCTATTATATGTATAACTTATATTGAGTTATTATGCGTGGCGTAACAATTTATTAAAGAATGGATGTAGAAAAGATTAAAAAGCTGAATTGTCTAACTTTTAAAGACCGTTGGTTTTGTATATAATTAGAAATAGAGAAAGGAGAGATCGGAATGCCAGGACCTTTACTATTGTCGGTAATTATTTTGTCATCTCTTATGGTAGGAATTACACAGTATTTTCATCATACAGATACGACAGAAGAAGTGAAGGATAAGGTGCGTCTCGTGTTTCCGATTTTTATAATATCTATTTCCATATGTTTTTTACTAAATAAAGATGGGTATGTAGTGGCTGTATTTGCGTTTTTTGTAGCGATTGTCTTAATAACTGTATTGTACTACGTTATGAAAGAGTACTTACAAAAATAAGGATGCCTGAATGGCATTTTTATTTTTGTAGATTGATAATTTCACATACCGTATTTTATGTAAAAAACATAAAATACTTATAATTAAAAAAGTGTGTACATCGTAGTGTATTTACTTGTCAATCTTGCATGACCACTATACTATTAAAATGTAGAGATTAGAAAAAAGGGGTTGTATCTAGCATGAAATTTGAGATGCACACAAAAATTATTTCAAATGAAAAAGAAGTGAGATTACATATAGAAGATAATTTATTTCAATTAATTTTAGATGGTTATCATCTATTTACTATTCAAGAAATATTACCTTTATATAAATCAAACGAAGAAAGAATCGGTAGTGCAATTGTCCAAAAGTTAGAATGGGAGAAAGGAAAAACTACACTAAACTATCAACTTGTTTCACTACAATCAGTAAACTAAAAGGAGAAGGGTAATATGAAGTTTTTTCATACAGCGGATTGGCATTTAGGTAAGCTTGTTCATGGTGTATATATGACTGAAGATCAAAAAATTGTGTTAGATCAGTTTGTACAAGCTGTTGAAGAAGAAAAACCGGATGCTGTAATTATTGCAGGAGATTTATATGACCGAGCAATTCCACCTACAGAAGCAGTAGACTTATTAAATGATGTATTACAAAAGATAGTTATTGAGTTACAAACACCAGTAATCGCAGTTGCAGGAAATCACGATAGTCCGGACCGTATACATTTTGGTAGTAATTTAATGAAAAAACAAGGATTACATATTGTTGGACAATTCCAGTTTCCATATAATCCTGTTGTTTTAAATGATGAATACGGAGAGGTTCATTTCCATCTCATTCCGTATGCGGATCCAAGTATTGTTAGACATATATTGAAAAATGAAGATGTTCGTTCTCATGATGATGCGATGCGTATTTTTATGAATGAACTTTCTGAAACGATGGATAAAGAAGCGAGACATGTATTTGTAGGACATGCATTTGTAACTTCTTCAGGAGAGGCAGAGGAAAATACAAGTGATGCGGAACGACCACTTTCAATTGGTGGTGCTGAATATGTAAATAGCCATTATTTTGATAAGTTTCATTACACGGCGCTTGGTCATTTACATCAAGCGCATTTTGTACGTAATGAGACAATTCGTTATTCAGGTTCGCCACTTGCCTATTCTATCTCTGAAGAAAAACATAAAAAAGGATATTATATTGTGGAACTGGATGAAAAAGGTGAAACAACAATTGAAAAACGTTTACTTACACCACGTCGTAAAATGCGTACAGTAGAAGCAAAAATAGACGATTTATTACATCATCCAGTAAATGAAGATTATGTATTTGTGAAATTATTAGACGGAAATCCAGTCTTGCAGCCAATGGAAAAAATACGTTCTGTATACCCAAATGCAATGCATGTTGAAAGATCTATTCAAAGACGAGAGTTCACAGATGAAAATGAAGTAACTATTTCAAGACATAAAACGGATGATTTATCTCTTTTAAAAGCTTTTTACAAAGAAATGAAAGGGTTAGAGTTATCAGAAGAGAAAGAACGTCTATTCTTAGATGTGTTGCAAACAGTGCAAGAACGGGAAGGTGAGCGAGGATGAGACCGATTGAGCTTATTATGACGGCATTTGGTCCATATAAACAGAAAGAAGTAATCGATTTTAATGATCTTGGCGAACATCGTATTTTCGCTATTTCTGGTAATACAGGGGCCGGAAAAACAACGATTTTTGATGCGATTTGTTATGTGTTATATGGAGAAGCTAGTGGGGAAGAGCGTAGTGATACAAGCATGCTCCGTAGTCAATTTGCTGATGATAATGTTTACACAAGTGTGGAATTAACCTTTCAATTAAAAGGGAAAAGATATGAAATAAAGCGACAACTTGGTCATAAAAAACAAGGGAATAAAACAATTACAGGACATGCAGTTGAATTATATGAAGTAATTAATGAAGAAAAAGTTCCTTGTGTCGATCGTTTTCATGTAACGGATGTAAATAATAAAGTTGAAGATTTAATTGGATTAAGTAAACATCAATTTAGCCAAATAGTAATGTTACCGCAAGGAGAGTTCAGAAAGCTATTAACGTCTGAAACAGAAAATAAAGAAGAGATTTTACGTCGTATTTTTAAAACAGATCGTTATAAGTTAATGCGTGAGTTACTAGACCAAAAACGCAAACAATGGAAAGACGTCTTACAAGAAAAACAAAAAGAACGAGAGCTATATTTCCGTAATGTTTTTAAATTGCCAATACGTGATGGAGCATTGTTAGAGACATTAGTAGAGCAAGAACATGTAAATACACATCAAGTAGTAGAGGTATTAGAACAAGAAACAATTTGGTACAAGGCAGAGGTTGAGCAATTACACGTAGAACAAAATGACAAAACGAAACAGTTAAAAGAAGCAGCGGCACGTTTTCATGCAGCAAAAGCTGTAAATGAGAAATTCAAAGATTTAGCACAAAAGAATGAGAAATACAGTATTTTACAAGAAAACCATGCAGTAATCGAAATGAAAGAAAAATCTTTTAAACATGCGGAACAGGCGAAGCGATTATTACCATTTGAGCAATGGTATGAGGAAGCGATGCAACATGAACAGAAGTCTGAAGGTTTGTTAAAACAGATAATCGCAAAAAAAGAACATATAATGAACAGTTTTGAACTTGCTCAGGATAAATATGAAGCATTAAAGAATAAGGGATCAGAGCGAGAAAACGCTAAAAAACAAGTTCAAAGACTAGAAGAGTTACAACCAATTATTGCATCATTAGCTGAGAAAAAGTTAAATTTGCAAAATGCTGAAATTCAAATAGGGAAATTAAAAGAAGGTATGCGAAAGTTAGGTGAACAACTAGAAGTGCATACAAATGAAAAACAAAGAATGTCTGGCGAATTACAGCAATTAGAAGCAGCGCTTGAACAATATGTAGCTAAAGTAGAAGAACTAACGAATATGCGAGAAGATGCAAAAGTGTTAAAGCAGGCATATGATGTATGGCAAGAAAAACAAAAATACGAGCAAGAAAAAGAAATTGCGCTTCAAAAGACGCAACTGGCAGTTAGTGCATATGAAAATATGGAACGCCGCTGGTTAAGTGAACAAGCTGGTATATTAGCTCTTCATTTACATGATGGTGAATCTTGTCCAGTATGTGGTAGTATGGATCATCCGAAAAAAGCTACAGAGCAAAGTAATGCAATTGATGAAAAAGAGTTAAATGAGCTACGAGAAAAGAAAAATGTTGCGGAAAAATTACATGTTCAATTAGAAGAAAAGTGGAATTTCTATCGAGTTCAATATGAACAAGTGATAGAAGAAGTGCTAAAGCGAGGCTATCGCTCAGAGGAATTAGTAGAAACATATAGTGCGCTCGTTCAAAAAGGAAAGCAATTAGCAGCAGAAGTAAATACGTTAAAAGCATGTGAAGAAACGCGTAAGCAAATTGTTGTGAATATAAAAAGCGTAGAAGAAAAAGTAGAAGAACTCCAGAAACAAAAGCGTGAAGTAGAAACAGTGCAGCACCGTACTGAAATGGAGTGTATGCAACTTCGTACGTCATATGAACATGATAAGCAAAATATTCCGGAAAGCTTGCAAACGGTACAAGCTTGGAAAGTACAGTTTGACCAAGCTCTACAAGAACTCAGGTTAATGGAAGATGAATGGGAGAAAGTACAAGAAGCGTATCAACATTGGCAAAATGAAAATATACGTATTCAAGCAGAACATGATAGTGCTTCTAATCAATTCAATAGTGCAAAAGAGAAGAAAGAAGAGACTTTCACACGCTTTATGAAAGAGCTAGAACAAAGCGGATTTACAGATCAATTAACATATACAGCAGCTAAATTAAATGATGCTGAGCTGGATAAGTTACAACAAGAAATCCAAAGTTACTACTCGTCTCTAGAAGTACTTGTAAAACAAATTGAAGAATTAAAGGCAGAATTAAACGATAAAGAGTATATGGACATTTCTTCATTGGATGAGCAAGTGAAAGAATTGGAAATTAACCTTGATATTATTAAAGAAAAACGACAACGTGCTCAAAACGCCGTAGCATATATTACGGATTTACATGAAAACATTAAACGAATTGATGAACAAATTCATGAGGAAGAAAAAGCATTCCAAGAACTTGTTGATTTATATGAAGTAATGAAAGGGGATAACGATAGTCGTATATCCTTTGAACGTTACATCTTAATTGAGTATCTAGAACAAATCGTTCAAATCGCAAACGAACGATTACGTAAATTATCAAATGGCCAATTTTATTTAAAACGAAGTGAGCGAGTTGAAAAGAGAAACCGTCAAAGTGGATTAGGCTTAGATGTATATGACGCATACACAGGTCAAACCCGAGATGTAAAAACATTATCTGGCGGTGAGAAATTTAACGCATCACTTTGCTTAGCACTTGGAATGGCAGACGTAATTCAAGCGTATGAAGGTGGTATTTCCATCGAAACGATGTTTATCGATGAAGGATTCGGCTCATTAGATGAAGAGTCATTAACGAAGGCAGTTGACGCCCTAATCGACTTACAAAAATCTGGTCGCTTTATTGGCGTAATTTCACATGTTCAGGAACTGAAAAACGCAATGCCAGCTGTATTAGAGGTAACGAAGCAGAAGGATGGGTGTAGTCAGACTAGGTTTGTGGTGAAGTAACAAGATCAAATTGCTGAGGATTTTAGTAAAATAATAAATAAAACGCCGTCTCCTTATTGAACTGAACCCAAAAAGTTAGACAAAGAATTTAAGCGGCCGATGGGATGTGAGTCCGGTATTGCACTGGACTCAT